>JBBQXT010000071.1:0-15924 GCA_038209415.1 Geobacterales bacterium
AGCGCTTGGTAAGAGAGCGCCACCAGCACCCAGATGATACCGGACGCAACGATCACCGGCTTGCTCTTGCGCATATGCAGCTTTTCTTCGGAGATAACCAGACCGTAAGCCGCCACAAACAGCGCCAGCGCCAGAATCCCCATGGCGGAGCCGGTCAGGTTGATGATTTCTCCACCGCTGCCGGCCGCCCATGCGGGGAGTGCCGTCAGCAGGATGATTGTTGTTACAACTGCGGTAATTGTCATTTGATTTCCTTTTTGTAGTAATAATTTCAATCTTCATTTCAGAAACACGCCGTGCAAACAGCGCCGTTCGTGAGCCAGGGTTGGATAGTCCCGGCAGATATCCGGCTTGGTTTCCTGAATACGGCAGGTAGCGGTTTTGGCGTCAAACCGTTCGAGGAACGGGCAGCGCTCCTCAAGTTGTTTCGTCTGCGGATCTACCCAGATCCAGCCGAGACGGTTGACGCGTGCCAGGAGGTCATCGCGTTCCTGATTGCGCCAACGCTCCAGGTCGGCTTTGGAGACATGCAGATGACCTCCGAACGATTCACAACAATCGCCGCAACAGAGACATCTGGTCTCCTGCCGCTGATTACCGTCAGTGCCTTTATGAAACCACTGTTTAAGAGATGTAAGCATAAAGCCCTCCTCGTTATGATTGGAAACAAAATCATGACGGCTTTCATCCGTATGACTACGGTTGAAAATCAGGTGGTTTCCGCTTACGGGAGGAGCTGATTGAATCTGCATATGACGGACGCGACAGTGGTGAACAGTGCTGTTCAGGCAGTCTGACCGACTGGCGGCGACTGAATGAAAAGTCCTTTCCGGAACGGAAACCTAGACTGAGAGGGGAGTCGTGGGTGGTGCCCTGCTGTGGGAATAAAAGAAGATGGATTCAATTGCGGGGATCAGCGGTTCGGGAAAGCTATAGCGTTGCGAGGTTGTGGACAGCTTTTGCGGGCGAACTCTGGGATTGGGCTGGTCAAGAACCCCGCTGCGGTTGGTTTTGATGGCGCAGCCGGTGGAGATCGGTGTTTCGCAGGTAAAGTTGGGGATCTTGTCCGTTGAAAACGAGAGGGGAGAGATCAGCAGCAGGATGAGTATCAGAGACAGTGACAGTGGGCGCAGCATACACTAATATTCCTTTTCTTTCTGACTGTCAGGGTTTGTGCATGAGCACGATGTATGATAATCCGATAAAAAACAGGGTCAGGATACACCGGGCGATGAGACCCTTGGCCAGCAGGGTCATGATCCAGGTCATGGCATAGGCGCCTACCCAGCATACTGCCAGACGTATCAGCCCGGTCATGTTTGGAAAAACCGAAATCCAGAGGAAATAAAAGATCAGGAAGTTGGCGGCAAACAGGACTGCACTCAGCAGAAAGCTTGCAACGCGGCCTTCAAAGAAATTTGCAACATCATTCACAGTAGTCGGTTTTAGCATATCAGCGTTCCGATCAACCGGACTCCCGGTGCTAGTGGAACATTTTGTACTGCGCAATATAGACTACAATTCCGCCGAAGTATCCAATCAAAGCCAATCCGCTGATCCGCTTCACATACCAGAAGAAGTGGATTTTTTCCAGCCCCATAGCAGCCACACCGGCAGCTGAGCCGATGATCAGGATTGAGCCGCCGGTGCCGGCACAGTAGGCCATGAACTCCCAGAGGAAGCTGTCTGCCGGATACTGGGTCATGCTGTACATCCCCATGGATGCCGCCACCAGTGGTACGTTGTCCACGATGGCGCTGACCATGCCGATGATGGTAACGATCACGTCTTCGCGTCCGACAGTTTTCGTCAGCCAACCGGCCAGATTGGTGAGGATATGGGTGTGCTCCAGAACCGCCACGGCCAGCAGGATGCCGATAAAGAAGACGATCGAGCTCATGTCGATCTGTTTGAGCGCCCGGACGAGCGTCAGGTGTTCCTTGGCCTCTTCGTCCTTTTTGCTGTGGATCAATTCACCGGCCAGCCAGAGAATCCCCAGGCCGAAGAGGATGCCCATGAAGGGAGGCAGGTGGGTGACCGTCTTGAAGATCGGGACGCAGACCAGGATGCCGAGCCCCATGGCAAACATGAAGTTCTGCTCGAAGGGGGTGGTCTGTGCCCGGTGGCCATGATTAACCTTCACCTTTATGGGAGATACCACCAATTTTCCTTTCAGGAACCAGCTGGTGATAGCCAGTGGTACGATCATGTTGATCATCGAAGCAAGAAAGACCCCCTTCATAATCGCCAATGTGGTGATCTGGCCGCCGATCCAGAGCAAGGTGGTGGTGACGTCGCCGATGGGCGACCAGGCTCCGCCGGCGTTGGCGGCGATGACGATGATGCCGGCAAAGAACAGGCGATCATCATGCTTGTCCAGTAGTTTTTTCATCAGAGAGATCATGACGATGGTGGTGGTCAGGTTATCCAGGATCGAGCTGAGGAAAAAGGTAACGATCCCCACCAGCCAGAGCAGCGAAGTCAGGCTGGTGGTCCGGATGCGCGAGGTGATCACATCAAAACCGTTATGGGCGTCCACTACCTCGACAATCGTCATGGCACCCATCAGGAAGAACACGATCTGGGCGATATTCATCAGGGATTCGCCCAGTTGTTCGTTCACCAGATGGTGGTCGCCGGTGGACAGGGCATAGATCGTCCAGAGCAGGCCGGCGCCGATCAGGGCCGAGGCGGTTTTATTGACCTTGAGCGGGTGTTCCAGGGCGATGGCGGTGTAGGCCAGGACAAAGATGACAACGAGGAGGGTGAGCATGGCAAAAACCTCAAATATTGACGTACGCTAGAATCTTGAGTTCAAATGGCTATATTACTACCACGAGAACACCTGCGTGTGAATAGACAAAGGACGCCCTTGCAAGCGCCCCTTGTTGTGAAAAGATCCGGGAAAAGCCGGGTCAGTACCCCGGCATCCGTTGTTTGTTCTGGATCGATGCTGTGCGTCACTCCCTGCCGCAGAGGGCGATCAGTGCATCCATCAGATTGGTAGTCGTAAGGAGGCCCACCAGGTTGTTGTTGCTGTCGGTGACGCACAGGCCGTAGAGTTTGTTGTCGTGGATTATCCGGGCTGCCTCGCACAGTGGGGCGTTTGGGGTGATGGTAAGGGGGCGGGCGTTCATGGCGTCTCTGACCGTGGCCTTGGAGAGGATGTAATGCACCTCCCAGGTGTCCAGGGACGAAGACTGGCCGGGGGTATACCCCTTGATCATCCGGTCGGTGATCAGGCCGCAGAATTTTCCTTTGCACGTAACCGGGAAACGACGGACATTCTTCTCCTTCATGAGGTGCATGGCCTCGATGATGGAGGCGTCTTCCTCGATGGTAATCGGATTTTTGGTCATCCATTGTTCGACGGTCTGCATAACACGCTCCTTTCGTTACATTCCCAGAAATGCCTTCTTGATATGGTCATTATTCAACAGGTCGCTGCCGGTCCCGGAGAGGACGACCCGTCCCGTTTCCAGGACATAGGCGCGGCTGGCGATCTTGAGCGACTGATAAACATTCTGCTCCACCAGCAGGATGGTTACCCCCTGGCGGTTGATCTCCTGAATGATCTCAAAGATGATTTTAACAAATAACGGTGAAAGTCCAAGCGAAGGTTCATCCAGCAGCAGCAACTTCGGATTGGCCATCAGACCGCGGCCGATGGCCAGCATCTGCTGCTCGCCGCCCGACATGGTGCCGCCCAGCTGCTTCTCACGCTCCTTGAGGCGGGGAAACATGCTAAAGACCCGTTCCACATTGGCCTCGCGGCCCTTTCGGGCACTCTGGATGTAGGAACCCATACGCAGGTTTTCCAATACCGTCATCTCCGGGAAGATCTTGCGCCCCTCGGGAACCTGGATGATGCCGCGTTCCACGACCTGATGCGACTCCAGACCCTGGAGGTTTTCCCCCTGAAAGGTGATGGTGCCGCTGGACGGTCTGACCAGGCGCGAGATGTTCTTCAAGGTGGTCGATTTGCCGGCGCCGTTAGCCCCGACCACGGTGACGATCTCCCCCTCGTTGATCGTCAGGTCGATATCCCAGAGTACCTGCATGTCGCCGTAGCTGAAATTGAGTTTATCTATAGTAAGCATTGAAAACCTCGTTAACCCCTCCCGACCTCCCCTTGTCAGGGGAGGAGTTCAGAGTGCACATTTGTATTCGTCCCCCCTGATAAGGGGGGAATGAGGGGGGTTATTCACTCCCCAGGTAAGCCGAGATTACATCCGGGTTGCTGACGATCTCCTGCGGCGACCCCTCGGCCAGCTTCTCGCCGGAATTGAGCACGACGATCCGGTCGGAGATGCGCATGATGGCCTTCATGTCGTGTTCGATGACGATCTGGGTGACCCCCAGCTTCTTGATGTCCAGGATCAGCTGGATGATCTCCTCGCTTTCAGCGGGGTTGAGCCCCCCCATGACCTCGTCCAGCAGCAGCAGCTTGGGTTGGGTTGCCAGCACACGGGCCACCTCCAGTTTCTTGCGCTCGCCGATCGGCAAGCCACCGGCCAGGAAGTTAGCCCTCTGCTCCAGTTTGACGACCCGGATCTGCTCCATGGCCATCTCGCGAGCCACCTTGAGCGAATTGGTACGACAAAGCGCCCCGACCATGACATTGTCAACCACGCTCATTTTGGCCAGGGGCCGCACCTTCTGCCAGGTGCGCACCATGCCGAGCTTGCAGACCTTGTCCGGCTGCAGGCCGTTCATAGTCTTGCCATCGAAGACGACCTCTCCCTTGGAGGGGGGGTAATAACCGGTAATGCAGTTGAACAGGGTGGTCTTGCCGGCGCCGTTGGGTCCGATCAGCCCCATGATCATGCCTTGTTCCAGTTCAAAGGAAACATCCGAATTGGCCGCCAGACCGCCGAAAAATTTGCTGACATGTTTGATCTCGAGAATGGCCATCAAGCTGCCTCCTTCTTTTTCCTGGCCGCCATGGCCTTGAAGAATCCCAGGACGCCATCCGGCATGAACAGAATCACCACCACTACCAGGATGCCATAGATAAGAACATGGGCGTGGGCGAGGTTTTCGGTCAGGAAGTTGCCGAATTTTGATTCCGCGCTGACCAGGCCTGAGTCTATCAGCGCCTGGCCGAGCATGTTGCTGCGCAACGCTTCGGAGAGCGGCACCAGAATCAATGCGCCGATGATCGGGCCGAAGATGGTGCCGATGCCGCCGATGATGCAGATCAGGACGATCGACACGGATAATTCCAGCGACAGGACCGTGGTCGGATCGATGAAGCCGACGTAGAGCGCATAGAGACTGCCGGCCAGAGATGTCAGGATGGCCGAGATGGCCAGGGCCGTGTTCTTGTAGATGGTCAGGCTGATGCCCAATGAGTGGGCCGCGTCCTGATCTTCACGAATGGCCTGGAAGAAGTAGCCCAGCTTGGAATGTTGGATCAGCCAGGTAACCAGGATGACGAGCAGTACGAAGAAAAGTCCGGTGTAATAGAAGGGTACCTTGGAGGCAAAATCGGTGATGACGGTGCCGCCGATGGTCAGCGGCGGGATTTCGGTGGTCAGGATGCCCTCGGCCCCGTTGGTGATATCCTTCAGGTTCAGGGCCGACACCCGGAATATCTCGGCCACGGCAATCGAGGCCAGCACGAAGTAGGGTCCCCGCAGGCGGAAGCAGATCGACCCGATGATCAGGGCGATGATCAGGGCGGCCAGCATCCCGGCCCAGACACCGTACCAGGGCGGAATCTGCCTGAACTGCATCAGGATCAAGGTGGTGTAGGCGCCCATGCCGAAATAGGCGGAGTGCCCCACCGAATACTGCCCGGTGTAGCCGCCCAGGATGTTCCAGCTCGATCCCATCACGATATTGATGAAGATCAGAATCATTATATGGAGCGCATAGGTACTCTGCACATAGCGGGGAAACATGAACAGCAGGGCGATCACAACCACGGACAGAATCGCCGCCAGGCTGCTTATCCCTCTGGTATTGGTCAAGGTTGGTTTCATAGTTATATCCGCCCCCATTAGTAAGTTAGAAATTATTTTCTGCGTTATTTGCAGAGAATATTTTCGTTACCGCACTTATCCCGCCCGTCGGGGTCATGTGTTGGATTTGCCCATCAGACCGGCGGGCTTGAACAGGAGCACCAGCAGGAACAGGACGAACACCACCACTTCTTTCCATCCTGAACCGAAGTAGACGCCGCCGATGGATTCGGCCACACCGATCAGGATGCCGCCCAGCGTGGCGCCGACGATGCTGCCCATCCCGCCCAGAACCGTGATGACGAAGGCCTTGAGCGTGAAGATGCTGCCGACCTGGGGAAAGATGTAATAGGTGGGCGAGATCAGGGCACCGGCCGTACCGGCCAGGGCCGATCCCAGGCCGAAGGCGATGATCGACATGCGCTTGACGTTGATCCCCATCAACTGGGCCGCCTCGCGATCCTGGGCAGTGGCGCGGATGGCCTGGCCGGTGTCGGTCTTCAGCAGAAACCAGTACAAGGCCGCGGTGATGACTGCGGTGATGACAAAGGAGATCGCCAGCGGGCTGGAGACGGAGATCCCCAGGACATCGAAACTGCTGGATGAGTAGCTGGTCGAAAGGATCTTGTAGTCCGAGGTGAAGGCCAGCATGACGGCATTGCTCATGACCAGACCCATGCCGATGGTCAGCAGGATCTGGTTCTGGGGCAGGGAACCTAGTACCCGGTTGATGAAGAACTTCTGCAGGAATGCGCCGTAAAGGAACATCAGCGGAATGGTGATGATGATCGAAACGAATGGATCGATATTGAACAGGGTGAAAAGGTAATACGTTCCGTACATGCCGATCATCAGCAGGTCGCCGTGGGCAAAGTTGATCACCCGCATGACGCCGAAGATAATGGTCAGACCGATGCCGATCAGGGCATAGACGCCACCGATCAGGATGCCGCTGATGAGGGATTGCATGAAAATATTCATGGAGAGTCTCCGGATATAATTGTAGGGGCGGTTGAAGCCGCCCCTACAGAATCAATCTACTTCTTCCAGCCGGGGAAGGGATAGACCGGCTTTTTGGAGACATATTTAGGCGGGTAGACCGTCTGGTGTACGCCGTTTTGAATCTGTTCCACCAGCATCTGGTGCTTGTTCTGATTTGTGTAACCTTCATAGTCTATGAACTTGACCTCGCCCATGATGCCGTTCCACTGGCCGCTCTTGAGTGCGGCGCGGATCTTTTCCCTGTCGCCGCCGGCCTTGGCCGCGGTTTCGGCCATGATCATCATGGATTCATAGGCGGTGGCGGCGTGATAGGTTGGTTCCTTGCCGAATTTGGCTTTATAGCGTTTGTCGAATTCTCTGGCGCCGGGCCAGTTCACGTCGCCGGTCCACTGGGTGCTGGAGAATACGTTGTTGGAGATGTCTTGTTCCTTGGCGAAGGCCACCGTGGCGAAGCCGGCACCGGCGCCCAGGAAGGCCTGGGGGGTGATACCGATTTCGCGCGACTGGCGCATGAGCAGGATGGCGTCGGCCACATAGGAAACCATGAAGACCAGATCGGGATTTTTGCTCTTGATCTTGCTCAGGGTGCCGCGATAATCGGGAGAACCTTTGGCGTAGGATTCCTCGGCAACGACTCTGATGCCTTTCTTGGCGGCGTAAGCTTTGGCGGATTTTGCACCCGAAGTGCCGAAATCAGTATTTTCGTTGATGATGGCCATGGTCCTGGGCTTGCCCAGCGAGGTGGCCATGTCGAGCAGAATGGTGGCATAGTCATAGGTGGTGGCGCTGAGGCGGAAGGTCCATTTCAGGTGCTGCCTGGTGATTTCGTCCTTGGAGGCGACCGGAATCAAAAGCGGTGTTTTGTACTTTTCGGCCAGCTTGGCAACGGCATTGGCGGTAGCAGAGGTGTAAGGGCCGACCACGCCGGATACCATGTCGCGGGTGGCCATCTTTTCAAAGGCCGCCATGGATTTTTCCGGTTTGCCGGTATCGTCCTCCTTGACCAGCTCGACCTCGATGCCTTTCTTCTTCAGGTCCTCCAGCGCCAAAATGACGCCGTTGGTCAGGTTTTCACCGATAGGGGCCTCCGGGCCGGTGATGGAGTTTACAAAACCAATTTTTACCTTTGCCGCTTGGGAAACGCCCGGCAGGACTAATCCCAAAACAAGCGCTGTTACTGCAATTTTCCTGAACATCAGATAACCTCCTTGGTTGTTATGTAGCATCGTTTGCAGAGTATGCCGACTATTTTGAAATACTGTTATGAAATATGCAAGCAGGATGCCACTCGGTAACTATTTTATAACGTGTTGATATTTAGATTATTGTTTTGTGGTGCACAGTAAGTTGGAGTTTTTTACGAGCACGATTGGCCAATAATAGCCAAACCTGGTGGCTGAAATCCGCCATTAATGTGGGGCTACAGAATCTGAATTGCAGCGCAGATTGCAGGTTGCCAGGAAATGAGTGCAGGACGTGCCCATAGAGAGCGTCATCGGGAAGGGGTAAAAAAACGCTGGTTCATTTTTTCCAGTCCCAGCTGTTGCAGTACTTCCTGCAACCGTTCAGCGGGGCGGCGGCGAGGAAGGTCCTTATAGCTGGCGATGATCAGCTCGTTTTTCATGGAGTGTTCCCATCCCACCAGTTCGGTCACGTTGACCTGGTAGCCGTGCGCCTCCAGCTGTAGGCAGCGCAGGACGTTGGTGACATGACTGCCGAATTCACGGGTGTGCAGCGGGTGCCGCCAGAGTTCGGTCAGGGGGTTGGACAGTGCCCGGCCCTTGTTTTTGCGCAGCACGGCAGCCACTTCGGCCTGGCAGCAGGGCACCAGCACGATAAAGCGGGCTTTTTTCCTGATGGCAAAACAGATGGCATCGTCGGTGGCGGTATCGCAGGCATGCAGTGCGGTGACCACATCGACGTTTGTCGGCAGCGCATCGGAATCCATGGATTCGGCCACGGACGATGTCAGAAAGGTCATGCCGGGGAAATCGAGCCGCCGGGCCAGGTCCCGTGATTTCACTACCAATTCATCTCGGGTTTCAATGCCGTAGATACGGGAACCATCCGCCTGCCCCTTGAAAAAAAGGTCGTACAGGATGAAGCCCAGATACGATTTTCCGGCGCCGTGATCCACCAGGGATACCGCGGGGTGCTCCTGCTGGACCTCTCTGAGCAGCGGCTCGATGAATTGAAAGAGATGGTAGACCTGTTTCAGTTTGCGGCGGCTGTCCTGGTTCATCTTTCCGTCGCGGGTAAGGATGTGCAGTTCCTTGAGCAGTTCCAGCGATTGCCCCGGCTGGATATCGTATTTTTCCGGCATATTTTATGATTCCTTTTATCAAGATGTTTTCTGTGAGCAGCAGACGGGATATGAACAGCACGAAGCGCCGCTACAGACCGTATTTATCCATCTTGTAGCGCAAGGTGCCGCGGGGGATTTTCAGGATATTCGCGGTCTGCAGGACGTTACCGCGGGCCTTTTGCAGGGCCTGGCTGATGAGCGCCTTTTCGAAGTCCATAACCGCTTCCTCCAGCCCCGCATCAACGGGCAGGAGCGTGGCGCTTCCGCCCATGGCGGAGGGTAGGGCGCTGTTCTGGGGAATTCCGCGGATCTCCTGGGGCAGGTGCTCGGACAGCAGTGCCGGCCCCTGTTTCATGATGCAGATCCGTTCGATCACGTTTCTGAGCTCGCGGATGTTTCCGGGCCACTTGTACAGCTTCATCAGCTCGGCAGCCTCGGCTGAAACCTCACGGAAATCCCGCCCGAAAGCCCGACTGAAGCTGTCCAGGAAAAAGGCTGCCAGAGCGGGAATGTCGTCGGTACGCTCACGGAGCGGCGGGATATGGATCGGAAAGACATTGATCCGGTAAAAAAGGTCTTCCCGAAAGGTGCCGTTGGCGATCTTGTCCTGCAGGTTGCGGTTGGTGGCCGCGATCACGCGCACGTCGATGGCGATATCCTTGAGTCCCCCCACACGGCGGATGGTGCGCTCCTGCAGAACCCGCAACAGTTTGGCCTGCATGGACAAATCCATTTCTCCGATCTCGTCCAGAAAGATCGTGCCGAGCTGCGCCTCTTCGAACAGGCCCGGTTTGCGGCTGGTGGCATTGGTAAAAGCGCCTTTTTCGTGCCCGAACAGCTCGCTCTCCAGCAGGCTGGCCGGCAGGGATGCGCAGTTGATGCCGACGAAGGCAGCATGCTTGCGGTCGGACAGGTCGTGGATGGCGCGGGCCACCAGCTCCTTGCCGGTTCCGGATTCGCCGGTGATCAGTACGGTCGAGGGGATGCGGGCAATCTCGCGCACCTGGGCAATCACCTCGCCGAAGGCCCTGCTGGTGCCGATCATCGGGAAGCGGCCGGGCATAAATCCGTCGGCACGTTTCAGGCTGCGCACCTCCCGTTTGAGGACTTGTGTCTGAAGTGCTAGTTTAACAATCACCCGTAACGCATCGGCCTTGAAGGGCTTTTTCATGTAGTGAAACGCGCCCAGCTTGAGTGCATCCACGGCGCTCTCCACCGAACCGTAGCCGGTGATGATAATTACCAGCAGGTCCGGGTCGATCTCTTTGAGCGCCTTGAGCACATCGATGCCTTTTTCCGTGCCAAGATTGAGATCCAGCAGGGCCAGATCAATGTCATTGGCCAGCACGATTTCCCGCGCCTCGTTCCCCGATGCGGCCGAACAGACCTGATAGCCGTCGTCACCCAGGATGCGTTCAACGTTCTCGCAGATAAAGCTTTCGTCATCGATGATCAGGATCTTTTCCATAAAATTATCCTTTGAAGTCAGTCTGCAGCGGCAGCTCCAGGGTGAAAACTGTTCCGGATTCCCGGGAGCTTTCCACGCGGATCCGGCCGTGATGTTCTTCGATGATGCGTTGGGTGATGGAGAGCCCCAGACCGGTACCTGCGCCTTTGCGGGTGAAGAAGGGCTCAAAGATCAGCGGCAGGTCATCCGCGCTGATGCCCGGTCCATTATCGGAAATTGTCAGGGTAACACAATCACCGTTTTGCGTGGTGACAATATGTATGGCACCGCCGTCCGTCAGAACCTCCAGGGCATTTCTGGTGATGTTCAGCAGCGCCTGCTTGATTTTTTCGGGATCGAAGCGGAAGGGCGGCAGTTCAGCGGTTTCCAGCTGTATGCTCACCTTCTGCCGTTCGCACTGTCTGCGCATGAGCAGGACCGTGTCATTGACCACAATATTCAGGTCACTCATCCTGAAATCGGCCCGGGCCGGTGAAGAATAGTTCAGTAGCGCACTGATCAGACGTTCGACCCGTTCGATCTCGGCCAGGGCCTTCTTGATCATGTTCTGGTCGTCTGCCGCCAGGGCGGCGTTGTCATGCAGGTCATCCAGCAAAAGCGAGATGCCGGTCAGCGGGTTACGCACCTCGTGGGCGATGCCGGCCGAGAGCTTGCCCAGTGACGCCAGCCGGTCCAGTCGCATCATCTCTTCGCGCAGTTTTTCCTTTTCCGTCTCGTTGCGTATGGTTACGGTCAGGCCGTGTTCGGCGTCCTTTCCGATCGGGAAGAAGCCGACCTCGAAGTGTGTCATGCCGCCTGGTCGATCAAACTGCATCGGCTGTCGCCCATAGCCGCTGCGGGTGACAAGGGCCTGTTCGGTGCGCTGCTCCATCCCCTCCCAGCCCTGGAAGACATCGCGGTAATGCATGTCAACACTGATCCGGCTTCCCAAAAAGTGCCGGCCGGTGGCATTGATGGAGGTCAACAGTCCTTCGGGCGAGAAGGTGACAATGGCGCTGGAGATACTTTCCAGGATACTTTCCTTGAAATTACGCTCGTCGAGGATTTCCAGACGTGAACGGCGCAGTTCATCCAGGGTGGAGAGCAGGCTGGTCTTGCGGATCTCCAGCTCGTTTGACATGATGTTGAAGGTGTCGGCCAGTTCGCCCAGCTCGTCGGTCGAAGAAACACTGACCCGGCTGCGGGTGTCGCCATCGGCCAGGCGGCGCGCCCCTTCAATCAGCTGCTGGAGCGGACGGGTGATGCCGCGCGCGAGCACCCAGGCCGAAAAACCGGCCAGCAGCGCTGTCGCAAGCAGGATCATGGCGCTCAGGGTGCGGTGGCCGCGCAGTTCCCGGTTTATCAGGCGGCTCCCCTTGCTGGCGGCATCGTGAAACTGGTCAACCTGGAAGCCGATGGTCACGCCGCCGAAAATGCCGTATCTGCTGTAATCGCCGGTATCATAGGGGATCGGCGCGAAGGCCATGATCTTCTTGGCGCCGCCGACGTTGGTGATATCCACATAGCCTATCTTGCCCTGCCTGACTTCGGCAGCTACCTTGGGGTAGTTGGGGTGGATGAACCCGGCCTGATCCAGATTGAAGGGGATCAATCCGGCATCGATATCGGCCTGGCTGGAGTGCTCGTTGTAGGGCGGCACCGTTTTGCCGCTTGAATCCACGCCGCGGATATCCCAGTATTTGGGGTGGGTGATGATCCAGCCCTCGTCATCGAAGAGGAAGGCGTAGTTCCCGCTCTTGTAGGAAGGGAACAGTGTGGAGAAGTTGCGGCCCGGATCGATGTGCTGGGTGAATTCCATCAGGTGACGATGGTCAAGGGATATGACCACCATGCCGCTGAAGGCGCCCTGCCTGTCAAACAGCGGCGAACCGAAGCGGATTACGCCGTCGTATGATTTGCCGTTAAAGGCGCTCTCCGGATCATCGGCCCCGGCCAGCTGTTCCTGTTTAGAGACATGGAAGCCGGTCAGGTGGGAGACATAGATCTCTCCCCGCCTGAGCCCTTTGATCCTGCTGAAATAATCCTCGTTTTTGAATTCTGTCCCGGCCGGTGTGGAGACGTCGCGCAGCTCGGAAGGCGCCAGAAACTGTCCATCACGGATGACAAGGCGCTCCCGGCCGACCTTGTCGATAAAGGCCACGGAGCGGAAGAGCGGTATCACTTCGCGAGTTTCCCGCGGGGCCTCGATTGTACCGCGCCGCTCCCAGACATCGCTGCGGCGGGTCGTGTAGAAGTCGAGCAGGGTCTGCCTGTCCAGGGGTGTGCGCGAAAGGAACAGCAGGTCTCCTTCACACTTGCGCAGAAAATCGGCGATTGTATCGGCCACATGCTGGGCACGCATCTGCAGAGACTCGGAGGCCTGGATGTCGGAGGTTTCTGCAATCTCGGCCGTCAGGCGGTTGTTGACGGATTCGAGATTGGACAGCAGGATCAGCGACGAAAGCAGCAGCGGCAGCAGCGAAAGGAGCAGGGTTACAGCCATGATCTTTTTGAAAAGGGTCAGTCGGGGCATGTCGGCTCCGCGCACGTTCAGGGCTTATGGTATTTGTGTGAGTACAATGATCCATACCAAATTGCCTCTCACCTATCGTGGTGATTTGTAGAGGTCGTCGTGATCGAGTATCCGCAGAAGGGTAATCTGCGCGGCCCAATCGGGGTTGCCAGCGGGGTGATAGCCACCGGGATCAAACGACAGGCGATAACGTCCATCAACCCGTGCCGACCAGGCGCTCGGATCGTTAATGATCCTTTCAATATGCAGTCCGGGATGCAGAGGATTGGCTTCCAGCAGTGCAAGGATTTTAGCAATCTTTTTCCGGACTGCAATATTGGCGCGGAAATGTTCCACATCCTTGATGAACAGTTTAGTTGGTATCAGGTTTGGCATCGGCCAGCTCCTCGCGTAGCCAGTCGGGCAACTCGTCGTTGCCGCTGGTGCGGGCGTCAGTAAGTTTAGCCAGTCCGCTTTCCGATAGTCGAACAGTGGGATAGACTGCTACTGGCGAAAGAGAAAGAGCGCCGCCATTGAGTATGGAGAGATCAAGGAATGAACCGGGGTGAAGGTTTAGATCTTTTCGTATGGCGGCAGGAAGATTGATGCTGCCTCGTTTATCGATACTGACAAGCATGGCTGACCTCACAAAAATGAAATAAATGCACATGATGACAATATGTCAAAATGACATTAGTGTCAATGTAGCAAATTGCGGTAACGTTATGTAACTGTCAAATCGAAGGAGGTTTTGGAAATCTTTGAGGCCTGGTAGATGCCAACTTTAAAGCTGTAATATAATACTAACCCCGTTTTCAATAGACATTTGCAGTCAGAGTACGTACATTTTGTGCAAAATCAATCTGTACATCTGGGGTACGTCATGCAGCAAACTACATTTTCAGAACTTCGCAATCACGCCAAGCAGTATTTTGACATGGTGCGCGTATTTTTTGATTCGTCGGCCGCATTCGTCAACCTACACAAGGCAACCAGCTGATGGGATACCGCAATCTTCAGGAATGTGTTGCTGATCTGGAACGCAGGAAGATGCTGCTGCGGGTCTCGACTCCGCTCGACCCCCGGCTTGAAATCGGGGCAGTACAGCGGCGGGTCTACCAGGCCGGCGGGCCGGCGCTGCTCTTCACAAATCCGCTCAACTGCCACTTTCCGCTGCTGGGCAACCTGTTCGGCACCCTGGAACGGACCCGTTTCATCTTCCGCGACACCCTGGCCGATATCCGCCGCCTGGTGGAGATCAAGATCAACCCTTTCTCGCTGCTCAGGCACCCGCTGGATGCCGCCCGGGCTTCTTTTGCCGCCCTGCATCTGTTGCCCAAAACCGTTTTCGCCGCTCCGGTGCTGGAATGCCGCACGACGCTCTCGCATCTCCCGCAGCTCGTCTCCTGGCCTATGGATGGCGGCGCCTTTGTTACGCTGCCCCAGGTTTACACTGAAAGCCCTGCCAGTCCCGGCTATGCCAAGTCCAACCTGGGCATGTACCGGGTGCAGATCTCCGGCAACCGCTACGAGCCGGACCGGCAGGCCGGCCTGCATTACCAGATCCAGCGCGGTATCGGAGCTCATCATGCCGAAGCCATCGGGCGCAGCGACCTGCTGCGGGTGAATGTCTTCGTCGGCGGTGCCCCCTCCATGACCGTGGCGGCCGTCATGCCGCTGCCGGAAGGGATGCCGGAACTCTCCTTTGCCGGTCTGCTGGGTGGCCGGCGCATCCCCATGACCCGACTGCCGGGAGGGCTGCCGGTCTACAGCGAGGCCGATTTCTGCATCTGCGGCGTGATTGATCCGAAACAGACCCTGCCGGAGGGCCCTTTCGGCGACCACCTCGGCTACTACAGTTTGACCCACGCCTTCCCGTTCATCCAGGTGGAGGCGGTCTATCACCGCAAGGACGCCATCTGGCCCTTTACCACCGTGGGCAGGCCGCCCCAGGAGGATACCAGTTTCGGGGCCTTTATCCACGAACTGACCGGGCCGCTGATCCCGACGGTCGTGCCGGGCGTCCGGGAGGTTCACGCCGTGGATGCGGCCGGTGTCCATCCGCTGCTGCTGGCCATCGCCAACGAGCGCTATGTCCCCTATGCCCCGGAGCGTCAGCCACGGGAATTATTGACAATCGCCAGCGCCATCCTCGGCCAGGGGCAACTTTCACTGGCCAAGTACCTGTTGATTGCCGCCCACGAAGACGCCCCCGGCCTGCATACCCACGACATAGCCGCCTTCCTGGGGCATGTGCTGGAGCGGGCCGACTGGCGCCGTGGTCTGCACTTCCAGACCGCCACCACCATCGATACCCTTGATTACAGCGGCAGCGGTCTGAATGCGGGCTCCAAGGTCGTTATCGCCGCCGCCGGGCCGGTTCGTACCAGGCTGGCGGGCGAACTGCCGGCCGGTCTGGAGTTTCCAGCCGGTTTCGGCGGGGCGCAGGTCTGCCTGCCGGGTGTGCTGGCGATTCAGGGGCCACCCTCAGGGCAGGGCCGGGGCGCGTGCGATCCGCTGATCGAGGAGTTCTGCTCCTTCTACGGGGAGCGCGACAGCTTCAGCGGCTTCCCCTTGATCGTGATCTGCGACGATGCCGCCTTCACCGCCGCCAGCCTGAACAATTTCCTGTGGGTGACCTTCACCCGCTCCAACCCGGCCACGGATATCTACGGCATCAAGGCCGAGACGC
>JBBQXT010000072.1:0-15783 GCA_038209415.1 Geobacterales bacterium
GAGGGGGATTGAATGTAATCCCCCTCTGATTCCATCTAGTAGGGATGCTATGCGTATTCTGGTTGTTGAAGATGAAAAAAAAATAGCCGGTGCCCTCAAGAATGGGCTGGAAGCGGAAGGGTATCAAGTGACAACCGCCTCCAGCGGTGAAGATGGATATTTCTGTTTCACAACAGAGGAATATGATCTGATGTTGTTGGATCTGATGCTGCCCGGCAGGGACGGCATTGAAATTCTCACTACGATTCGCAGCCAGGGGATCACCACGCCGATCCTGGTGCTTACCGGCAGGGATACAGTCGAAGATCGTGTCCTCGGTCTTGACAGCGGTGCCGATGACTACCTGGTCAAGCCTTTTGCCTTTCCCGAGCTTCTGGCCAGAATCCGTCTGCTACTGCGGCGCGGAAACCTTGAACCGCAACTCATCCTTAAAATTGATGATCTGGAAGTGGATTTGCTGTTACACCGGGCAGTCCGTTCCAGGCTGCCTCTCGATCTGACGGTTAAGGAGTTTGAGCTGCTGGCCTACCTGCTTCGAAACCAGGGACATATCGTTTCCCGGGAGATGCTGGCCAAGGAGGTGTGGCAGGTTTGCGAGCGCTCGACACCGCTGGACAATGTGATCGATGTCAGCATAGCACGTCTGCGACGCAAGGTTGACGGCCCCTTCGAGAAAAAGCTGATCCGCACCCTACGGGGTGTCGGTTTCTGCCTGGGGTGGAAACCACAATGACGAGCCGTTTGGGCATCCGTGCCCGCTTCACGCTTTTGTACGGAGCGGCCCTGATTGCCACTATTTTGATGGTGTCAGGCGGAATATACTTTTTCGTCCAGCGGGCGCTGGTGGGGCAGATAGAAAATCACCTCCGCAAGGATTTTACGACAATTCAGGAGTATTTGAGGCACGATCCGGCCAGCCTTTTCAAAATTGCCAACCACGGCCCTATTCTTCTGTTCAGCATCCGCGACAATGGGCAGCAGTTAATTGCCTCCGATAACTGGAATGCCGCTCACCTGGAACAGCTCGCAGCAGAGCGACCGGCGGCAGAAAACAAATTTTTCGTTCAGCGGCACTATGGCGTGTCATACCGTCTTGTAAACAGCTCGATGTCGATTCCTGGACATACCTATCAGGTTTCGGTTGCGCATGACGAAAAGTCGGTCCGCCAGACAATGAAAACGCTGGCACTGATCATACTGTTGATCCTGCCGCTTTCAATGGTTCTGTCACTGACAATCGGCTATGTCATTGCCGGCCACGTACTCGCTCCGATCAGCTTTATCACCCGCAAGGCAGAAGAGATCAGTGCCGAAAACCTGTCCGAACGGCTGCCGGTTGGAGGTAGTGAAGATGAGTTCAGCCGTCTGGCAACCGTCTTCAACCAGGCCTTCGGCAGGATCGAGGACTCGTTTAACCGTCTGAAACGCTTTACAGCCGATGCCTCCCATGAATTGCGCACACCACTGGCAGCTATCCGCAGTATCGGCGAAACGGCACTGCATCAACCCGCAGGACGGGGCGACTGTCGTGAGGCCATTGGCAGCATCCTGGAAGAAACCGACCGCCTGCGTCAGATGATCGACTCACTGCTGCTGCTCTCGCGGGCCGATTCCGGCCAGATCGAACTACAGCGGGAAATGATAGCTCTTGACAGTCTTGCCCAGGAATCAGTTGAACTGCTGAATGTACTGGCGGAGGAGAAACATCAGACCATCAGCTTGTCTGTTGATAGATCGGTGATTGTGTCGGTTGATCGCGCCACCATTCGGCAGGCGTTGATAAATCTGCTGGACAATGCCATCAAATATTCTCCGGTCGAATCAGTCATCACAATAACGGTAGGCCATACCAAAACTAACGAGTCGTACATCTCCATTATCGATAACGGTATTGGGATTTCACAGCAGGACATAACCCGGGTTTTCGACCGGTTTTACCTGGTTGACAAGGGCCGTTCGCGGGAAGTGGGCGGGACTGGACTCGGCCTCTCTATAGCCCGTTGGTCCGTTGAGGCTAATAACGGCCGGATTGAAATTGAAAGTGAAGAAGGACGTGGGAGCGACTTTCGCATCGTATTTCCTGCCTCAACCGTGCAATGATCCCGAACATCCAGCCATGAAAGCAGCAAGTAGGTAAATGAAGAAAAAATTTGTTATTTCGGGAGCTGTAGCTCGGTTCCCAGTATACCAATAACAAGGACACCTCATCCACAGTACGTTCGTATCAGGTACTGCGCCGTATTTCGAGTTCAACTACGGCGTAATTCCCGACACGCAGCTTCATATGATCGTTCCTCTTGCCTACAACCATCCGAAAGGTGAAGCAACCCAATATGGATTGGGGGATATGGAACTGGGGGTCAAGTATCGCTTTCTCCATGAGATCGAAACAACCCCTCAAGCTGCTGTATTCCCGATTGTGTTACTTCCTACAGGAAATGATAAAAAAGGTCTGGGCGAAGGTTATGTTCAAGTCTTGCTTCCGCTATGGATTCAGAAAAACTGGGGTCCGTGGACGATATACGGTGGTGGCGGATACGGAATAAAACGCCTGGTCATGAATGATCAGACCTGCGGCATGCAGTTCCTCAACAAACAGTTTAACCGCTATACCAGTAAGTGGGAAAAATACAGCAATGCCAACGACTGGAACACCAACTGCGGCACCTGTCACACCACCGGCTACCGTATCCTGGAGTATGATGAGAAATTCGGCAAACATGGCCGGACCGTCAAGGATATCTAAAGCTAACTGGGTATCGGCTGCGAAGTCTGACAAGAAGAAACCCTCTTCAACCCGGCCAACGCCGATATCAAAGCCCAATCCAGGGTCTGCGGTTACTGTCACAGACGCATTGAGAATGAGAAATTCATGATGGCCTAGGGCAATCCCCGCGAAGACCTGCCGGCGACCACAAGGTATTTGAGGTCACCATCCTGGCGGTAGCCTGGCTTTACCGCAAACAGCTTCTGGCCCGATCCAACCTGCTTCTGAAACCGTGCACCGGGTTCATACCCACGGGATTTTTGGGTTTTCTTCTCTACAAGACCGTCAAATCATTTTTCCAGCCATTGACCGTCAGCTACCTGCAATAGCAGGCAGTATTGCGTTTATCGTAATCGAGTGGTATTGCAAGGATCGCCCGGTACCAGAAAACACTCTCCAGGATATTTCCTACAGGCAGGCCTTCGCCATCGGCCTGATCCAGAGCATTTCCATGGTCCCCGGTGTCTCCCGTTCCAACGCCACTATCATGGGAGGACTCCTACTTGGAATGAACAGGAAGGATGCCGCTGAATTCTCGTTTCTGCTTGCCATTCCCACCATGCTCGCGGTCACGTTGTACGATGTCTACAAGAACTTCAGCGTGTTCCTCTTTGGCGACGGGCAGAATATTCTGGTCGGCTTTGTGACTTCCTTCGTTTTTGCCATTATCGGGATAAAGATGCTCCTGAAATTCATCACCAGCCATACCTTTATCCCATTCGGCATCTACCGGATTATCGTGGGAGTACTGTCCCTGCTGTTTCTTCCGTAACTCCTCAGCGTGGCCTACACTTCACATCCGCCTTCCTGAAACTCCGGTACAACAGCACGTCATAGACAATCTTGAGTCCTCCCGCAACAAGGAATGGAGCGCCGAGCAGCGCTGGATAGGCAAAAAACATTCCGCTCAGGGCAGGCGAGATTGCAGCGCCCACGGATCTGGCAATGGCCGTGACACCTGATGCGGCCGACCTCTCGTCAGGTACGACCACAGCCATGGTATAGGACTGACGGGTCGGCACGTCCATCTGAGAGATGCTAAAACGCAGCAACAGGACGGTTATTGCCGAGGTAAGGTTCGGCATGAATGGAACAAGACACAACAACACGTTCGATGGTATATGGGTAAACACCATGGTATTGATCAGCCCGATGCGGGCGGCGATCCTGACTGCGAGCAGGGCCGATATTCCGGCCAGGATGTTTGCGCCGAAGAAGATGCTTCCCAGAAGCCCGGTATCAATGCCGAACTTGATGTGGAACCAGTAGGCTACCATGCTCTGGATTACGAATCCTCCGGCAAAGGCGTCGAGTGCAAAGAGTCCGCTTAATTTCAGCACAATACCCTTGGACGTGTGCAGCCCAAGCACGCGCTTCGTTTCGGGAACGGTTACTATCGCTTCCACGGCAGTGGAGAGGAACAGGAAGAACAGTACGAGGATGATTCCGCAGGCAGAGTATCCGAATATCACTGCCCGATAGGAGGCAAGCACGGAAAAACCGAAGTGCCTCAACCCCTGGGACAGAAACCCGCCGCAAAGCGCGCCGGACGCCGTAGCGAGCGAACCGGCGAGATTGTACCATGCGAAGGCCCTGGTTCGCTTATCAGACGTCAGCAGTTGCGAAAGCGCTGCCTGCTCAAGTGAGAGAAACGGGCCGATTTCGTTGCCGCTCGGGCTTATGACACCGATGATGGCGGCTATCATCAGTAACACGGGGTCTCCAGTCAGGCTGAAGACCACTCCGGCCAGGATCATGAGCCCCGCTCCAAGGAGCAGCATACGTTTCCGGCCGATCCTGTCAGCAGTGGTCGTTATCCAGAGCGAGATACCGGCGTCACCGGCCAGCGTGAGCGTAAAGAGCAGCCCGATTTGCGCCTCGGTAAGGCCGGCCTCGTGAAGGTACAGTGCCAGGACAACCGAGAGGGCTCCGTAGGCAAAGAGGCGCACGACTCTTGCGCTGAAGAGCAGAAAAACGTCCTTCGACGTTCCGGCCTTATATCTGAAAAGGCCCACGTTTTCGCGGGCCTTTTCAGATATATCGCGGGTAATTTCAACCAACCCCTTACTTGCCCTTCTTGAGAGGGTTCTGCTGTTTCCAGTAGATGCCCAGCACGTCGCGTTCTTTGGCATTCAGAACAGCGCCTTTTTTCTCCATCTCCTGCTGGATTTTCAGCATGTCTTTATTGGCTGAGATGGCAGCATCGATGACTGTGCCGCTGTGACATCTTGTGCACTTCTGCGCGATAATACCGTGAGCGGCCTGAAGATCACCACCCCTGACATTACCCATGTTGGTAACCCCCTGGGGCGCTTCTGCCCCCCAGAGAGGGGTTGAACAGAGTGCCATTAACATCAGTACTGACACGAATCCGGATTTCATGGTAACTCCTTGGTTTGCTGGATTGAAAAACAGGCCTGCCGCAGATGACCGGCAGGCCTGAAATTAACGGGCATGACTGTTGTACTGCCGGTGGCTATTCCCTGACGTAGGTATCCTGATCGGTTTCATGGACCATGCCCATGATGTGGGCGTACTCGGACTCGATCAGATCGTAGTGACCCTGGGTTTCCTTGACAACCCGCTCAAAAATGGCACGCACAGCCGGGTCAACCACTCCCTTGGCCAACTGGGTATATTGGCCGATGCAATTTTTCTCTTCGATCAGCGCCAGTTCCATGGCCCTCTGTTCGACGATTTCACTGTCGATCGCCTTCATCAGCTTGACGTAGGTCGGGTTCTTCACATCCGCGGGAGAGTCGATGTAGGACTTGAGGTCACCGAATTCGGTCCCTTTGTAGTGATCAAAAAATGACTTGAGATGGCCGACCTCCTCGTTGGCAAGCAGCTCAAGCACTTTTCTGGCCCGCTCGTTTTTCGCTACCGAGGCGGCCTTGCGGTAAAAATCCATGCTGTCCTTCTCGCCCTTGATGGCGAGCGTGAGAGCCTCCTGAAGCGTATATTCTTTCCCCATGTAACCCCTCCTGTTTGTTAGAAAATATGTATACAATATACCTGGAAAATCACAATGTTCAACAAAATAGTTCTTTCAAGGCCCCTGGTCGGTGCCGGCGACGAGCAGCTGGTTGACCACCACGCCGGCCATGGTCAGACCGAAGATGGAGGGGAGGTAGGAGATGCTGCCGAGGATGACCCGGCGATTCTCACAACTGAAGACCTGCTCGGCCCGGTTGGGACAGATGCACTCCGTCCCGCAGAAACTGGCAGCAGGGTTGAGTTCGCGGTGCTCCTCGGTGGAATAGACGACCTTGACACCAGTGCTGATGCCGGCTTTACGGAGAATTTTGCGCATGCTGCGGGCCATGCGGCAGTTTCTGGTTTCGGCGATGTCGGCCACGCGGATCTTGCCGGGGTCGAGCTTGTTGGCGGCCCCCATGCTGGAGATAACCGGGATGCCGTGCTCACGGCAGATCGTGATCAGAGCGGCCTTGGCGGTAAAATGATCAATGGCGTCCAGGACATAGTCCGGGCGGGATGAGAGGAGCTGCTCGGCGTTCTCCTGCGAGAAGAAGGCCTTGAGCGGTATGATTTCCGCTTCCGGGTTGATGTCTCGCAGGCGGGCCGCCATGACTGCGACCTTGGATTGGCCGACCGTGCTGGACAGAGCATGAATCTGCCGATTGACATTGGTCAGACAAATATCGTCAAAATCCACCAGGGTTATCTGCCCTACCCCGGCCCGCCCCAAGGCCTCAGCGGCATAACTGCCCACCCCGCCGATGCCGCAGATCATGACGCGGCTGGCGCGCAGCCGGTCCCGTCCGTCGCGGCCAACCAGCACTTCTGTGCGGGAAAAACGGTGCAGGCTCACGGCTGGACCTTTGCAGAGGCGTTACTGACGCCGATCAGCAGGCGGCCGTCTTCATCGCGCCAGCGCAGCCACCCCAGCGAGTTCTGATTGTGTATGACCATGGCCCAGTCATCCTCGATCCGCAGCACCCTGAAGTATTGCCGGGGTGTCAGCGATGCCATAACCGCCTTGCCCGGTTGCTGGTAGAGCTGCAGATACCTTTTCTGCAGTCCGGGCAGGATAGTGGCTACCTGACTCTTGAAAAAAAATTCCCACGTCTGAAAACGGCCGGACCGCTCCTGGTTCAGCCAGGCCTCCCGCCCGGCATCGTCGTAGGCAACCCGCAGCCAGGAACCTTTGCGCCCCATCACGATCAACGGCACAGCCAAGGAGGATGCACCGAATATCCAGTCGTAACCGGGGAGCTTGTCAGGATTCAAAAGGCCTTGGCGGGAAAGGCCGGGTTCCGCGTAGAGCGTGAAAGGGTCGTTATGGTCACCGCTCGTGACCGGCAGCATGAGAACGCCGATTCCGGTATAGGGACGCATTTTCGGGGGAGAGGAAGGAGCCGCCCAGGCCATGGTTACAGCAAACAGCATGACAACAAGAAAAACTGCAGTGAATTTCATTTCAGCACCGTGTCAGGAGCCCAGCAGCTTTCGCAGCTGCGCCAGATAGGTTGTAACCGCACTGTCACCTTCATGCGGAGCCCAGGCTGCGGTTTCAGCTTCGGTTAACGGCTGGTAAGGACCGGCCTTGGCTTCAAAAAATATTGTTCCGGATTCAAGACCCACCGCCGTATGGAAGACCCCGCTGGGCACGTCAACGGCCAGAACACCGCTCTGATGGGAAAGTATCACGGTTTCCGTCACTGTGCCCGCTTCAGAAAAGAGCAGTATGCCGAGCCGGCCGCTGATCAGGATGAAGCTCTCATCTTTCTCCGGGTCCAGATGACGGTGCGGGCGAATATAGGAAGCGGGCTCAATGGCGTTCAGCAGGCGATGACAGCGGGATTCATCGGAAGGGTGCAGATTATGGTTCATGCGCAGACGCGGGGAGCTGCGGGCGACATCCGATAACTGCTGCAACAGTTCACGGTTGATAATCTTCATCTCAACGGTTCACCAGGGCCAGCTGGTTGCCGTCACTGTCCGCGATAACGGCCATTT
Source organism: Geobacterales bacterium (assembly GCA_038209415.1). GTDB lineage: Bacteria > Desulfobacterota > Desulfuromonadia > Geobacterales > Pseudopelobacteraceae > CAIPTY01. The sequence continues at coordinate 7,748 of JBBQXT010000072.1, forward strand.
TGCCCCAGGGGCTTGATTCCAGCGCTTCGATAAAACAGGCGCCGCCCGCCGTAAGGGTCTCACACAGCTTCTCGATTTTTTCTACCTTGAGGGTGATGCCGGTGTGTCTACCGACCAGTTTGCGGGCCTCGTCCTGAAGCGCCAGAGCGACCCCCATGGTCGTCGGCGCCCCGGGAAAGAATTCCATCATCATCTCGCTTTGGCCGGCCAGGGGCAGACCAAGCAGGTCCACATAAAACTCCCTGGCCCTGGCCAGATCGGTGACAAAAATAACGATATTTTTCAATGATACAGACATGGTCGCCTCGGGCTATTTCTGTGAAAGGCGGTGTACGCACTCTACCATGAATATGGCGTTTTCCGGTGGCACCGTGGGCAGGATACCGTGGCCAAGGTTGAAGATATGTCCGGGGCGGCCGGCGTTTTCGTCCAGCACCCTTTTGACTTCGCGTTCGATGATCTCTTTGCTGGCGAACAGAACGGTCGGGTCCAGGTTACCCTGCACGCCCATCTTGGCTCCGAGTGTGTCACGGGCGAAACCGAGGTTGACGTGCCAGTCCAGTCCCATTACCTCGCCGCCGGCCTTCTGCACGATCGGAAGCATCGCGGCAGCGCCCTTGACAAAGTGGATCACCGGCGTTTCCATGCGGTTGAGGCCATTAATCAGCCTGGTTGTGTAGGGCAGCACATAACGCTCGTAATCCGCGGGTGAAAGGATGCCGCCCCAGGTATCAAAGATCTGGATGCACTGTGCGCCGGCCTTGATCTGGGCGTTGAGATATTCCATGCTCATGGTGGTAATCTTGTCCATCAGAGCGGCATACACGTCGGGTGCCATGTACATCATGCGCTTGATCTGGGCAAAATCCTTGGAACCCTTGCCTTCAACCATGTAGCATGCCAGGGTAAACGGTGCACCGCCGAAACCGATCAGCGGCACCTTGCCGGCCAGTTCGCGGCGCAGTATCTTCAGTGTCTCCAGGACATAAGGGACATCCTGTTCCATCTGGGGGATGCGCAGTTTCTCCACATCGGCCATGCTGCGGATCGGATTTTCAAAGACCGGCCCGGGCACAAAATCCAGCTTCATCCCCATCGGTTCCACTGGTGTCAGGATATCGGAAAACATGATCGCCGCATCGACTCCCAATCTGTCAACCGGCTGGATAGAGACCTCTGCAGCCAGTTCCGGCGTCTTGCACAGCTCCAGAAAGGTGCATTTTGAACGCACGGCCATATATTCAGGCAGGTAGCGGCCCGCCTGGCGCATCAGCCAGACAGGTGTGCGATCGACCGGTTTCCCCCAGCATGCATCTAGAAAGCGAGTATTCATATCATCTCCTGTGGCGAGGCTCCCTCCATACGGCCGCCTCGGCGTGTAGTGTGTATTCTGTTCGGAATTGAACGGGAATTGTAGTGTCATACGGGCTGAAAAGTCAAATAAATTGAGGCCTGCCCGGGGCGGTTTATGTTCCACGCTGGACGGTAAACTCATGATCTCCAAGTGTCACCCGGTCACCGGGATACAGCTTGCGTCCACGGCGGGTCTCCGCCTCGCCATTCACGGTGACCTGACCGTCGGCGATTATGATTTTGGCCTCGCCGCCCGATCCGACGATATTGACACCCTTGAGAAAGCTGTCCAGCTTGATGTAGTCAGTCGTAATGCCGAAGGTCATCCGTGGTCTCCTTGCTGATATCCTGGTGGCACAGACGCTAGCATATTTTTCCGGGCAAGCATAGTGTCATGCCTCCACAGGGAGGCCTGCGCTGTTCAGAAAATTGATCAAAATCCGGCGAGCAGCGGCACGACATAAAGCATCAACAGAAGAGAGCGTTGACGGCCTTCCTTTATTTGAGGGGATAATCCGACATGCGGACGAAGGTGAAGCCGCGCCGCTTCAGTTCCGGAATGGCTGAAATGATACCGGCACCTGTCCCGCTCTCGGGGTGATTCATGTGGCACAGGATCACATCGCCGGGGATCGCCCTGAGCAGGGCGGCCTTGACCTGGACGGCGCTGTAGGTGGCACCGGCATCCCCCAGGACACTGAATCCGGCCACCTCATGCTGCAGAAGATTGGCAATCTCCACGGCCAGCTCGTCATAATAGGCGGTGCCGGAGCGATACAGCCGCGGTCTCCGGCCGCTGATCGCTTCTATCTTGCGGGCGTTCAGTTCGATTTCCTCCACCAGTTCGCCTGCATCCCGTGTGCCGGCAATACCGTACACCGAGCGGCCGTTGACCGAAGCCGGCTTGTGGCGCAGTCCGTGGTTAGCTATTTCAAAGAGCGGGTTGGCCGCCAGCCGCCTGAACAGCTCCGGATTGGCGTCGATCCAGCGGGCATTGATGAATAGCGTGGCAGGGATCTGCTCCTGTGCCAGATAATCCATCAAGCGGGCATCGACACCTTTACCCCTGGCACTGCCGCAGGCGTCCAGCGTCAGGGCGATAACCTTCTCGTCCGTTGCCAGGCGGGTACGCACTCCGGTGACACGCTCACCCCATTGGGCCGGTTTTCTGCCGGAGTAGCTTGAAACAATCTGCTGTTTCAACGACCCAAGCGCGGGGTGCAGTTCGGAAGAGATCGTCAGGGATGCAGTCAGTACTATAATGAATAGGGCAGTCAGAACTCGCAGCATAATGATTCCTTTTTATCAAGTTAGAAGTTATTTTCTGCGCTTGTCAGGCAGAAAATGACTTCGTTAATGCACTTATCCTGTTTATTAGGGTTGCCTGGTTATTCGATATTCCAGTGTGAAATGTAGCACTTTTTGAAGTGGGTAGTTTTTTTTATTTTACCTAAATACGTTTTAACCTCATGAACACACCGTTATATTTGTCCTTGCATTTTTCATAGTAGATGTGTAAAGAATGAAAGGTATATATTTCACCGGATATGCTGTTGATGCCGATTGAAATGCCACCATTTTCCATCGTTCAGCTACTAAACAATGCTGTTTTAGTTTAACTAAAAGGCGCGCTCGTGATAAAGAAAAAGATGATCATCTCGCAGTCTACGATGGATGTGGACTTCGTACGCAAGGTCGAGGCCCTGTCGGGCACCTCCGTGCGTCGTTGTTTCCAGTGCGGCAAATGCTCGGCCGGCTGCCCCATGGCCACCTTCATGGAGCACCCCCCCAACCGGGTCGTGCGCCTGCTGCAGCTGGGCCAGTGGCGCCGGATCATCGAAGGGCGCTCCATCTGGTTCTGCGCCTCCTGCGAAACCTGCTCCACCCGCTGCCCCAACAAGGTTCATCTGGCCTCGATCATGGACGCCCTGCGCAAACTCTCCTGGGATGCCGACGGCCCCTCCAAGGAGAGCTACGTCCAGCTGGCCAACAAACTCTTCCTGCAGAACATCCGCACCTACGGCCGGCAGTACGAACTGCGCCTGGCCACCGTCTTCAACGTCAAATCCGGCCAGTTTCTCAAAGACATGATGCTGGGTCCCAAACTGCTCGCCAAGGGCAAACTGAAGATGTTCCAGAGCAAGAACAAGAACCTGTCCGAAATTGAGAAGATCTTTTCCCGGATTGAAGACATGCGCAAAAAAGGCGAAGCACTATGAGTGACCTGAAATACGCTTACTACCCCGGCTGTTCGCTGCACGCCTCGGCCGGCGAGTACGACCTCTCCACCCGCGAACTGTTCAAGGAACTCTCCATCGGCCTGACCGAAGTCCCGGACTGGTTCTGCTGCGGCGCCACCCCGGCCCACAACGTCGATGAATTGCTGTCTTTGTCCCTGTGCGCCAAGAACCTGGAACTGGCCGAGCAGGTCGAAGGTGATCTGGCCGTGGCCTGCGCCGCCTGCTTCTCGCGGCTCAAGTTCACCCAGCACACCCTCAGTGAGAATGCCACCAAGCGCAAACAGGTGGAAAAAGCCATCGACGCCCCGGTCAAACTGGACGGCCAGGTCAAGCACCTGCTGGAGATCCTGGCCCGCGACCTGGGGTTGGAGAAACTCTCCGCCGCCGTCAAAAAACCTTTGTCCGGCCTGAAGGTGGCCTGCTACTACGGTTGCCTCTTGACCCGTCCGCCCGACGTGCCCAACCTGGACTGCGTCGAGGCCCCCACCATCATGGAAGACGTGCTCAAGGCCGTCGGCGCCGAAACCGTTTCCTGGACCCACCGCATGGAATGCTGCGGGGCCAACTTCACCCTTTCGCGTCCGGGCGTCGTCATCCAGCTGACCAACGCCATCCTGGACTCGGCCAAAGCCGCCGGGGCCGACTGCGTCATGGTCGGCTGCCCCCTGTGCCACGGCAACCTTGATATCCGCCAGAAGGAAATCGAAGGGGTCTACCAGACCAGCTACAATCTTCCGGTCTTCTACATCACCCAGCTGGTCGGACTGGCCTGCGGGCTCGGTGCCGACCGGCTCGGCCTGGACGCCATGATGGTCAACCCCATGCCGCTTTTGAAAGAGAAAGGTTTACTGTAGATGTCAAGAATAGGCGTATTCATCTGCCACTGCGGCGAGAACATATCCCGGACCGTCGATGTCGAGCGGGTTGCGGCCCAAGTTGCCAAACTGCCCGGCGTGGCCATAGCCTGCGACTACAAGTACATGTGCTCCGACCCGGGCCAGAACCTCTTGAAGAAGGCCATCCGTGAGCAGAAACTCTCCCACATCGTCGTCGCGGCTTGTTCCCCGCGCATGCACGAGCGCACCTTCCGAAAGGCCGTCGAAGCGGCCGGCCTGAACCCGTTCCTGTGCGAGATGGCCAACATCCGCGAGCACTGCTCCTGGGTCCACGAAGACAAGGAAGAGGCCACCGTCAAGGCCATCGAGATCGTCGGCATGATGGTCGAGCGGGTCAAGAAAAACCGCGTCCTGCCCACCATCACCGTCCCTGTGACAAAAAGGTCCCTGGTCATCGGCGGCGGCATCGCCGGGATCCAGGCCGCCCTGGACATCGCCGACTGCGGCCACGAGGTGATCCTGGTCGAACGGGAACCCTCCATCGGCGGCCACATGGCCCAGCTCTCCGAGACCTTCCCGACCCTGGACTGTTCCCAGTGCATCATGACCCCCAAGATGGTCGATGTCGCCAACCACCCCAAGATCACACTCTATACGTATAGTGAAATCGAACTGGTCGAAGGCTACATCGGCAACTTCCAGGTCACCATCAAGCGCAAGGCCCGCTCCGTGGACGAGGCAAAGTGCACCGGCTGCGGGGTCTGCATGGAGAAATGCCCGGTCAAGAAGATCCCCAACAAGTTCGACTGCAACCTGGGCATGCGTCCGGCCATCTATGTGCCCTTCCCCCAGGCAGTACCCAACACCCCGGTCATCGACCGTGAGAACTGCCTCAAGTTCAAAACCGGCAAATGCGGCCTGTGCCAGAAGGTCTGTGGACCGGGCGCCGTGGACTACGAGCAGGCGGACACCCTGATCGTCGAAGCGGTGGGCGCCATCGTCGTCGCCACCGGCTTCGACCTGTACACCATCAACGAAAAGCCCAAGGGCTCCGCCATCAAGGGCTACGGCGAATTCGGCCACGGCAAGATCCCCGACGTCATCGACGGCATGACCTTCGAACGTCTGGCCTCGGCTAGCGGTCCCACCGGTGGCAAGATCCTGCGCCCCTCCGATGGCAAGGAACCCAAGCAAATCGTCTTCATCCAGTGCATCGGGTCGCGAGCCAGAGAAAAGGGCATCTCCTACTGCTCCAAGGTCTGCTGCATGTACACCGCCAAGCACACCATGCTCTACCACCACAAGGTCCACGATGGCCAAGCCTACGTCTTCTTCATGGACGCCCGCACCCCCGGCAAGAGCTACGACGAATTCTGGCGCAGATCGATCGAAGAAGAGGAAGCCGTCTACATCCGTGGCATGGTCTCGCGCCTGTACCAGAAGGGTGACAAGATCGTCGTCATGGGCAGCGACATCGCCGTCGGCGTGCAGGTGGAGATCGAAGCCGACATGGTCGTCCTGGCCACCGCCATTCAGCCCCAGCAGGGTGCCGATAGCCTGGCCCAGAAGCTGGGCATCTCCTACGACAAATACAACTTCTACTCCGAGGCCCACGCCAAGCTGCGCCCGGTGGAATGCGCCACCGCCGGCATCTACCTGGCCGGCGCCTGCCAGGGCCCGAAGGACATCCCCGAAACCGTTTCCCAGGCCTCGGCCGCCGCAGCCAAGGTCATGACGCTCTTCTCCAAGGACAAGCTGGAGCGGGAACCGATCGTGGCCAGGGTACGCGAAGCGGGTTGTGTCGGTTGCTTCGCCTGCAAGAAGGTCTGCGCCTACGGCGCCGTAGAAGAAAAAGAGATCCGTGACCGCCAGGGCAACCTGATCAAGGTCGTGGCCTACGTCAATCCGGGCGTCTGCGGCGGCTGCGGCACTTGCCAGGCCACCTGCCCCTCCAAGAGTGTGGAGCTGGACGGTTATACCGATGAACAGATCGTGGCCATGATAGAGGCACTGTAAAGATAAAACCCGACCACCCCTAGCCCCTACTGAATCAGGAGGGGGACTTAAAACCATCCTCTTGCCTCCTTCTCCCCCTCCTAGTTTAGGAGGGGGGTGGGGGGTGGGGGGTGGTAGAGGTTTTAGGAATAAACCATGCACACAGAAAAACCCAAACACGACTTCGAACCAAAGATCATCGCCTTCGTCTGCACCTGGTGCACCTACGCCGGGGCCGACCTGGCCGGCACCAGCCGCATGCAGTACCCGTCCAACGTGCGGGTGCTGAAGTTCCCCTGCACCGGCCGCATCGACCCGGTCTTCATCCTCAAGGCCTTCCAGCAGGGTGCCGACGGGGTGTTGGTCTCCGGCTGCCATCCGGGCGACTGCCACTACATCGCCGGCAACTTCCACGCCCGGCGCAGATTCGCCGTCTTTCGCAAACTGCTGGAGTTCGTGGGCGTCGACCTGAATCGCCTGCAGTTCTCCTGGGTCTCGGCCGCCGAAGGGGGCAAATGGGTCGAGGTGGTCACCGACCTGACCGAAAAGGTCAGAGCTATGGGACCCATGCTGGAATTCAAAGAGCTGGCCCTGGAGGAACAGTGGTCCGGCACCATCGATACGCCGGAACTCAAGGAAGCGTACAACCAGATCTGACAGGACATCTATGACACAAGCAATCGACACATCCATCTACGCCGCCGTCAGCGAGGCCATCCAGGGCGAGGCCAGGCACATCCTCACCGAGGGGCAGGTCTCGGCCGTGGTCGGCTACGCCGTCGGCCGCAGGAAAGGTTCGGCCCAGCCGGTCGTGGTCAGCGACGCCGCGCAGGCGGACAAACTGATCTTCACCCCGGCCTGCGTCAACAACCTGGCCGTGTACCTGACCAAGGCCAAGAAGGAGATCCCCAAGAGTGGCCGGATCGGCATCGTGGTCAAGGGCTGCGATCTGAAGGCCCTGATGGGGCTGATGGGTGAATCGCAACTCAAACGGGAGGAGCTGTACCTGATCGGCGTGCCCTGTGCCGGAGTGCTGGCCTCGGTCATCCAGCCCGACACGGAACTGACCGCGGACACGATCGCCTCCAAGTGCCGCGAGTGCGGCGAACGCATGCCCGTAGGCTGCGACTTCCTGCCCCCGGTAGATCTGCCGGTGCCTGCGCAGCTGGAAAAGAAGTACGCGACGGAGATCGCCCGCCTGGAGGCTCTGCAGCCGGCCGAGCGCTGGGCCTACTGGAAGGAGCAGTTCTCCAAGTGCATCAAATGCTACGCCTGCCGCCAGGTCTGCCCGTTCTGTTTTTGCGAACAGTGCCTGTGCGACCGCAACAAGCCCCAGATGGTCGAGACGACACCTCGCCCGGCCGGCAACTTCGCCTGGCATGTGGTCAGGGCCATGCACCTGTCCGGACGCTGCGCCGGCTGCGCCGAATGCGAACGGGTCTGCCCCATGGACATACCGCTCAACCTCTTGAACCGCAAGATGGCCAAGGAGCTCAAGGAGCTGTTCGATTACGAGGCCGGTTTCGAAGTCAATGAGAAGGGGCCACTGGCGACCTACACGGAAAAAGACGACCAATCCTTTATCAAGTAAGGACGCTGATGCAAAAATACA
>JBBQXT010000073.1:0-15678 GCA_038209415.1 Geobacterales bacterium
TCCCTTACATACTCGTTCTGTCCATACTGGTCTTCGCTCCCCCTGCATCCTCCTTCCCGGAGACTCTTGCACTCAGCTTCCTGCCGGCTCTCTTCCTGCTGGCTTCAAATTACGTCCTCTTTCTCCACGTGCCGGAACGGAACTTTCACCTGAACCCCCTGACGTCATTTCTCCGGTCTGCGCTTTCCTGCATGTTTGAAAACCACTACAAATATCACGGACCGCGAGACGACCTGCCGGCCTCTGGCACCGCCCCGCGACCACTTGACAACATCATCTATGTTATCGATGAGTCGGTCCGCGGCAGTAATCTCAGCCTGAACGGTTACCCGCGCGCCACCACACCGTTTCTTCAATCCCTTGAAGCCCGGGGCCTGCTCAGGAATCTCGGCATCTGTGTCTCGGCCGGTTCCTTTTCGCACATCAGCAATGCCTATCTGATTACCGGTCACAACACATTTCCCGACAACGATTTTCGAACCGAGAAGAACCCGACCATCTTTGATTATGCAAAGAAGATGGGCTACGAAACGCTCTACATCGACGTCAACCAGATCTATCTGTATTCACTCCTGAAAGCGGCCGGAGACGGTCCCGTGAGAGCCCTGGACCGCTGGATGAACGATAAGACCTTCAAGGAGCTCAACATCGATCTTGAAACCACGAAGGATGTCGGCGTAGCCCGCATCCTCAGCGCTCTTCTGAATGAAAAAAGCGGCTATTTCATACTCGTCAACAAGAAGGGGCTCCATTTCTCCTACCGCAATTGCTATCCGGACGATGCGGTCTCGACGATCTGGAAGCCGGTTATGAATGCAATGCAATCCATTGACCCCAGCGCAGCTGGACGTGAGAAACTCGTCAATACCTATGACAACGGAATCCGCTTTCAGGTGGATGAATTTTTCCGGGAATTTGTTTCCACAACGACACATCAGAATTATGCCGTTTTATACACATCGGACCATGGCCAGACGCTGGCCGAGCATGGGCAGGTGTATACCCATATGAAGCCTGACAGGGAGATCGTTGATGTGCCCGCTTTCTTCGTGTCAGGGAAGGGGTATGGCAAGAAGTGGCTCCTGGACGGCATCGTCCCCGACATCAGGGTTTCTCACCTCAACTATTTCGCGACCCTGCTCGACCTGATGGGCGTGCCCATGTCTTTGCGGGTTCGCCCGTATGACACATCGATTTTCGCTATGACAGAAGAGGATAACAGAGAGCGTTACTATATGAGCGGCTCGCTGTACGGATTCGGTGACTACGTGGTGAAGTGCATACCTTCACCGCCGGCTCCAGACTGGGGCATTTCAAGACCAGTCTGCAATGATACCAGGGAGAAACCATGAAGATAAAACTGATTGCACCCCATGAACAGCGTGAAGATTTTATTACCAGCCCCTTCAAACTACAGAGGGTCAATCTTCCCCTTCTGGCGGCCCTCACACCGCCCGGCCACACGATTACCATTGTCGAGGAAGCTTTTGAGCCAGATGACATCAGTCAGGATGTGGATCTGGTGGGCATCACTGTCTTGACCGAACTCGCGCCGAGAGCCTATCAGATCGGTGATGCCTATCGCCGGAAAGGTATCAAGGTGGTGATGGGCGGCATACACCCCACGGTATTGCCTGACGAAGCCCTGGAGCATGCCGATGCCATAGTCATGGGAGAAGCGGAAGGTATCTGGCCGCAGCTGGTGGCGGATGCCGCAGCCGGGCAGCTGCAAAGGATCTATCGGGCCGATGCAATGACCTGTCTGCAGGGCCTGCCGATACCACGGCGAGACCTCGTCCCCGGAACTAAAAATCGAGCGTATGCCCCAATCCCGGTCGGTGTCGAGACCTCCCGCGGCTGCCCGAATGATTGCGAATTCTGCTGCGTTGGCCAGACATTGGGACAGAAGTATCGGGTCAGGCCGGTGGAGGAGGTGATCAGGGAAATCGAGTCCATTGATTCTCCCCACCTGTTCTTCGTCGATGATGCCTTGGCACTGAACCGGACTTCCGCGAAACAACTGTTTACTGAAATGATACCTCTCAAGCGGCAGTGGCTGGCGCAAGGAACCGTGTCGCTCGCCGAGGATCCGGAGCTGCTGGGATTGATGAAACGGGCCGGATGCCTGGGGCTTTTGATCGGGTTCGAATCGGTGCAGAGTGACACCCAGCATGAAGTGAATAAAATTAGGAACCTTAAGATCGATTTCTATGAGGCCATGCATCGCTTCCATGCTGAAGGTTTCGGGATTCTGGGCTGTTTTGTTTTTGGCTTTGATTACGAAAACAAGGATGTGTTCGATCAGACCTATGAGTTTATCATGAAGAGTCATATGGATTGTGCCCAGTTGAGGATACTTACTCCTTATCCGGGAACACGTTTATACACGCGTCTTTTAAGCGAGGGCAGGTTGTTTTCCAGTGACTGGTGGCTTCGCGGGTATCCTCCTGATACAGTTCTTTACCAACCACAGGGCATGACTGTTGATGAACTGATTAACGGCTTCGCCCGTTTGAATAGACAAGCCTATTCTTACGGTGCGATAGCAAAACGATTCTTTGGCATGACCCCCTGGAAACGGACCCTGTTCGGTTGCCAGGTGTATGCCGGGCTTAATCTATCCACCCGCAGTCGTTATTTCAAGGCTCTGAATAACCCGCAACCGTTTGCAGGAACTTCCATCTCAACAGAATTAGAGCAGAGATCATCTATGAAAAACGGGAACATCGACTCCGCGAAGTAGCATGAGATGCAAGAAGCCTGTGAAATTATTTTTGTGATGTTCCCCCTGTGCCGGGCGAAAAGTTCCTTCTGGTAGTAGCTTATCGATGAGGGGGTAACGCGTGTGTCGCTTTGATAGATCGACCAGGTAAAGCCGGTGTGGATGGACGCATCCAATAGGGGGACAAAACACGAAACGGATTTGAAAACGTCCCATAGAGATAGTATCTCTGAAGAGATCCCCAGGTTGCAACGGGAGATCGATTTTATGAACAATGAGGATGTTGGAAGGGCGTTTGTAATAAAACAGGCCACAACGCTATCTGCATTGTGGCCTGAGTTATCATATCAAGCTCGGCAAGATATCATTAAAGAGATCGTCGAGCATATAGAAGTTGGTAAAGAGGCATTACACTTCGTTATTCATCACATGCCGAATTTGAGTCAAAATTATGGGGAAACCCTTGCGGATTTCCCCTTGTAGCACATGTGATGTACCGAACTGCGGCCTAGCGCTTGGAGAACTGGAAGCGGGCGCGGGCTGCTTTGCGGCCGTATTTCTTACGCTCTTTCACGCGTGAGTCGCGGGTGATGAAACCGGCTTTCTTGAGGTTGCCGCGCAGTTCAGGGTCGTTTGCCAGCAGGGCCTTGGTAATGCCGTGACGGATCGCTCCGGCCTGGCCTGAATCGCCGCCGCCCTTGACCGTGCAGAAAATATCAAACTTGCCGAGGTTCTCGGTAAGTTCCAACGACTGACGCGCAACCATCTTGGAAGTCTCGCGACCGAAATACTCGTCAAGCGTCTTGTTGTTAACGGTAAATGTGCCGGCACCCGCTTTGATCCATACCCTTGCGATTGAGGTCTTGCGCTTGCCTGTTCCGTAAAAGTTTACTGCTGCCATATCGTACCTCTCCTCGGAGAATTAAAATGTCAGATTCTTGGGCTGCTGAGCATCATGCGGATGGTTGGGCCCTGCGTAGATTTTAAGTTTCTTGAGCATGTGACGTGCAAGCTTGTTTTTGGGAAGCATCCCTTTTACGGCCCGTTTGATGAGATCGGTAGGTTTCTTCTGTAGCAGCTCACCGGCAGTGATCTCCTTGAGGCCACCCACAAAACCGGAGTGGTTGTAGTAGATCTTGTCAGCCAGCTTGCGGCCGGTCAGGGCGATCTTCTCGGCGTTTATAACAATGACAAAGTCACCGGTGTCAACGCTGGGGGTGAAGATGGGCTTGTTCTTGCCGCGCAGAACGCTGGCGATCTTGGTGGAAAGCCTTCCGAGAACCGCATCCTGAGCATCGACGACATACCAGTCGCGCTTTACATTTTCGAGTTTTGCAACTTCTGTTTTCATGGCTTCCTCACACACATACACGATCTGCACATAGTCAGATCACGGTTTTTTTTCGAAGAGGTGTAAATTACTCAAAGCAGAACCACATGTCAAGAAAAAAAACATTTCTCCGTTTCAACAGGGTGAACGAGGTTGTCAAACTCCCTGTTTCATGCTACAAAGCCAGCTGTTATTATGTACAGATTTTGCGGAGTTTGCCACCATGAAGATCAGCGTTGCAGATGTGGAACATGTGGCCCAACTGGCTCGCCTGGAGTTGAGCGAGGATGAAAAAAGCCTCTTTGCCGGCCAGATGGGGGCCATTCTCGGCTATGTGGAAAAGCTCAAGGAGCTGAATACGGAGGGCATTCTGCCCACCTTCCACGCCGTGCCGATGGAAAATGCCTTTCGCGAGGATCTTGCCTGTCCGTCCATCGGAGTAGCGAAAGCCCTGGCCAATGCGCCGGATCGGGTGGAGAGTTTTTATCGGGTACCCAAAATCATTGAATAAACTGATCTGAAACGGAGATCCTGTTGGCATGGATATATGTGACCTGAGCATACATGAATTGCACCGCAAGCTGAAGTCAAAAGAGGTCTCCTCGGTTGAGGCGACCAGGGCGATGCTGAGCCGTATAGAGACCGTGGAACCTCGGATCGGTTCGTTCATCACGGTCACTCACGAACAGGCCCTGGCTGACGCCGAGGCGGCCGACAAGCGCATCGCCGCCGGTGAAATGGACGTGCTGACCGGTATCCCACTGGCCCTCAAGGACATCTTCCTGACCGAGGGGGTCCGGACGACCTGCGGCTCTCGCATTCTGAAAGATTTCGTGCCGCCCTACAGCGCCACCGCCTATGAAAAGCTCAAGGAGCAGGGTGTGGTGCTGCTGGGCAAGCTCAACCAGGACGAATTTGCCATGGGTTCATCCAACGAGTCCAGTGCCTTCGGGATTACCCGCAACCCCTGGGATACAAACCGTATCCCGGGCGGCTCCTCGGGGGGGTCGGCGGCAGCCGTTGCAGCTCGCCTGGCCACAGCCACCCTCGGCACCGACACGGGCGGCTCCATCCGCCAGCCGGCCTCGCACTGCGGTTGTGTCGGACTCAAGCCGACCTATGGCCGTGTGTCGCGCTACGGTGTAATCGCTTATGCCTCCTCCCTGGATCAGGTCGGGCCGCTGACCCGCAACGTGACCGACAGCGCCATCCTGCTGGGGGCTCTGGCCGGCCACGACCCCAAGGATTCGACCAGCGTCAACACCCCGGTGCCGGATTATTGTGCCGCCCTGACCGGTGATGTCAAGGGGCTGCGCATCGGCCTGCCCACGGAGTATTTCATTGCCGGCCTTGACCGGGATGTGCAGGCGGCCATGAACTCGGCCATTGCGACCTATCGCAGCCTGGGGGCCGAGTTCGTCGATATTACGCTGCCGCACACCGACTATGCCGTGGCCACCTATTACCTGATCGCCACGGCCGAGGCCAGCTCCAATCTGGCCCGTTACGACGGAGTCCGTTTCGGCCATCGTGCCGCGGATGCGGCCAATCTGCTGGACATGTATGTCAAAAGCCGCAGCCAGGGTTTCGGGGCCGAAGTCAAACGCCGCATCATGCTCGGCACCTATGCGCTCTCTTCCGGCTACTATGATGCCTATTATGTCAAGGCCCAGAAGGTGCGGACCCTGATCATGCAGGACTTTACCATGGCCTTCGCGGGGGTAGACGTGATCCTGACCCCGGTGGCGCCGACACCGGCCTTTAAAATTGGCGAAAAGGTCAACGATCCGCTGCAGATGTATCTGTCGGACATCTTCACCATCCCGGTCAACCTGGCTGGAACCTGCGCCCTGTCAGTGCCGGCCGGCTTCTCGGCATCCGGCCTGCCCATCGGCCTGCAACTGATCGGCAAACCCTTCGGCGAGGAGACGGTCCTGCGGGCTGCCCACGCCTTTGAGCAGGCCACCGAGTGGCACACCAGAAAGGCGGTGATCTGATGCGATTCCAACCGGTCATTGGTCTCGAAGTTCACGTCCAGCTCAAGACCGATTCCAAGATCTTCTGCGGTTGTTCCACCGCCTTCGGCTCCGAGCCCAACTCCCAGACCTGCCCGGTCTGCCTGGGTCTGCCGGGTGCGCTGCCGGTATTGAACAAAAAGGTGGTCGAGTTCGCCATCAAGGCCGGACTTTCCACCAACTGTTCCATTACCCCGCGCAGCGTCTTCGCCCGCAAGAACTATTTCTATCCAGATCTGCCCAAGGGCTACCAGATCAGCCAGTTCGAGGATCCGGTCTGTCAGCACGGCTGGCTGGACATCACAATAACTGCACCGAATTCGATTTCGGATGTTTGCCAAGGCGGCAAGGAGGAGGCGACGGAGGCGTACTCATCTGTACGTCGAGGAGACTCCGACGAAGCCAACGACGGCAAACGGCCGAAGGCGGATTCGGTCAAGCGGATCGGCATCACCCGCATCCACATGGAGGAAGATGCCGGCAAACTGGTGCATGGTGATGTATCCGGACTGGAGGAATGCTCGGGGGTTGACCTGAACCGGTCCTGCACGCCACTCCTGGAGGTTGTCTCGGAGCCGGACCTGCGCTCTTCCGACGAGGCGGTGGCCTATCTGAAACAGCTGCACGGGATCGTGACCTGGCTCGGCATCTGCGACGGCAACATGGAGGAGGGCAGCTTCCGCTGCGACGCCAACGTATCGGTCATGCCGGTGGGTGCGGAGAAGTTCGGGACGCGGGCCGAGATCAAGAACATCAACTCTTTCAAGTTCGTCAAACAGGCCATCGAGTACGAGATCCGGCGCCAGATCGACCTGATCGAAGACGGCGGCACAATCGTTCAGGAAACCCGCCTGTTCGATCCGGACAGCGGCACGACCCGTTCCATGCGCAGCAAGGAAGAAGCCCACGATTACCGTTACTTCCCGGATCCCGACCTGGTGCCGCTGGTGATCGACGAGGCCTGGGTAGAGCGTACACGGGGTGCACTGCCGGAACTGCCGGAACAGAGGCGCCAGCGTTTCATGACCGCCTTCGCCCTGTCCGCCTACGACGCCGAGGTGTTGACCGCCAGCCGGGAGCTGGCGGAATATTTTGAAGCATGCGTCGCACTCCAGGCCAATGCCAAGGCGGTTTCCAACTGGATCATGGGTGAAATCACCCGCAATCTGAACGATTCCGGCACAACCATCGACAGCTGCCCGGTTACGCCGCGCATGCTGGTGGAACTGCTCAAGCTGATCGAGGGCGGGACCATCTCCGGCAAGATCGCCAAGACGGTCTTCGACGAGATGTGGAGCAGCGGCGAAGAACCGGCGGCCATCGTACGGGAGCAGGGACTGGTCCAGGTTTCCGACAGCGGGGCAATCGAGGCGATCATTGACGAGATCCTGGCGCGGGAAGCCGGACAGGTGCAGGAATACCGCTCCGGCAAGGACAAGCTCTTCGGTTTTTTTGTCGGGCAGGTAATGAAGGCCAGCAAAGGCAAAGCCAATCCGGCCGTTGTAAATGAGCTGTTGTTAGGCAAACTCAAGGGGTAAGAGCGGAGGTTTTTTATGGGTGCAACAGTCATGATCATCGATGATGCTGTCTTTATGCGCAACATCCTGCGGGCCATCATGAAGGAAAAGGGCTACAACGTCATCGCCGAGGCGGCCAGCGGCCTTGAGGCCATGAGAACCCTCCACGATCATCAGCCGGATATTATTATCCTGGACATCATTCTGCC
Source organism: Geobacterales bacterium (assembly GCA_038209415.1). Classification (GTDB taxonomy): domain Bacteria; phylum Desulfobacterota; class Desulfuromonadia; order Geobacterales; family Pseudopelobacteraceae; genus CAIPTY01. Next base: position 7,794 of record JBBQXT010000073.1, read on the forward strand.
GGACTCAAACGGGCTGGACCTGCTGGAGTCCATTATCAAGGTACGACCGTTGGCAAAGGTTGTCGTCTGCTCTTCCATCAGCCAGGAAGCGACCATAAAAAAGGCTTTGGATCATGGCGCCAAGGCCTTTATCCACAAGCCCTTCACACCCGAAAAGGTTATTCATGCACTGGAGAGCCTGGAGGCGTAGCCCATGGACATGTCTGCGTACCGGGATCTGTTCGTCTCCGAAGCCCGGAACCACCTGAGCGCATTTAACGAACTGATCGTTCAGCTTGAAGAGAATGTCTCCGACCGGGCGGCTGTCGATGAGATCTTTCGCCATGCCCATTCACTCAAAGGCATGGCAGCAACCATGCAGTTCGACGCCGTCACGGCCCTGGCTCACCGCATGGAGGATCTGCTCGGCAGGGTGCGCGGCAACGAGTTCCCCTTTTCCCCGGAGTTGGCCGACTTGCTCCTGGAGGGAAGTGACCTGCTCTCCGGCATGGTCGCGACCATAGAAGCCGACCAAGGGCAGCAGCCGGATGCGGCCGGCCTGATCGAACGCCTGGTGTCGTATACGCCCGCTGCTGCCGGGAGTGTCCGCCAGCCGGATTTCCCACCGGCCGATACTGCCGATGAACCCGCAACAGCGGTATCTCCGCAGAGTCAGCATCAGTTTCGCCAATCGGATACATTCAAGAGTGTGCGCATCAAGACCGACACCCTTGATCGTCTGGTCAACATTACCGGGGAGCTGATCACGACCCGCCACCGTTTGGCGGATCATGCCCGCCGCCATGCCGGCCGCTCCCTGGATGAACCGCTCCACCAGCTGTCGGCGCTGCTGCGCGAATTGCGTGATGAGGTCTTCCAGGCCCGTATGCTGCCCTTCTCATTTACAGCGGAACGTTTTCCCCGCTTGGTACGCGATCTGGCCCGCAAGCAGGGCAAAGAAGTTTCCCTGCAGATTGAAGGCAAGGAGATCGAACTCGACCGCGGCATCCTGGAAGAGATCACCGAAGCTCTGGTGCACATCCTGCGCAATGCCGTGGACCACGGCCTGGAGAGCCCGGATGAGCGGGTAGCAGCGGGGAAGCCCCACTGCGGGGTCATAACCATGACCGTTGTGCGAGACAAGGATCACGTGGACATCACCGTCGCCGATGACGGCCGCGGCATGGACTCTGCTCGACTTGCCCACAAGGCGGTCGAAAAAGGGCTGCTCACACCGGCACAGGCATATAATCTCCCCCGGCAGGCGGCCCTGATGCTGGTCTGCGCCCCGGGCTTCACAACATCCGCGCAGGTCAGCGACATCTCCGGCCGGGGGGTCGGCATGGATGTGGTCAGAACCGCTGTCCATGTCCTGGGTGGCACCCTGGCGATCGAGTCGGAAACCGGTCGGGGCAGCCGCTTTACCTTGCGGCTGCCGATTACTGTTTCCATTATCCATGTCTTGCTGGTGGAATGCGGCGCGCTGACGATCGCCTTCCCGGTCAATACGATCGCCCGCACCATCGAGCTCAGGCGCAGCGATGTCTTTGAGGAGGGCGGGCACAAGGTTTTCAAACTGGAAGACCGGCATATACCGCTCAAGAGCCTTAATCGCCTGCTGTGCCAGCCGCTGCCCCAGGCTGCCGGCCCGATTGTGCCGGTAGTCGTGAGCGAGGCGGGCGGCACTGCAGTCGGGCTGGTTACCGACCGGTTTCTGGGGCAGGAAGAAATATTTGTAAAGCCGCTCGGTATCCCGCTGAGCCGCATGAAGAGCCTCACCGGCGGGACCATCACCGGTGATGGCCGTATCGTGTTTGTCGTGGATGCCGGCACCCTCGTCTGACATCCCGACAGATCAACCCAGGCAACCGCCAAAAGCGGTTGCGATAGCGGTCTGACCGTGGCACAGTGGCCGCCGCAAAAATAAATCTGCTGCCAGATAAGGCGTTCCCATGCTGAAAAAAATGATGATACTGCTCCTGATCCTGATGCCGGTTTCTGTCGAGGTTTGCAGCGCTGAAAAACCGGCCGACCTGAAGGATGTGATCTCGGCCCTGGAAAAGGGCTACTCCTCGCTGCAGGATGTCCAAGCTGACTTTATTCAGAAGACCGTTATCGCCGGCATCAATCGCGAACAGAAGGGCAGCGGCGAACTGCTCCTGAAGAGGCCGGCCTCGGCAACGGCCATGTTCCGCTTCAACTACACGAAACCGAAACAGCAGATTATTTCCAACGGCAAACAGGTCTGGTTCTACCTTCCCGAAAACAGGCAGGTGATGGTCAGCAGCGTTACAGAAATGTTCAAGGGGGGCAACTCGATTGCCCTGTCGTACCTGACCGGCCTCGGGCATGTCTCTCGTGATTTCAGTGTGAGCTTGGCCAAAGAGCCGCGGGACAAAAATGGCAATTACCAACTCGAACTGCTGCCTAATAAACCGTCAGCCGTGTTGTCGAAGCTGCAACTGACGGTTTCTGCCGCGGCTGTGGAGAGTTTTTTGCGGGACGGGACTGTGCGCGACATCTTCCCGATCCTGGCCTCCGTCATCCACGATGCCGGCGGCAACCAGACCCGTATCGATTACCGGCGCGTCAGGGTCAACAAGGGCATCGACAACGGGAAATTCTCATTCAAGGTACCGCAAGGGGTTGAAGTAATAAAACCGTAATTTTATTTTATGGAGGTTTGAGTATGCCGTCATTCGACATCGTATCCAAGGTAGACATGCAGGAGGTTGACAACGCCGTCTCCCAGGCCGTCAAGGAGATCGCCCAGCGCTACGACTTCAAGGGTTCCAAAAGTGCCATTACCCAGGAAAAAGACGCCGTAAAGATCCTGGCCGACGATGACTACAAACTCAAGGCGGTCATCGATGTCCTGCAATCCAAGTTCCTCAAGCGCAGCATCTCCATCAAGGCCCTGCAGTACGGCAAGGTAGAGGCGGCCTCGGGCGGCCTGGTACGCCAGATTATCTCGGTCCAGCAAGGCATCTCCAAGGAGAAGGGCAAGGAGATCATCGCCGTCATCAAGGAATCGAAGCTCAAGGTGCAGGCCCAGATTCAGGATGAACAGGTGCGGGTGACCGGCAAGAACCGTGACGACCTGCAGGATGCGATCCAGTTCCTCAAGGCCAAGGATCTGGATATAGAGATGCAATTTGTGAATTTCAGGGAATAACGATCTGAACATGATCCCTATGATTTTAAGTAAAAGGACAGAATTTCGATTCTGTCCTTTTTTATTCTCGAAGGCCGGATCTCGGAACAGTCTTCAACTGAATGCTTGACAGTAGCATGTTGCTATTTTAGTATTTAAAAAAGTAACACATAAATGGAGTACATATATGACTACGTTATCGTTGCGACTCCCTGACGACTTGCTGCACGAGGTTGATGACTCCGCCGAACAGTTGCATATTCCAAGAGCAGCTTATGTGCGCAAGGCTTTGGAGCAGATGAATGCTGCAGTTGCCGCCCAGCGCCGTCGGGCGCGGCTGATGGAGGCCAGCCTGAAGGTGCGTGCGGAAAGCATGCGAGTGAACGCCGAATTTGATGCGATCGAGGATGCCCCCCATGCGTAACCATGGCGAAATCTGGCTGGCCAACCTGAATCCCGGACGCGGCACCGAGTCGGGCAAGATCAGACCGGTGCTGGTTCTACAAAACCAGGCTCTGCTGGATGCCGACCACCCCTCAACTATTATTATCCCCCTTACTACAAATCTGATTGAAGATGCCGAACCGCTCCGCCTGCGCATCGTCGCTCAAGGGAGCCTGGACAAGGATTCCGATTTGCTGGTGGATCAACTTCGTGCCATCGACAACAAACGACTGATTGAGGGACCGCTGCTGAGGCTTGATGATCAGGCGCTGGAGCGTGTGTACCAGGCGGTTGGTGAAGTTTTAGGAATGGGCCGAGTCAGTAATTCTCAATCATCAGGAGTCACCCTTTGACCTCCAAATACGACCGCTACAGCAAGGAAGAGCTGGTTAAGATCATCGAGGAACGCGACCGCAAGCCCAGGTTGGGGCTGGTGTGGGAGCGGGACGAGATCGACCATGATCGTTCCATGAACCAGGATTTTGTGGCACTTGACCTGGTGACGGAACACTCATGCGGTTATGGGCCGTGGAACACGCCGCTTCATCATGGTTTCCTCCACCGAAGCGACCGCCGAAGAACCGGACAAGAATTGGAAAATATAGATTTTCATAATGTACGTTACAGGCAAAAAGTGACATTCGGTTGAACAGTGCTGTACAGCACCATAAACTCCAATACCGTAAGAAATGATTGGCATCAAGGCGCACATTCCCGTATAAACAACAGCTATAAAAAAATGACCTGAAGAGGTTCACGTGGAAGAAACCGTAAAACAGAAAGTCAGCATGATCAGCCTAGGCTGCCCCAAGAACCTGGTGGATGCCGAGGTCATGCTGGGCGTGCTCTCAAAGCAGAATTACGAGATCACCACTGATGAGAAGGATGCCGACGTCATCATCGTCAACACCTGCTCCTTTATCAAGGAGGCCAAGCAGGAAAGTATCGACGCCATCCTCGATCTGGCCGAGCGCAAGCACGATGGCCGCTGCCACACCCTGATCGTATCCGGCTGCCTGCCTCAGCGCTACCAGGAAGAGCTGGCCCATGAGCTGCCCGAGGTGGATATCTTTATCGGCACCGGTGATTACCCCCGTATCGCCGAGATCCTGGCCGAAAAGGGCGGCACGGAGGGCCAGCTGCGCTACGTCGGCGACCCGGATTACATTTACGACGAGTCCCTGCCGCGCCTCAACTCATCACCGGCTTGGTATTCCTATCTCAAGATCGGCGAGGGGTGCTCCAACTGTTGTTCCTATTGCATCATCCCCCAGCTGCGCGGCGCCTATCGCTCTCGTCCGCTGGAGGCTCTGGTGGCCGAGGCTGAAATGTTGGTCTCCCGTGGTGTCAAGGAAATCAACGTGATTTCCCAGGATATTACCCGTTACGGCAGCGATCTGGCAGACGGGAATACGCTGGAGGCACTGATTCGCCGCCTGGCTGCTATTGAGGGGCTGCAGTGGATCCGTCTGCTGTACGCCTATCCTGACGGCATCACGGACAGCCTGATAGAGCTGATCCGCGACGAGCCCAAGGTCTGCAAGTACCTGGACATCCCGATCCAGCATATCAGCGATCCTGTTCTCAAGGCCATGAAACGCCGCAGCAGCGAGCAGCAGATCCGGGGCCTGATCGCCAAACTGCGGGGTGAAATCCCCGGCATCACGCTGCGGACCTCACTGATCGTCGGTTTTCCGGGTGAGACGGTCGAGGATTTTAACAGCCTGATGCAGTTTGTGGAACAGACTCACTTCGACCGGCTGGGTGTTTTTTGCTATTCGAAGGAGGATGGCACCCCGGCCGCCGAGATGCCCGAACAAGTCTCGGAGCGGGTCAAGCGCGAGCGTTACCGCAAGCTGATGCGCGCCCAGGCCCGGCTCTCATTTCGCCGCAACCGCGCCCTGATCGGAAAGATCGAACAGGTGGTTGTCGAGGGGTACAGCGAAGAGACCGATCTGCTGCTGAAAGGGCGTTCCTCTCGCCAGGCTCCGGATATCGACGGTCAGGTGTACATTACGGCCGGCACTGCTGATGTGGGCGATATTGTCAACCTGCGGATCACCGACTCCTCAGACTACGATCTGATCGGCGAGATAGTCAACTGATCAGGCTTTTGGCTTGACAAGCCGGCCGTTACCTGCAATATTATGCCCCCTTTTTCCGGATAAACGAAAGATAGCCCACGGGAGTACATACATGGCGACAAAGCCGAAAAAACAGAAATGGAAAGAAATTCGGGATATCCTTGTGCAGATGAAAGCGGATACCCTGCGCGAAATTACCAAGTCGCTGAAAAATGGTGCCGATACGACCTTGATCGGCGAGCCGAGTGGCGATATCTATGATCAGGCTTCTTCCGAACGTGACCGGGAACTCGGTCTGTTACTTGGTGACCGCGAGCGGGAGAAGGTTCATGCCATCGATGAGGCCTTGCTGCGTATCACAGAGGACGAATACGGGATCTGCGAGGAGTGCGAGGAGGAGATTCCCCTGGGCCGGCTGAAGGCCATGCCTTTCGCTCGACATTGCGTCAAGTGCAAATCGGACCTGGAAAAGCTTCAGGCACAGACCAAGCGTTTTGAGGAGGAGCGGGCCTACCGCGAAATCCCTCTCGGGTCCGAAGAGGAAGACGCCTAACCCCTTCGTCCGGCCAGGGCGGAAACGATCTTCAGTAGCAGACTCCGACGTATCAGCATGGCATCATGGGGACAGAGTTCGCGACAGCACCAGCAACGAATGCAGCGCCCCTGATCGACAGTCAGGGCGCTGTTTTTTATTTCGATGGTGCCGGGCGGACAGGCATCGCGGCATACTCCGCACAGCACGCACAGCTGCCGATCGGCAATCGGAAACGCGGTCAGCTGTCGCTTGAGGATGGTATTCAAAAACCGGGGCATACCGAACTGTACATCTAGTCCACTGGGCAGCCGGAATGGTTTTGATGGGAAGCTGTTCAGGGGGACGCCGATGAGTTGGATCCCCTCCCAGGAACTCCCGGCCAGGCCCATGCCCCGCGCCTCGCACTCCACATGCAGCAATTCCGCCGGGATGCCGGCCAGGCGCCCCGCCACCAGATCAACCGCCACAGGATTTACCCCGGCAATCAACGCCCCAACCTGCAGCGGGTCTCCGCTTCCCGGTCCATTACCTTCCATGGCGACAATCGCATCCACTATGTTCAACGTCGGTTTCTTTAGCAGGTAGATCTCCAGAAGCAACCGGGCAAACTGTTTCCGGGATGCGCCTGCCTTGAGATGCCAGCCGGCTTTCTCCGCCCCGACCACGGCGCCGAACAGATTCTTTACGGCGCAGGTCATGGTCATCATCTCGTGGGTCTTCAGTTTGGGCAGATTTATGATCTTGTCGGCCTCCCAGTAGACCCGCGCCAGGGTGATGCGCCGAAAGGTGCCGCTACCCGGCAAATCGATCGTGGCATTGAATTCGGTCAGTTCAGCCCCGCTCTCCGCTGCAGCGCGGGCAATGCCGCTGCGCTCGGCCACCCGCTGAAAGCCACCGATACCGGGACTGTCGCCAATCATGACCCGTCCGCCTGCCTCGCGGGCCAGTTCGGCTACGACGCGCACCACGGTCGGGTGGGTGGTTACGGCCTGGTCGGGTGTTTTGACTGACAGCATATTCGGCTTGATCAGCACCCGCTCGCCAGTTCTGACGAATGCCCCGATACCGCCGAGCGGTTCCAGCAGTTGCGTAATTGCAGCCCGCACCCGGTCGTAATCATAGCTGTTGCAATGCTGAAGGACTACCTGATCCATCAATCTCACCTGTAACGTTAAAATCAGAGTACTGAAAGCCCAAAACTGGCTTTCGCGATGTTGCGACAACGCATCTCAAGGTATCCCAGGATATCCCAGGATATCCCCGTGCGCAAGAATTATGAAGAATGTCTGCATTTACTCAACCCTCACAACTCAGTTTTCCCCAACCACTCCTGTTTTGATGACGTGCCGAGGCGACCAGCCGCCCATCGTCGCTGCCCTGTCAACATTTTCATAATCGGCATCTACGGATTTGAAGTGGGTCGAAAACGCCTGCGGACACGGAGAGGGTGACCAGGTCATGCGGCGGTTGTTTGAAAAACAATAAAAACTGTTGACTAGTAAACGAGTCTGTTGTATAAAACCTATTCTTTGAGCCGCTAGCTCAGTTGGTAGAGCACCTGACTTTTAATCAGGTGGTCGTTGGTTCGACCCCAACGCGGCTCACCAAACATTACAAGGACTTAGCCAATTACGGCTAAGTCCTTTTTTGTTTTTATGCGTTTTTGTTGTCGTTTTGTTGTCGTTTTTG
>JBBQXT010000074.1:0-15230 GCA_038209415.1 Geobacterales bacterium
CTGAAGAGGAAGAAATCTTCGAACTGTCTGAATCCGATATCGTCTATGACGAGGAGCTTTCAGAAGAAGTGGCGGAACTGATTGAACCGCCAGAGACGGGATTGACTGAATCCGTTCACCATGATCCGCTCTCGACACTGACCCTTGCCGAACTCTATGAACAGCAGGGTTTCATCGCCAAGGCGCTGGACATCTATCGGGCAATTCTGGTTGATGATCCGGACAATACCTTGTTGCAGGCCAAGATCACTCAGCTGGAAGACCAGGAAGCGGCTCTGGGAATTTTGCCGGAACAGTCTGCCGCAGAGTTGGCAATCGCCGATGATTTTGCCCCCTTTACACCTGTTGCCTTTGAAGACGTTGCTCCCTCTCCAAAATCCCCATCTGCTGCCCCTGCCGCGCATGATGAAGTCAGCTTCACCGAAGCGAAACCATTCACATCTGCTGTGTTTGATGACATGCCGGCCCCGCTGGCAACCCAGGATCTTTCTCCGTTTGTCCACAAAGAGGCAGATAATGTGCTGGGAACCTTGGACGGCTGGCTAGAAAATATCAGGAGGATCAAGGCATGTCGCTAAGGGAAACGCTCAGGAGTATCGTGGAAAATGTAGATGGCGGATTGGCCGCGATGATTATGGCTTATGACGGTATCTCTGTCGATGAAGTCTGCATTGAGCAGACTGAATTCGACATGCAGCTGTTGTCTGTTGAATATGCAACGGTGCTGAAGGAAATCAGACGCTCTGTCGAGGTTATCAAGGCCGGTGACATGGAAGAGGTTTCCATAACCACCGACCAGACCTGCGTTGCGATTCGGGTACTGAATGACGAACTATTTGCGGTTCTGATCATAAAACGCGACGGTAATTTTGGCAAGGGTCGCTATCTGCTGCGCCTCAAATCGTACGAGATGGCCGAGGAATTGTCCTAGGCATGCGGGTTCTTGTCCTGCACGGCCCCAACCTTAACCTGCTTGGCACGCGCGAGCCGGATGTGTATGGTTCGCTGACCATGGAGGAGATAAACCGCTCCATTGGGCAACTGGCAACAGAACTCGGCTGTACGGTGTCTTGTATCCAGTCCAATGCCGAAGGCGGGCTGATAGACGCCATACAGGCCGCAGCGGCCGATTGTAACGGTATCCTGATCAATCCGGCCGCCTATACCCACACCAGTATCGCCATTCGTGATGCTCTGGCCGCTGTGGGACTGCCTTTCATAGAAGTACACCTTTCTAACATCCACCGGCGGGAAGCGTTCCGCCACATCAGTCTGGTTGCACCGTTGGCGGTCGGCCAAATTTGCGGTTTCGGCCGGGACAGTTACCTGCTTGGATTGCGTGCTCTTTTTAGTCATCTTAAAAACGACCAATAGTGTTTATGTCCGCTTGCGCCGCCAGAAAAAGCGCGTTTACCCGTCTTATTTGAAAAACTGATTGTAGAGTTGGTTTCATTTATGCTAAAAAACAGGCGCTCACGTCTGAAACCGTTCTTTGAAGATAACGCACTGGATGCCATTCTGTTCACGAACCTGACTAATATCCGCTATCTATGCGGGTTCAGCGGGTCAGACGGGGCGCTGCTGCTGACACGTGAAGACGCCTGGTTTCTGTGCGACTCCCGGTATACCACGCAAGCTGCCGCAGAGGTTGGCGATGCCGAGGTCAGGGAGTTTGCTGCCAAATACGAAGCCATCTGCAGCCTGATAAGCGATAAGGGTATCAGGCGCTTTGGTTTCGAGGCCTCCCACATGCTGGTCTCTGATTTCAGGCAACTGACGGAGCGTCTGCCAGGAAGCGAGTTGGTGGGTATCGGGGAAACACTCGATGCAATCCGCTCCCGCAAGGATCCGGGTGAAATTGAACTCCTTGGCCGTGTTGCCGCCCTTGCATCGGACTCTTTACAGTCAGTATGTGCGTTGATCAGGCCAGGGATCAGGGAAGCCGACTTGGCGCTGGAGCTGGAGATCGAGATGCGCCGGCGTGGGGCTGATGGCCGGGCTTTTGATTTTATCGTGGCCTCGGGTGTGCGGGGTGCCATGCCTCATGGTCGTGCCACCGACAAGCTGCTGCGCGCCGGCGAACTGGTCACCATCGATTTTGGCGCCGTAAAAGACGGCTACTATTCAGATGAAACGGTGACTGTGGCGCTCGGTCGCCTGGATGATCAGGGTTGTGAACTCCATGAAATTGTTAAACAGGCACATGACAGGGCCATTGCGGCTGTCAGACCCGGAATGAGTTGCCGCGATCTTGATGCAATTGCCAGGGACTATATCCGAGAGCAGGGCTATGAGCGCTGTTTCGGTCACGGTCTGGGGCACGGCGTGGGACTGGATATCCATGAGAAACCTGTCGTTTCACCGCGTAGCGAGACAATTATAGAAGAGGGCATGGTTTTCACCATCGAACCCGGCATCTATGTGCCTGGTTTTGGTGGTGTCAGGATAGAGGATACGGTCGTTGTCACGGCCGATGGCTGCAAGCTGCTCACGCAGGCACCTAAGGAATTGATACAACTGTAGGAGCACGTAGTCTGGTACAACATCATCGACATTTATTCGCATGTAAAAGGAGAAACGGGATGGATATCAAGGACCTGAAGCTGTTGATAAAAATGATCACGGAAACCGATATTACCGAGTTCGAACTGGATAACTCCGAAGAGAAGATCGTCATACGTCGTGGTCCCAAGACCGAATACATCAATGTAGCTGCTCCGGCGGCACAGATGTTTTCCGCTCCTCAGCAGATGATCGCACCGGTTGCTGCAGCCCCCGGTGTTCCCGTGGCCGCTGAAGCAGCAGTGGAAAGCGGTGAAACGGTAAACTCTCCGATTGTCGGTTCATTCTACCGTGCTCCGGCACCCGATGCCGCACCCTATGTGGAAGTCGGTCAAGTTGTCGAGAAGGGTCAGGTGCTTTGTATCGTTGAAGCCATGAAACTGATGAATGAAATCGAGTGCGAGTTCCGTTGCAAGATCGTCAAGATCTGCAAGGAAAACGCCCAAGCGGTTGAGTTTGGCGACCCGCTCTTTGTTGTCGAAAGGGTTTAGCGAATGTTCAATAAAATCCTCATCGCCAACCGTGGCGAGATTGCCATCCGCATCATCCGTGCCTGCAAAGAGATGGGCATCAAGACGGTTGCGGTCTATTCCCAGGCCGACAGCCAGTCACTGCATGTCAAACTGGCCGATGAAAGTGTTTGCATCGGTCCGGCACCCAGCGCACTGAGTTATCTGAACATCAATGCCATCATCAGCGCTGCGGAATTGACCGATGCCGAGGCCATCCACCCCGGCTACGGCTTCCTGTCCGAAAATGCAAACTTTGCCGAGGTCTGCGAGAAGTGCGGTATTACCTTTATCGGACCTTCCGCCGAGAGTATGCGTATCATGGGCGACAAGATCAGTGCCCGCCAGGCGGTCATCAAGCAAGGTGTCCCGATTCTGCCCGGTACCAAGGAAGGCGTTCATTCGGTTGAGGAGGCTGTCAAGGTCGCCAAGGAAATCGGCTTCCCGGTCATCATCAAGGCCACTGCCGGCGGCGGTGGCCGTGGCATGAAGATCGTCCACTCCCAGGCGACTCTGCCCAACGCCTTTGCCACGGCCCGTGCCGAAGCCGAATCAGGATTCGGGAATCCGGAAGTATATATAGAAAAGTATTGCGAACAGCCCCGTCATGTTGAGATTCAGATCCTGGCCGACAAGCATGGTAATGTGATTCATCTGGGTGAGCGAGACTGCTCCATCCAGCGCCGGCATCAGAAGCTCATCGAAGAGGCCCCCTCGACGGTTGTGACACCGGAGATCCGCAAGGCCATGGGTGAAGCGGCTGTCAGGGCGGCTGCCGCGGTCGGGTACAACAGCGTCGGCACAATCGAATTTCTGGTGGACAAGAACAATAAATTTTATTTTATGGAGATGAATACCCGTGTTCAGGTTGAGCACCCGGTGACCGAGATGGTTACCGGTGTGGACATCGTCCGCGAACAGATTCGTTCCGCAGCCGGCCTGCCGCTGCGCTACAAGCAGGAGGACATTCAGATCAGGGGGCATTCCATCGAGTGCCGGATCAATGCCGAGGATTCCTTCAAATTTACCCCCTGCCCGGGCAAAATTACTGCGTATCATCCGCCGGGAGGGCTGGGGGTTCGTGTTGATTCTTTCGTATACGACCAATATTCAGTTGTACCGCATTATGATTCACTGATCGGCAAACTGATCGTACACGCCGATACGCGTGAGGAAGCCATCAAGCGCATGGCCAGGGCGCTGGACGAATATATTATCGAGGGAATCAAAACCACGATCTTTTTTCACAAGCGAATCATGGCGCACAAAGATTTCATCGAAGGCAATATCGATACGTCCTTCCTTGAAAGGATTGTACTGGAGTAACAAAAATGGACTTTCCTGAAGAGCTGAAATATTCCAAGGAACATGTCTGGGTACGGGTTGAGGGTAACAGCGCGGTAATCGGTATCACAGATTTTGCCCAAGAGGAACTGGGCACGGTTTCCGGAGTAGAGTTGCCTGATGAGGGCGATGAGCTCGAACAGGATGACTCGGTTGGCTCCGTAGAGGCACGGAAGACTGTGGCTGATATTTATGCCCCCTTTAGCGGATCCGTCGTGTCAGTCAACCAGGAGGCACTTGACAACCCGGCTCTTCTGAATGATGACCCCTATGATGGCGGCTGGCTGGTGGAGGTGACTTTGGCTGACCAGGATGAGCTGAAAGGCCTCATGTCGGCTGATGACTATGCCGACTATGTAGAAAACAAGGATTAGAAATATCGGTAATGTGTGTTATAACGGGCGAGATTCTATATCTCGCCCTGTTTTATTTTGAAAGGAATATGACGTGAGTCGGATTGTCCTGATATCAATACTTGTGGCGTGGCTACCTGTGGTTGCCAGTGCAGCAGACCCCGAACTGAAGCTTACCCTGAGCGAAGCCATCCGCATGGCAGCGGAGAAGAACCTGGATGTTCGGGCCGAATTGTATAATCCGGCCATGTTCGAGGCGGATATAAACCGTAATAAGTCAATCTATGATCCGCTCTTCACATTGGATACAAATTACACGAACTCAACGACACTGCTCGCCAGCACGTTTCTTACCGGGAGTGGCAAGAGTGAGGTGAATACCTTGAATGCCAATGCGGGGCTCGCGTACACGTTTTGGACGGGGGGAAACGTTGCCCTTGGTTTCAAAAATGCTTACACAGAAACAAATTCATCATATTCATTGAGCAATTACTGGCAGTCGAGCCTGGGGGTAACCCTCAGCCAGCCGCTCCTCAAAAAACTGGGGAGGGAAACAACCGAGGTCAACATCTCTGTCTCGCGCCTCTCCAAATTTGCCTCCATCGAACACTTCAACAGCCGTCTGCTGAACACGGTCGCCCAGGTCAGGACCGAGTATTACAAGCTCTACAGCCTGCGGGAGCAGCTGGAGGTCAAGAAGGTTTCACTGGAACTGGCCCGCAAGATACTCGGTGAAACCAAGTCCCGGGTTGATGCCGGCGTGCTGCCGGCAATGGAGATTCTTAACGCTGAATTCGGATCGTACTCCCGTGAAAAAGATGTCATCGATGCCGAGAAGGCGCTCAATGATCAGCTGGATGTGTTGCGTCTGCTGCTGCAGATAAAGGGGCGCGGCGATATTGCTGTCGTAGATCCTCCCAAAGCGGATCTTTATCAGGTTTCCGAGGATGAAACGGTCAGGCGCGCCCTATCCCGCCCTGATATTAAAGAACTGAAACGGACTCTTGAAATCAACGAACTGCAGACCCGTGTCTATGGCAATAACATCAAACCAGATCTCTCACTGATCGCCTCGGCCTCCCTGACCGGCCTTGACCGCACCTATCCCCGCGACCTGGAAAAAGTCGGTTCCTTTGATGCACCGGTGTGGAGCATCGGCCTGAACTTCTCGTATCCACTGGGCAACCGGGCTGCTGAAAACGACTACCGCAAGAGCCGACTCAAGACGGAACAGACGGCACTGCAGATCAGGAGTTTGGAAGAGGGTGCCGCAAAAGACGTAAAAGCAGCCATTCGTGGTGTCAATACTGGCTATAAACAGATTGAAGTGGCTGATCGGGGCCGCTCATATGCCGAAGAACGTCTCAAGGCGTTTATAAGGAAAAATGAAGTTGGCCTGGCCACGACCAAGGATGTGCTTGATGTGGAGAACGACCTGGCAGCGGCGAAGAATAATCAGATCGCTGCGCTTGTTGCATATAACAATGCCATTACACAACTCTGGCAGGTAAGCGGCGAGCTCTTGGAACGTGAAGGTATCCATGTCGTTGAGAACGATATGGACAGGCTTTACAGAAATACGCGCTGATGCTGCGAATCGGCCGGATAACGTACGCCAACTGCACTCCCATATTCAACTGTCTACAGGGACATACCCGCTGCGAAGAGTATCAATTTACCGGCGGCGTCCCGTCGCATCTCAATGCCATGCTTGCAGCCGGGGAAATTGATGTCTGTCCCTCCTCATCCATAGAATATGCACACCATTCCGAGCGTTACCTGATTCTTCCCGATCTTTCCATCAGCAGCATCGGCGCTGTCGGGAGTGTCCTGCTCTTCAGCCGCATCCCGATAGAAGAACTTGACGGCCAAATGATCCTGTTGAGTTCTGAGTCAGCAACATCCGTTAACCTGCTCCGAATCCTTGTTAAAAAGCGTTTTGGCTGTTCGTGCCGTTTCAGCGTTTCAACCCTGCCGCTGGACAAGGCGCTCCAGGAGGCTCCCGCCATGCTTCTGATTGGTGATTCAGCTCTGCGAGCTTCGTTTTTGGCATCTGATATGCTTGTCTATGATCTGGGTGAACTTTGGCGTGATTGGACCGGCTTGCCATTTGTGTTTGCCTTATGGTTGTGCGGTCGGCAAGTTGTCGAGGAGCGATATGCCGAGCTGGCCCGCTTGGCACGTAACCTTGTTGCAGCCAAGCAGCAGGCCTGCACGGCACTTGAATCAATAGCGCAGAATGCTCCGGAATCCCTGTGGATGGGAAAAGAGCGGCTGGTTGCCTATTGGACCGATAATATCTCGTATGATCTTACAAAACTGCATCTGGACGGCTTGGTTCTCTTTTACCGCTACTGTACCGAGCTTGGGCTGCTGCAGAACGAGCCTGAGCTCCATTTTTTGCCAAATCTCATGAACAAGGATATATAACGTGGATTTCAGGCCAACAAAACAGAGCTCCTCGTGGATGAATTCCCTTTCCAGGACAATTGCGGGAATTATCGATCCATTGGGTCGCGATGACATGGAGCGACTTGATGACCGCTGTACCAGGGTTTTGTTGGTGGCGAGAACCAGATGGATCTTGCTGGCCTTTTTTGCATTGTACGGTTTCTGTGCGGCAGTGAGTTATTCCATGAGCAGCCTGGGATTCTGTTTCAGTGCCGAACAGACCATTTTTCTTATGCTGACAGTGGGGACCGTTGTCATATACAATGCTATGCTCAGCAGGTGTTGTGCGGTTCTCCGGCAATTCTTCGGCCTTATTCATGTTCAGATCGGCCTGGATCTGCTGCTTGTAACGGTTCTGATCCACTTTACCGGCGGCATCATCAGCTGGTTCTGGCCGGTATATCTTCTAGTTACCCTCGAATCCGTGTTTCTCTTTGATACCAAGCGCGACGTTTGGTGTATCGGCGCCGTGGGAGCTTTGCTGTACGGGGCTTTGCTTGTTATTGAGGGATTGCGGATTCTGAACCCGGTTGCAATGCCGTTTATTGATGCATCCCTGCACCAGGACTACTTTTTTCAGGTGCTGCAGTGGTCCTGGGTAGCCGGCATGAACGCCACGGTGGCTCTTATCGGTGCGTTTTTGATGGATGCGCTCCGTCGCGACCACATGCGGGTTAAAGAGGGCGAAGATGCGTTGCTGGGCTTCATCAATTCGGCCAGCGATCTTATCTTTTGTTGCAGTCTTGATGGTGCGGTAATCTTTTCCAACCAAATTTGCCGTGACATCTTCAATCAGGGGCAGCAAGAATACGGCATGCACTCCTTGTTTGATTTCTTCACAGCAGAAGACCGCGAGGCACTCAGGAAACAGTTCAATACGGTAAAAAATGACAATCAGACGGGACATATCGAACTTCAGCTTTCACCAGGCGGCCTGGACTCCATGCATGTCGAGATGAACCTTTTTGCAAATGCTCAGGCTGGCGGAGGGGCACCAACGGTGTGGGGCGTCTGCCGTGATATAACGGAGCGCAAGAATGCCCAGCAGGAACTGCACAAGCTGGCCCACCACGATATTTTGACCGGTTTGCCCAACCGGGTGCTTCTGGAAGACCGTTTGCAGCAGGCCAGGGCACTGTCTCACCGCATGAACAGCCGTTTTGCCGTGCTGTTTCTGGATCTTGACCGCTTCAAGATTATCAATGACACCCTGGGGCATTCCGTTGGAGATGAACTGTTGCGCCTGGTGGCCGGCCGTCTGCGAAAAACTTTGCGGGAAACCGATACGGTAGCCCGGATTGGCGGTGATGAGTTTATTATACTGCTTACGAGTGTCCATGATTGTGGCGACATTTCCAGCCTCTCCGACAAGATATTGAAGTCAATGATAGTGCCGTTCAAACTTCGTGACCACGAGTTGTTT
This sequence comes from Geobacterales bacterium, assembly GCA_038209415.1. GTDB lineage: Bacteria > Desulfobacterota > Desulfuromonadia > Geobacterales > Pseudopelobacteraceae > CAIPTY01. The sequence continues at coordinate 8,643 of JBBQXT010000074.1, forward strand.
GTTACCATCAGTCTGGGGATCAGCATATATCCTGATGATGGCAAGGATACCGAAGATATCGTGAAGAAGGCCGACATTGCCATGTATCATGCCAAGTCAAAGGGCCGCAATAATTTCCAGTTTTATAATAGCGATATGGACCAGAATGCATCGAGGCGCTTTGTCATCTCCAACAGTCTGCGCCGGGGACTTGAACAGAACGAATTCCGTGTATTTTATCAGCCAAAGCTGGATGTTGCCTCCGGTCGGATTGTGGCCATGGAAGCGCTTGTCCGCTGGCAGCATCCCGACTTGGGGCTTTTGTCACCGGTGGAGTTTATCCAGTTGGCTGAGGAGAATGGTCTGATCATGCAGTTGGGGGAGTGGGTGCTGCGGGAATCATGTCTACAGAATGTACGGTGGCAGTCCGAAGGGATCAAGGATCTGCGGGTGGCAGTGAACCTTTCCGGCTATCAGCTTCAGCACACAGCCCTGCTTGCGACCATCCGCACGGTGCTCACACAGACCGGCATGTCGCCGGATCACCTGGAACTTGAGATCACCGAAAGCGTCATCATGCAGAATGCCGATTTTGCTGTTTTAGTCCTGAATTCTCTCAGCGAACTGGGTATTCACATCTCAATTGATGATTTTGGTACCGGCTATTCATCTTTGGCTCATCTCAAACGTTTTACTGTCAATACGCTCAAGATTGACAAGTCATTCGTTCGTGATGTTGACCTCAATTCCACCGATGCTGCAATTGTCACGGCAATCATTGCCATGGGCAACAGTCTTAATCTTAATGTGATTGCCGAAGGGGTTGAGACGCAGTCTCAGTACGATTTTCTCAAGTGTAACAATTGTGATCAAGTGCAGGGTTTTCTCTTTTCCCGGCCGCTGCCGCCTGATGAACTCATCGAACTGCTCCGCAAGAACCACCGTGAGCAAATCATCCAATAGTTCGGGATTTTTTCGCGGCCGCGTAATCCGCCAGAATATCGGCATGATCAAAACAGAGTGTTCCTGGCAGGTTTGCAAGCGGGAACACTGCCACATGTGCGGCATCATCGGCAGCCTGTAGCTGCCCGCTGCCGTCTGCCACATAGACTGCCGAAATGGTGTGCATGCGCTTGTCGCGAGCGGGGTCGGAGTAGCACCCCAGAAGCCGCAGATTGCTTACTTCAATGGATGTCTCCTCCCGCGCTTCGCGAACCGCGGCAGCTTCCAGACTCTCACCGTAGTCCACAAAACCGCCCGGCAAGGCCCAGCCATGGGGAGGGTTCTTACGCTCAATCAGTACAATTCCGCCCCGAATCTCGATAATTATATCGACGGCAGGGAATGGATTCCGGTATTTTTTTACCTGTGCTCCACACGCGGGGCAGGTCAGGGCATCAAATGACATGCTGTCCTCCGGCAATAAAAAAAGGGGGATGCAAGATCCCCCTTCCGGTAATAATATTTCAGCCCGTTTCCGGCTATTTTTTCTTGCTGCCGCCGGCAGCCTTTTTGGAGGCCTTGAGGGGGTTAACCTTCGCGTCATCAACCTTGATCTCGATTTTCACGTGGCTGGCAAAATTACAGATGCCATTGCTCCATTTCTTTACAGGCGCCGGGTAGGCGCTGCATACCTGACCAATGGTGCCGGTAACGATGCGTTCACACCCTTCACAATTTTCTACCACTGTCTGGCAGGAGCCGCCCGTGAATATACAACCTTGCTTGCCCCAAAAGGTACACTCGGTACCTGAAAGTACGGTCTGACACTGCATGCTTCTTCCTCCTGAAATTATTCTGAACTGAAATTTAACCTTAGCAAGTATGGGTTAAAAAAGTCAACAGGAAAAATCCTTTATAGAAACGGCTCTTTGACTTGACGGGCGAGCATTGCTGTACTATTGTAATACGACAAAAGCTGTCTTATTGTGCACGGGAGGTTTTCTATGACACATATTGCCTTTGGGACGTCCGGCTGGCGGGGTATCTTGGGTGAGGATTTCACCTTTGATAATGTCAAGGTGGTTATTCAGGCGATTGCAGACAACCTCGCTGCGGGAGGTGAACAGCATAAGGGTGTCGTTATCGGTTGCGATACCCGCTTCATGGGACAAAGGTTTGCCCAGGAGGCCGCCCGTGTTTTTGCCGGCGCCGGGATAAAATCCTTCCTGTGTGACCGGGATACCCCCACGCCGGTGATCTCTTTCGAGATTCTGCGACGGGGTGCTGCCGGGGCGGTTAACTTTACGGCTAGCCACAACCCGCCCGAGTATAACGGGGTCAAGTTCTCGCCTTCCTGGGGTGGGCCGGCCTTGCCGGAAACTACCCGGGATATCGAACGTCGCGCCAATGAAATGCTGGGCGAGATCTGTTACAAGGAAGTCCAGCTGGATGTCGCCTTGAGAAACGGGTTGGTAGAGCGTATTGACCCGCGTCCCGCTTATCTGGCCGACCTGGAAACGAAAATCGATTTTAACGTTATAAAACGCATCGGTAAACTGGGCGTTGACACCCTCTATGGCACCGGTCGCGGCTATCTGGACGAACCGCTGCGCAAGCATGGCATCGCCTTCACGATCATCAACGACAGGCCCGACCCCTATTTCGGCGGCCATCCGCCTGAACCGGCAGAAAAGCATATTCCGGATTTCATCGCACTGGTAAAAGGCGACCCATCCATCAGGCTGGGGATCGCGACTGATGGAGATGCCGACCGCTTCGGCATACTGGATGCTGACGGCTCCTACGTAGAGCCCAATTACATCATCGCCCTGTTGCTTGATTATCTGATCCGGGTGCGCAAGATGGAGGGCGGAGTCGCCCGCAGCGTCGCCACATCGCACCTGATTGATGCAGTGGCAAAAAAACATGGTGTGCCTGTTTTTGAGACGCCGGTCGGCTTCAAATACATCGGTGAATTGATCAGTCAGGACAAGCTTGTCATAGGTGGTGAAGAGAGTGCCGGGCTGACCATACGCGGGCATGTGCCCGAGAAAGACGGCATTCTGGCCTGCTTCCTGGTCGCTGAAATGGTTGCCCGTGAAGGCAAGACGGTACGGGAGTTGCTTGAGAGGCTGTATGGAGAGGTCGGGCGGGTGGTGACGAAAAGGGACAACCTGACACTCACACCTGAACTGGAAACGGCCTACGAAGCAAAAGTCGGGACGATTCCAAGCGAAATTGCCGGATCAAAAATCACAGACGTAATCAGGATCGACGGTACCAAGCTGCTCCTGGCCGACGGCAGCTGGATGCTATTTCGCAAGTCCGGTACCGAACCGGTGGTGCGCCTTTACGGTGAGGCCGCCAATGAGGCGCGTCTGGCCGAGGTCATGCAGGCCGGCAAACGGTTTATTCTGGGTTGATTTTCTTGACCCGCGGCAAGGTTGCAGCAGGCAGTTGCCGATAGTATCTGAAGCAGGCGGACAGTGAATTCACAAGAATCTGGAGGATAAAATACATGTGGGATTATACACCAATCGTGAAGGATCACTTTCTCAACCCCCGTAATGTTGGGGATATCGCGGATGCCGATGCCGTCGGGGAAGTCGGCAGTCTGGCCTGCGGCGATGCGCTCAAGCTGTATCTCAAGCTGGACGCGAACAAGGACAGGATCGTGGACGCCAAGTTCCAGACCTTCGGTTGCGCCAGTGCCATTGCCTCTTCCTCGGCCCTGACCGAGATGGTCAAGGGCAAGACCATGGATGAGGCCCTGGCCATCAGCAATCAGGATATCGCGGATTTTCTGGGGGGGCTGCCGGAAGAGAAGATGCATTGCTCGGTCATGGGGCAGGAGGCGCTGGAGGTGGCCATCGCCAAATTCCGTGGACACGAGGCGCCCCTGCATGCCCACGACCATGATCACGGTCCGGACTATCCCGACCAGGAGGGGACCATCGTCTGCAAGTGTTTTGGCATCACCGATGTCTTCCTTAAAAAAGTGATCGAGACCAACCGCTTGACCACGCCGGAACAGGTAACCCATTTTACCAAGGCTGGTGGCGGTTGCGGAGGATGTATTCCCAAAATCAAAGAGTTGATCGACGAAGTCATGGGGACACATCCCGAGGAACCCCGCAAACGACCCGAGAAACTCTCCAACATGAAGAAGATGCAGCTGATCCAGGAGGTTCTGGAGCGTGATGTCCGACCGCTTCTGTGGGCCGACGGCGGTGATCTGGAGTTGATCGACATCGATGGTCCCCGTGTTCAGGTAGCCTTCCGCAAAGCCTGCGCCGGTTGTGCTTCATCCGGCAATACCGCCCGCATGGTTGAAAGCAAACTGCGCGACCTGGTGGCCGAGGATATTGTGGTAGAGGAGGTCAGCGCATGAAAGAGATCTATCTGGACAACAATGCCACCACCAAGGTCGACGAGGCGGTCTTCGAGGAGATGCGTCCCTACTTTTGCGAATTGTACGGCAATCCCAGCTCTATGCATTTTTTCGGCGGCCAGGTGCAGGGCAAGGTCAGCGAGGCCCGCAACCGGGTGGCTGCCCTGCTGGGCGCTTCGCCGGAAGAGATCATCTTTACCGCCTGCGGCACCGAGAGCGACAATTCAGCCATACGTTCGGCACTGGAGGTATTCCCTGACCGTCGCCATGTCATCACCTCGCGCGTCGAGCACCCGGCGGTCCTGACCCAGTGCCGCAACCTGACCCAGAAGGGTTACCGGGTGACCGAGATCGGTGTGGACGGTGCCGGACGTCTCGATATGGAAGAATACCGCAAGGCCATCGACGACGATACGGCCATCGTTTCCTTCATGTGGGCCAATAATGAAACCGGCGTGATCTTCCCGGTGGAGGAAGCGGCCGCCATAGCCAAGTCAAAGGGTGCCCTCTTTCACAGCGATGCCGTTCAGGCCATCGGCAAGATACCGATCAATATGACCGGTTCCGCTATTGACATGCTTTCCCTCTCCGGCCACAAGCTGCACGCCCCCAAAGGGATCGGTGTACTCTATCTGCGGCGAGGTACCCCCTTCCGCCCGTTTCTGGTCGGCGGCCACCAGGAGCGCAGTCGCCGGGCCGGCACCGAGAATGCCGCGGCCATCATCGCCCTCGGCAAGGCCTGCGAACTGGCCGGCCGGCATATGGACGCCGAGAACACGGTCGTTAAAGCTCAGCGTGACCGGCTGCAAGACGTCCTGATGGCGGACATCCCCCATGCCCGTGTCAATGGTGACGGTGCCGAGCGCCTGCCCAACACGACCTCGATCGCTTTCGAATTCGTCGAAGGGGAGTCTATTTTGATGCACTTGTCCGAGCTGGGGGTCTGCGCCTCGTCCGGCAGCGCCTGCACCTCCGGGTCACTGGAGCCGTCCCATGTCCTGCGTGCCATGGGTGTGCCTTTCACCTGTGCCCACGGCTCGATCCGTTTTTCGCTCTCGCGCTTCACAACCGATGCCGAGATCGACACCGTTATCCGCGAGATGCCCCCGATCATCCAGCTGTTGCGGCAAATGTCACCCTTTGGCAGGGAGTTTCTGAAGGGACAGGCGTAAGATAAAAAGCTTTTTTGATTTAGCAGGGCGGCCAGTTTTTGGCCGCCCTTTACTTTGGTAGGCAGCAGAGTGTTTGATGCTTGTTGGCAAATTTATTCTTGAAATCTGGCTGGTATTGAAATAAAGTAGTATAAAAAAGTAATACTATTCAAGAGGATTTATGCATCTTACAAAAACATCCATAACATTGCCTGATGATCTTTTGCAGGAAGCCAAATCTGTCTCCAAAAACTTCAGCGGTCTTGTCACCGAAGCATTGCGTGAATATATACGGCAACGCAAGGTACAGAAAGCTATGGAAAGTTTCGGTAGCTGGAAGGGACGTGCAGAGTCCAGCGTTGATATGGTTAACGAGATAAGAAAGGATGAGGGGCGCGACTATGCCGGGCGTACTCATTGATACCGATGTAGCGATTGATTTTCTGCGGGGAGCGGCCTATGCGCAGCCGCTTCTTGCCGGATTGTGGCGGGATGGTCTTGCCGCGCTGAGCGTCGTCACCCTGTATGAGCTGACAGCGGGGATGAAGGATGCCGAGAAGATCCAGACGCACAATTTTGTCGAAGCATGTACGATTGAACAGGTCTCAAAGGATATTGCTTTCAAAGCTGGTGAACTTTACCGGAAATACCGGGGGAAGGGTGTCACACTTACATCACTTGACTGCCTGATTGCCGCCACGGCCATTGTTAAGGGGTACAAGGTGGCGACCAGAAATGTCAGACATTATCCGGAGAAAGGGACATTGTTTCATTTTAAGGATGGTGTTGAGAGTTGAATATCGACTTTTTTAAATCCCCATCGAACGGATGTGGGATGCGGTGCAGGTTGATCGGGGGGAAGTTTTCATCAGGCAAATAAATAGTTCACATTTTTCCAATTTCTGATATTCTGAATTCAGAAATATAGCGTGGGAGGTTGAGATGAGATCAGCAACAGCCTTTAAAACAGAAATACGCCAGCGTGGTCAGGTGACGATTCCCAAGAGCGTCAGGGTTGCCAGCGGTCTGGACGAGGGGTGCAGCGTCACCCTGATTCCGCTGGGAGATAGCATCCTGATTGCCCCACAAAAACTTGGACTGGACGAGGCGCGGAGAAAGATCCAG
>JBBQXT010000075.1:0-15020 GCA_038209415.1 Geobacterales bacterium
GCAGTAATTCCTGTTACAATCGGCTCCATAGCGTCGTCTCTCTGTATAAGTAGTTTTGTTGGGGAACAAAGGTACTTTACTACAGTTTACGACGCTATACTACTAATAGTTACAGTATGTTATGTTTGATTATACATGTGCGAAAGTTGAGTCATTAACGGTTCAAGCTTAACAATTGAAGCTAATCAAGGCTTCGTGAAAAGCATAGGCATTTATAACTTAATAAACAATGAGCTCGTTAAGAAGGCAAATCTGCCTATTAACACCTTCATAACAGCAACTGATATTAATTACGCTTATGGCGTAGAAACAACTAAAACAACACCAGATTACAGCAGTATTTCTTATAAATATAGTGGGACAGCGTTAGGAGTTTCATTTGATAATGAGTATCACACTAAATCAGAAACAGTAATAAATAATAGTAATAATATCGTTGTCTATACATGGAATAATGAAAATGAGCAATGGTACATTTGCATATACAGAGATGCTTTATTCAACATCAATCCTATGGATTGGTCTGTACTTCTACGCGGTAACAAAGTTGTAATATCTAAAATAAATAATTTATATACTGAGTACCTAATTGAAGGCAACTATGATGTATTAGCTGATGAGTATGACACCATATGGTTTTTTGAAGCTGGTAATAGCAACAAAGTAAGTATCTTCTTCAAGACAGATAAAACAATTGAATCAAGAGAACTACCTTTTAAAATAGTTCCGGTACCTCATGGTAAGCTTTCAAAGGCATCAAAATATCTTTGGGCTACTCGAGTACCTTTTGATAATAAAATTTATCGCTTTGATAAAGCTTCTTTTAAGTATATCTCAGCTTCAATCCCTGATGAATTAATCGTATCTTCATGGAAAGTACCTATATATTCAGATGATTATTATGTTTGGGTTGGTGCAAGTAAGCATAGAAATCTACCACCATTTATGAATAATGTTCCTTATTTTGTTAAACTCCGTAAAAGTAATCTGAATATTCAGGTTGTATTGGCAGAGCCAACTTCTGGTGAGGCTATTGGTGCAGTCTTTGAGAGCTTTTTTAACTGGTTGCGTTCACCTTTTTATATGTTTTACAAGACTTAAAGTATTTACTTTTTCGCAACGAGTTGCAAGGAAATAGCCAACTACGGGATGCTGCGGTGGAACCCGCAGACCTTGAGCCGTAGAACAGAATACTTTGAGGATATGCAATGAAATTCCAGGATGAGTTCCGTGATCGAAAACTAGTAGCCATCATGGCCGACAATATCCGCCGCATGGCTCGGCAATTGAAGCAGCCGGTCAATTTCATGGAGGTGTGCGGCACCCACACCATGGCCATCTATCAATACGGTATTCGCTCACTGCTGCCGGATACTATCCATCTCGTTTCCGGTCCGGGTTGTCCGGTCTGCGTGACGCCAATCGAATACATCGACAAAGCCTTGCTCTGTGCTGCCGATAAAAGCAACATTATTGCTACCTTCGGCGATATGCTGCGCGTCCCGGGCAGCAGTTCATCTCTGATGGAGCAGCGCGCGACAGGTGCGGATGTGCGCATCGTATATTCGCCATTGGACGCGGTTGCCTTTGCCAAGGACAATCCCGAGCGACGGGTAATCTTCCTGGGGGTCGGATTTGAGACGACCGCACCGGCGGTAGCAGCCAGCATCCTGGAAGCCGCCCGACTGGGGCTGGCCAATTATTGCGTACTGGCCTCCCACAAGACCATGCCGGTAGCGATGGATATATTGACCGCCGATCCGGAACTTAACCTGGGCGGATATCTTTGCCCGGCCCACGTAAGTACTGTCATCGGCGGCAATGCCTACCTGCCGCTGGTGGATAAACACCATATCCCCTGCGTTGTGACAGGGTTCGAACCGGCCGATGTCATGCAGGGCATCGAGATGCTGCTGGCCCAGGTACTGGCCGAAGAAAGCCAAGTGGAGATTCAGTATCGCCGGGCTGTAAACTGGGAGGGTAATCCCAAGGCGCAAGCTATCCTTGAGCGGGTATTCAACCCCTGTGATGCGGTGTGGCGGGGTCTGGGTGTGCTGCCGGGCAGCGGTTTGAGCATACGTGCGGAGCTTTCCGGTTTTGATGCCGAGAAGATACTGAACCTTGCAGAGGTTGTCGGCACGGAAAATCCAGCCTGCCGCTGCGGAGAAGTCCTGAAAGGGAAGATGAGCCCATTTGACTGTCCGCTCTTCGGTGGAGCCTGCACACCGGAAATGCCAGTGGGCGCCTGCATGGTGTCCAGCGAAGGCACGTGCGCGGCAGCATATAAATACGGGAGATAGCCCTGTGGCCGGATATGCGCACATACTGGCCGGTATCACACTCGGCTTTCACTATCGCCGCACACTGTCGCGTCTGATGCGTGAAACCCCGGAAAATACCGTCGTCCTCTCGCTCGACCCCGAGACACTGAAAGCATCCGGTGTCGCGACGCTGGCCCTCGACTTTGACGGTGTACTGGCCCATCATGGCGCACCCGCCCCGCTCCCCGAAACCATTGAATGGCTGAAACGCTGCGTAAGCGTCTTCGGCGGCGACAAGATATTTATCCTTTCCAACAAACCGACTGAAGGGCGCAGGCAATGGTTTTCCGCACACTTTCCCGCCGTGCGTTTCATCGCTGGTGTCCGCAAAAAACCCTATCCGGACGGACTCAAAAAAACAGGGGAACTCGCTGGAGTCCCCCTGTCGTCAATCCTGATGGTTGACGACCGCCTGCTGACCGGCTGCCTGGCGGCCATCAACGCCGGTGCCCGCCCCTGTTACATCCGCCGGCCGTATGTCTCGTTCAGTCACCGCCCTGCAGCAGAACTGTTTTTCAAGCTGCTGCGCCGAATTGAGCGCGGCTTCGTGAAAATAATAACCTTTTTGTAGCAATCACTTCCCCAATGCCTTTTCAATCCGCTCACAGATTGTCTTTAGCACCTTGATCCGTGCATAGTACTTGTCGTTGGCCTCCACCAGTGTCCAGGGAACGATCTCGGTACTGGTGCGGTCAATCATGTCGCAGACCGCCTGCTCGTAATCTCCCCACTTATCGCGGTTTCTCCAGTCCTCCTCGGTGATCTTGAAACGTTTAAAACCTATCTTCTCCCGTTCCTTGAAACGTTTGAGCTGCTCCACCTGGCTGATGGCCAGCCAGAACTTAACTACCACCGTGCGGTTACGGACCATCTGTTCCTCGAAGTCGTTAATCTCGCCGTAGGCCCGCATCCAGTCTGAACGGGGGCAGATCGGGCAGGATAAGCCCTGTCCATGCCGCACAGCAGGGCTGATGTGCAATTGCCGGCGATCGGAACAAAACCGGAAAACGACCATCTAGCCACCCTCGAAATAGGTTCAATGAATAGCAGCCGACATGCCGTTGCAGTTTGGGAATCTTTTTTGCTGGTACATTTTATTATTTAATCTTTTTTCTTGGAAAGTTTCAGACAATTATGGTAAAAATAAAAAGATAAAAAAAACCAGGAGGTCGCAGGTGAAAAAAACCGTATTAGTTCTTCTTGCAATCGCTGCACTCGCCGTTGCCGGGTGTAAAGACAAGCCCAAAACTGAAGCTCCCGCTGGTACTCCAGCACAACAAGGCCAGATGCCCGCAGGTCAGCCGGGTGCTGCTCCTGGCGGAGATCCGCACGCTGGCATGAAAGCTCAGGAAATTCCTGCTGGTGCCGGGAAAAAAGCCAAGGTAACCCAGACAATGAATTCCGGCGGCTACACGTATGTTGAAGCTGCTGACGAAAAAGGCTCCAAAGTCTGGCTGGCACTGCCCGAGATCAAAGTCGCTGTCGGAGATAGCATCGAATATCCCGAGACTCCGCCTCTGGCCAATTTTCAGAGCAAGACCCTCAACAAAACCTTTGACAAAATCTCCTTCATCCCTGGCATCAGGATCGTGAAATAAGGTTTATCACTGGTATCAGCATGGAGCGGGGCTAATACGGCCCCGCTTTTTTTTTGCCTGCAGCGCCAGACGCGACGGGCCATGCTCCGGAACAATCCTGCAGACCGCGCGGTAGCATTCCAGTGCCAGCTTGTTTTCTCCCATTTCATCATACAGCTCACCCAAAAGATACCATCCCCAGGGATTATCCGGCTCCCGTTCGGTGATTTCCCTGAACTCCCCTTCTGCTGATCTTCGCTCTCCTCGCTGCCGGTGAAACTCGCCAGCCAGCACGTTTGTGGTATAGCAATATCCCAAAAGATCCTTTTGCTGCTTGAAACGCAAGCCATCACGCGGCGCGGCGCCGGTGAGGGACTTGAGCAGCAGCCGGGAATTGCGTCCCGGTTCACCGGCTGCGTAGACTGCGGACTGACGGTTTATCTCAAAAACATCGCTTCCAACAAGGCCGGCGCTGACCGCTTCTTCAAACATCCGTGTACCGGGAAAATAGGCCAGAGGTGAAACATAGCCATCATCCGGACGAATGCGCCGGATAAGTTCGATGGTCTGCCGCAGATCATCCTCGGTTTCTCCGGGAACATCACTGATCAGATATACCGAGAGATTGATGCCGACCTTCCGGATCAGCCCGGCAGCCTGTTCAACCTGCGCCGGAGTTATCGTCTTGCCGAGCTGTGACAGAATCCGTGGCGAGCCTGATTCGACTCCCAGTTGAACGCACTCGCAACCGGCGCGTTTCATCCAGACCAGCAACTCCTCGTCAAGTGCATTGACCCGTGATTGACAGTTCCAGAGAATGTGGGCACGGCGCTCGGTCAGCAGCCGGCAGAATTCGATCGTCCTGGCACGGTCCGCGGTAAACGTGTCATCCCGCAGCGAAAAATAGATCAGGCCATTCCTGGCGCTGATGTCCATCATTTCGTCCACGATTTTTTGCGGAGATCTGAAGCGCACCGTGCGTTCCCAGAATTTCGGTGAGCTGCAGAAATGACAGGCAGACGGACAGCCCCGTGTGGTAAGGATAAACTCCGACTGCAGCTGAATGTCCATGCCGATGGAAAATTCCAGAAAGCTTGTTGCAGAGGGCAGCAGGTCGAGATTGTTCAGGGGCGGGCGCCGGGGCGTAACGGCAACAGTCCCGTTGGACAGACAGGCGACACCGTGGACATCCGTCCAGGGTGTCCCCTGGTAAACGTGCTGGGCCAGTTCAAGGAGGGTCTCTTCCCCTTCACCCAGCACGACGCAATCTACCGGTGATCCGTTGCCAAGGATATCAGCGTAGCAGAAGCTGGCATGAGCGCCGCCCATAATGATAGTGCAGCCAGGATTTACACTGCGTACAAGGCGTGCCAGATCAAGCGCGGCATGCCGGTTGTGAGTCCATTGAGATATGCCCGCAATGTCGGGTTTCAGGCACAGCAACTGTTGCTGCACATCGGTAGCGGACCAGCCCGAGAAGTTTGCAAGCACCGCATCGAAACCGGCCGCCCTCAGACATGCCTGAAGTGAGCAAAGACCCGTGGGCAGCAGACTGATGTAAGGATCGTGACGGTCCGGCATCCCGGATGTGTAGGCAAGTAATATTTTCATGGTCTCAATACTAAAAAATCCGGGCCTGAAGGCCCGGATTTTTATTGCAGTCTGGTATTAATGACACTTCAATCGTTCAGACTTGAGGAAATCCCCAGTGTATCATTGCTGACGACATCACCTTCCCGCTCTTCCACAACTCCCTGGAACAGGTCATCAAAGTTGATGGCGTCGGGCACATCCTTGCCAATCCGGCGGGCACCCAGAAAACGTGACGTATAGTAGGGCGTGTCCATGGAAGAAATCACCACACGACGATCACGGGATGAAGCGTGGATCATCTTGCGGTTGCCGAGATAGATGCCTACATGGGAAGGGAAGTTGGCATAGGTCTGAAAGAAGACCAGATCACCCTTCTGCAGATCACCCCTCATCACCTCATTGCCCATATAAAACTGTTCACGGGCGGTACGCGGGAGACTCACCTTCTGCTCCCGGAACACCTGCTGGGTAAAACTCGAACAGTCAAGTGCAGTACGACTGTTGCCGCCAAAGCGGTAGCGAGCCCCCAGAAAGCTGTAGGCAGTTTTCTTGATCTTGTTGACGCCGGCACTGTTTTCTTCAAGGGATTTGGCCAAATCCACCGGGCGTTCGCTGTAGATATCAGTCAATTCGGCCAGGGTATCAGAAAACTCCTGTTCATTGAGCAGGTCACGATTGACAAGCTGCAGACGATTGGCAGCAACGGCTGTGTGTGCTGTTTCCACGGTCGCGGAGGCTTCCGTCAGGGCAAGAACCTGACCCTGTTTGATCCTGTTTCCCTTGAGTCCGTTATATCGCCGGATATTCGCTATTTTCAGGCCGGTCTTCCTGGCAATTTTCGGGAGGGAATCACCCTTGACAACTTTATAACTCTTCTGCTTTTCTGCAACTTTCTGTTTCGATATCTGCGTGTCGGGATGAGACGGGATAATAACCCGGGCACCCATGTCAACATGGGTTCCACTCAGGTTATTTACCGATTTCAATTCCTCGACGGATACATGGTATTTGCGGGCGATTGAATGCAGCGACTCGCTTTTCCGGACCACATGAGTCTTGGAAGCCAAGACCAGTTGCGGGGCAGCGAGAAGCAAGATGGAGAGAAGTAGTATAGCTCTGGGTTGTGCCATCGTGCCTCCTTTGTTTTAGTCTCTAACCAGGTGGTGGTCATTAATATAACATTCTCAACAGAATGTCAACCATATCCTGCCTAAATTCCTGACGACACACAAGCAACAAGCGAGCCAACTAACGAGCAATCAGCGCATTTCCCGATTTGGAACAACCTTGATCACCACCGGATCTTCGCGCAGCAGCGTGACCTTCTTTGACGGAGGGAGCAGATTCTTCTGGTACTCCTTGCCTCTGGTAAGACGCCTCGCATCGATCTCCTCGGTGGCTATTGACTCCACCCGGGAAATCTGACCGGCCGGGCCTTCCACCTCGACAGTTGCCGGGTCGGATATGATTGCGTAACCTCTCATGCCAAAGGCCGGATGCCCCTTTAAAACTATCCTGACAGGCACAGATTTACGAACCTTTTTTTCTGCCAAAACCTTTATCGAGGAAGGATTGACCGAAGAGACTGCCATCCCGGACGGCAACGTAAAATCGGAATTTTTTATCCGGACGATTGTTTGGCCTTCACGGATTCCCGACAGGTCTATGTTTGCAGAGATATCCAGCTTGGCCGGCGTGGGAGTGAGACTGGAAAACGACTTCAGCTGAACTTCCACCTCCTCGGGAGAACTCCTGACAAGAATCAACTCTTCCGAAAGGCCATGCAGGCTAACAGGTGCCGCAACCGTTGTGATCTGGCCCTGCCGTGAGGTTATCAGTGCCCAGAATGCTGTTACAATGATCAATAATGACACTTTTGGTAGCAAATTGGAGAATAGTTTCTGCCGCAGTGTCAGACTGGCCTTTTCACTGTCCGTACTGACACGCTGCTCCAGAGCTGCAACCAGTTCTCCGGGGCTGCGCAGCTTGACAAGCTCCCCGGCTTCCGCCAGAGAGACCTCTCCACGCTCCTCCGAGACTGCCACAACAATTGCGTCAGTGCGTTCAGACAGGCCCAGGGCCGCGCGGTGGCGAGTACCAAAATACTGAGGGAGATCGGGATTCGTTGACAGAGGCAGGTGGCAGGACGCCAGGGCTATGCGGCCTTCTCTGATCAGGACAGCGCCATCGTGGAGGGGGGTACCGTCGAAAAAGATCGTTTCCAGGATCTGGGGGGTAATTTCACAGTCCAGGTGCACACCATTCAGCATCAGGTCCGCCAGGGAATCCATCCGCTTGAAAACCAGAAGCGCCCCGACCCGCTGTTCGGCCAGAGTGAAGAGCGTTTCTGCAATTTGCTGGAAGTGGCTGTGCTGTTCCTTGTCGCGCGGGTCGAAGAAATTGCGCAGCAGACTGAAGCGATACAGCGCCTGCCGAATCTCCGCCTGAAACACCACAATGATCAGGATGATCAGCACGGTTCCCAGTTCCTGCAGAATCCAGCTGGTCATGTACAGGTCAAGAAAACGGGTGACAAAGTAGATCAATGTCACGACACCCAGACCGAGCAGCACCTGCATGGCGCGCGTTTTGCGGAACCAGGAATAGAGCTGGTACAGCAGAAAGGTCATGATCAGGATATCAGCCAGATCCTGTATGCGGATAAATGAGGGCAGCACGGGGCTCCTTGTTACTTCCTGATCGGATTGCTGATTGCCGGCCCGCTCTTTCGGATGGCTGTTGAGCGGTTTTCAAGCCCGACCTTGGCCAGCTCGCGCTTACGGATCGCCTCAAGCAGCTCATTTTTCAGAGGCGGATTCGGATTCGGCTCGGGAAGTTTTTCAAGGTAGGCCGACTCCGTGTAGACATTGCGGGCATTCCACATGGCGAAACCTGCCACACCGGCATCGCGCGAGGCCTGAATCTGGTCCAGTACCATCTTCTTGTCGTAATGCGCACCCAGCTTGAAATCCTGCAGCCAGGGGCGCATTTTGGCCCGTTTGCCTTCCAGGCGCTTCTGGCCGCGCATGCAGGCATCATAGATGACCCGGTAGGGGTGCTCGGCCGGGTTCTTCAGCCCGAGATGCCCCTTGGGATAATGCGATGGGTAGATCATCGGACAGACGAAGTCCACGTAGTCGGCAACATCCTCAATACGCTGGCCGATGTTCATGTCATCGTCAACCATGGTGGTCAGACCGAAGATATCGGCCGAGGTGAGTACATCCAGCGGTTTCATCTGTTGGTCCACATACTCGAAAAAACGCCGTATGATCTCATGCTTGGGCACATCGCGCTTGTAGACGGGATAGCTCATGACCTTGAGTTTGCCATCCGTCGGAAAGCGCACGTAATCAAACTGTATCTCGTCAAAGCCCTTGGCGGCGGCCTCCTTGGCTATCGCCAGGTTATACTCCCAAACCTCTTTGGAGGCAGGGTCAACCCAGGCCAGTCCCTTGCGGTCCTTCCAGACCATCTTGCCGCCGGCGCCGACAGCCAGGTCAGCGCGGGCCTTGGCCAGGTTGGGGTCCTGAAAGACGGCAATACGGGCAATGGTGTAGACCTTCTTGTCGCGGCACTGCTTGAGGATTCCGTCCAGGTCGCGAATGCGCCTTTCATAGGCACCGGTCTGGGCCACCAGCGGCACCTTGGAATCGTAGCCGACCTTGCCGGTGCTGTCCTTAATGTCGATGACCATCGCATTCAGGTGAGAGCGGGTAACCATGTCAAGCAGCACATTGAAGCGACTGATTCCGGCGGTCCAGGAGGTGATATAGATTGCGCGGAACTCTGTTTTCAACAGTTGTTCGCGCCTGGTGGGCGCCGGAACAGCGGGCTTTGGCATAACCACGGGCACAGCGCCTGCTCTTTGCTCGTTTTTGCAGGAAACAAGGCCAGAACATGCTACAAGTATCATAACGACAACGGATACACCGGATACAACCTTCTTCACTGACTGCCCCCAATTGGTTTTTGCTGGTCTAAGCCCTGCGATTGTGCTACATAAAGCGTCGAAAAATTTTGTTATATAACACTAAATTGGCATAAAAGGTAGCATAAACCATGTTCAGACTTTCGGAAAAAGGTGAGAATATCCAGCAGATGTTCGGCAGCATCGCCCCGCGTTACGACTTCCTTAACCGGATGCTCAGCCTGGGAATCGACCGTCGCTGGCGAAAAAAAGCCGTCCGGCTGCTCAAGTACCGCGAAGGTGCCCGCATTCTGGATGTTGCCACCGGCACCGGTGATGTGGCGCTGGAAATCGCACGGGCTACACCGCCATCGGTCAAGATAACCGGGGCCGATTTCTGCAAGGAAATGGTCGCACTGGGGCAGATCAAGGCCGCCCAGTCTCCATACGCCGACCGGATTGATTTCAAGGTGGCGCCCTGCGAGGATCTGCCGTTTCCGAACGAGACCTTCGATTCGATTACGATTGCCTTCGGGATCAGGAATGTCGTGGACAGAAAGCTGGGACTGGCGGAGATGTGGCGTGTGCTGCGTCCGGGCGGGCGGATGATCATCCTGGAATTCTCGACACCACGCTCGCGGCTGTTCAGACAGATCTACTATTTCTATTTCCGGCGCCTGCTGCCGGTCATCGGCGGCCTCTTTTCAAAATACAACGCCTACAAGTACCTGCCCGACTCGGTGCTGGAATTCCCCCCCCATGAAGAATTCGCGGCCATGATCGAGGAGGCCGGCTTTCGCAGTGTCCACATCAAGGAACTCACCTTTGGCATAGCCAGCATCTACGTGGGTGACAAGGAATAATACCAATTCCAGATCAAGGCGCTATCTTCGTTGGCTCGTCTTCGACTCCTCAACGTAGTAATTTCTACGCCTTCGTCGCCTCAATCCTCGCCGCCTTGATTTCATCCTTGATCTGAAATTGGAACAGGCATTCGGTTCAGGCCTCAAACTTGTTTTCCATCCCTGCTGCCAGCCGTTTGATGTTTTCAGTGTGACGGATAATGACAATCACCGCAACAATTATTGTCACTATTCCCATGACTCGCCCGCCCCCCAGCGCCCAGACCGCGACCGGCATGGCCGCGGCGGCTGAAATCGAGGCAAGCGACACATAGCGCCAGATCAGCATCAGCAGAACAAACACGCCCAGTGCAATGCCGACTGCTGGGGGAGAAAGTGCCAGAAATACTCCCAGAGCAGTTGCAACCCCCTTGCCGCCCCTGAACTTCAAAAACACCGAAAACACATGTCCAGAGAACGCGGCCAGCCCCACCCAAGCAGCATAATCAGGCGGCAGTGAAGAATATTTTACTGCCAGTACCGGCAGCAGTCCCTTCAGGCAGTCGCCGGCCAGGGTTATGACACCCACCTTGCGGCCGACAGTACGATACAGGTTGGTAGCGCCGATATTTCCGCTGCCCTCCTTGCGTACGTCGATGCCATAGATCCTGCCCAGCAGCAGCCCGGTCGGAATCGAACCCAGCAGGTAGGCTGCCGCAATCAGCAGTGCCAGGATGATGTGGTCATGTGCAATGAACCCGCTCATAGGACCCTGTTGATTATTTTCCGATTGCCGTAGTGGCGTAAGGTATGTAACTGCTGGCTGGGAATTCTTTCACAAGCCGTTCAAAGGCTTCACGCGCCTTGGGTTGCTGTCCGGAATCCTGATACGCTCTGCCCAGATAATACAACACCTCATCACGACGGGTCAGTTCGGGAAAAGACTTGAGCGCCTCCTCAAAACGGCCGATTGCGGCGATGTGTTTGTTGGTCCGCAGATAAAACCGCCCCACATAGATTTCGTACTGAAGCTGTTTATCGCGACAGTCACGAATCTTGTTGTTCACCTCGGCCGTGTACTCGCCGCCGGGATACAACCTGATATATGACTGGAACGTGATCAGGGCGTTTTTGACCGGCGTCTGGTCGGTATCGATCCGGTTGATCTGGTTATAATGGCTCATTGCTTGGCGATACAGGGCGAAACCGGCCCGCTCGTGACCGGGGTGAAGCTTGCGGAAATCCTCGTAGGCTGCGGCGGCCTCAATGAAATCCTTGTTGAGGAAATAGGCATCTGCGATGCCGATCTCAGCCCGTGTCGTCAGTTCGGGGGACTGGTAGCTCTCCTTGACCTTTTTCCACTGGGCGATGGCGTCTGCGTAGTTGCCTTTCTGGAAAGACTGTTCGCCTTCCCTGAACATCTCGTCTGGCGGACCGTTGAGCTTGGCGGTGGCGCACCCCTGAAGCAGGACAGCGGTTATGACAGCAATGCAAGCAGCTTTAACCTGATTTTTCATAATTATCCTCAATAAGAGTTCAGCTGCTGGAATGGATCAAGCGTCCAGGATGTCCCTGCCGCGTTCTCCAGCCACCAGGCGGGCGATAATACTGTGATTAAGCCACAGAGCCGGAGCAGCCGGACTCCAGGAAGCATGAACAATCAACCGGCCGGTGGACAGGAATACGACCCGTGACAGTTCGGCACAGACAAGCTGTTTCTGGTCGGCGTGCATTCCCATCAGTTCGGAGGATGCGGCCAACATCAGTTCGGCCTGTTCAAGGGTATTGTGCTGCGGCCAGCCGTCATACTTGATGATCGCAGCCAGAATCGGTGATGCCAGATAGGCATTGGTCCGTGCCAACAGGTTGTCAACCGTCTCACCCTCCTTGAGCATCCCCTGACAGCGCGCGAAAAGCGGAGCGCTGGC
This sequence comes from Geobacterales bacterium, assembly GCA_038209415.1. Taxonomy (GTDB): domain Bacteria; phylum Desulfobacterota; class Desulfuromonadia; order Geobacterales; family Pseudopelobacteraceae; genus CAIPTY01. Next base: position 12,172 of record JBBQXT010000075.1, read on the forward strand.
GGCATCGCCGGCCTCCCGGCGAATGGCTGTCAAAAGCGGATACAGAGAGATCTCGACACCCAGAAAAAGGGCACTGGAATTGGTCTGAATCTCGGGACAGTTGAAGACCGTGGCGCTGATACCCTGCCGGGATGCTTCAACCGTAATATCCTCCAGACGCATCTTGGCTAGGCCCTGAACGTACGGCGTATAGGACTGCCAGCGGTATTCACCGTTTACCAGAACCTCGGTGCCGTGATAGCCGTAAGCACTGTAACACACCCGTCCACCGGCCGCAGAGATGCTGCCGCGCAGGTCAGCGGTCTCCTCCAGCAGGTAGCGGAACGTATCGGCGGTAACCTCGTTGAAGCTGACTTCACACAACCGGCCGAGCTGGCTGTTCCAGAAGTCGCCTGACGACAGATACTTGTTTCCGGTTCCTTTGAACACGCGGTTGAGCAGCGGCATGAACACCCGGGCGCGGGGGATGCCTCCGGCCATGGTATGGGCAAACAGAAGATTGGCCCCAGCAGGAATCATTTTGCCCAGCTCGTTCGCCACCTGTGAGATAGCTGCACGAAAACGTGTCGTTCCCGCAGAGCGGGCCTGTTCGATGAAACCTTCGGCAAAGCCGATGGTGTTCCAGTCATCCGGCCGGGCCTTTTTAAGCTGTTCGGCAATTGATGGTTGTCCTGCCACGACCTCCATGTCGAAGCCGGCCTCCAGCGGCACATTGATGATCTTTCCGCCCAGCAGAGCCTCGCTATCAGCCAGTTCATCACTGTTCAAGGGGCGCAAGCTGCCGTCTGAATCGCGCCTGCCCACGGTCGTGCCGATCACGGTCATGCCGATCCGCTTGGCCTCGTCCACCAGACCATTGGCATAGCCGCGCCCGAAGAGTTCTCCTGCCAGCACCAGCACATCACCGGCCTTGTATCCTGCGGTATCCGGCAATTGCTGCATCGCCCTGTATTCCGTCATCTATTCCTCCGCAACAGCTGCAATATTGTTTCAAGCCAGTTGTGTTTAATACCACGAAGCGCTTCGGAAAGTGAACAAAAAAAGCGGCGGCAGAGCGAGTGACAAGGCCGGATATTCGTGGTATCGTGCCGTTCAGACTAAATTTACAGGAGTATCATTAAACGTGAACAGCGATCTCATCCTCCTCGGTCATGGCAGTGGCGGCCGACTTTCCCACCAGTTGCTGGACGAGCTGATCATACCAGCCTTGAGCGGTACGACTCCGGCGGCCCAGAATGATGCGGCCGTGCTGGAACCGGTCCCCGGCCGTCTGGCCTATACCACTGATTCCTTCGTGGTCGATCCGATCTTTTTTCCGGGCGGTACTATCGGCAGCCTGGCGGTACACGGTACAGTCAACGACCTGGCCATGATGGGTGCCCGGCCGCTCTGGCTCAGTGTCGCCCTGATCATGGAGGAGGGCTTCAGCAGGAGTGATCTGCAGCGCATCCTGGCCGACATGCGGCAGGCGGCCGACGCAGCCGGTGTCCGGATCGTCACCGGTGACACCAAGGTCGTTCCACGAGGCAAGGCTGACAAGATCTTCATCACCACCTCCGGCATCGGCGTCATCGAACACGCCTTCACCATCCACGGCGCCAACGCCCGACCGGGGGATGCCGTCATTATCAACGGCACGCTCGGCGACCATGGCATTGCCGTCATGGCCGCCCGCGAAGGGCTCACCGTCGAGGCGGGCCTGCGTAGCGATTCGGCGGCCCTGAACGGGCTGGTGGCCGAGATACTAACCGAGGCCGGGGACAGCCTGCATGTCCTGCGCGATCCGACCCGCGGCGGCGTGGCAACCACCATCAAAGAGATCGCCCAACAGTCAGCCGTATCTATCACCCTGGACGAGGCCGCACTGCCGGTCAGCCTGCCGGTGCGCGGCGTCTGCTCGATCCTCGGGCTGGACCCGCTCTTCGTGGCCAACGAAGGCAAACTGCTGGCCTTTGTCGCACCGGAAGCGGCCGAACGGGTACTGGCCCGCATCCGGCAGCACCCCCTGGGAGCCGGAGCAGCCATTATCGGCTTCGTTTCGGCAGGCGAAGCGGGCCGGGTGCGCATGCAGACCAGCGTCGGTGGCCTGCGGGCGGTGGAAATGCTGGCCGGGGAACAGCTGCCGAGGATCTGCTAGATGGCCAGGGACAAAACACCCGTCACAGCTGCTGTTCGCCAGTTGCGGGCAGAGAAAGTTGAATACAGCGACCACCCCTACACTTATGAAGAAAAGGGCGGCACCGCCGTTTCCGCTAGGGAACTGGGCGTTGATGAGCATTGTATGGTCAAGACACTGATAATGGAGGACGAGAGCAATAAACCGCTGATTGTTCTGATGCATGGCGATATGCAGGTTTCAACCAAAGAGCTGGCCCGGACCATCGGTGCCAAACAGGTCAGCCCCTGCTCACCGGATACCGCGCAGAAGCACAGCGGTTACCTGGTCGGAGGCACATCGCCCTTCGGGACACGGCGACCGATGCCGGTCTACATGGAAGAAGGCATCACCCTGCTGGACAGAATCTACATCAACGGCGGCAAGCGCGGTTACCTGGTAAGCATGGCGCCGGGCGAACTGGTCAGGGTGCTGAAACCGGTGGCCGTCAAAGTAGGTATTACGGGCTGATGCCTGTCGTTATGCCAGAAAACCGAAGCTTCCAATACGCTATCACCTTTCATAACCACATGATCGGCAATCACCTACCACGCTCCTCACCCGCATCACCTGCGATGATATTGTTCATTCCACATTGCATTCAGGTTGACATCCAATACACCTCCGAGGTTTCAAAAACCTCGGAGGTTTTGATTTTGTATGTGCCGAATCCTCGGGCGGGTTGATTGACATA
>JBBQXT010000076.1:0-14955 GCA_038209415.1 Geobacterales bacterium
CGGAAGCTGGTCGGAAATGCTTGAAATCTTCTTTCGTCAGTTCCCGTACTTCGCCATCTTTATCAGTCAATGGTAAGCGGTTTGCCATATTTATCACCTTCCCTTCTGTTAGCTTTGCGAAAGCTGATTACTCGGACAGCATCAGCAACCGGGGTAAAACAAAGAATATGAAGACGGTGGTCAAGATATCCGACAGCAACATACCTGATTTCAGGATAATCATTACGGGTATCGACAGTGATTTCAGAAGCCCCCCATCCGAAATCAGAGGCTCGATCAAACGACAAGCCACGCTCGGCTAAGTTCTTGTCTGACTTGATCTGATCAAATTCAATCTTCATAACTTAATTTGTAACAACAAAATTGTAAAAAATCAACTAATAACGTTACAACAAATATTGAACCGCCCAACATCGCGTGGGCTACCCTTGTAAAGAAAAGAGTCTGATAAAAAGACGAGATTCCAATCGGGTAGCCGGGCAAGAATTCCGGGGACACCATACTTAATTCCGCTTCTTTTCAGCCCGCCGCTCTACACCAACCTAAATAAGCCCGCCAAAAGCGGGCTTTCCTGTCTATCACTTCACACTTCAACCCTGTTCACGTCACGACACTATCAGAAATTACACGCTTTCTCCCGCCAAAGCCACCTGTTCGGGCTCGGGCGGCCTGTTGATCCGCACTACCAGCCCGGCGCTATGGTCAGGCGAGGTCGAAACGGTCAAGGTTCATGACGCGACCCCATAAGTTTCTTACGTTTTAACAAACTTGCCCTTCTCCCCGCATTTCTCACATTTCTGTGGTTTACAGCGTCCTTCTTTAGAAAAAGCGCATATACGCAAAGCGGCCCCGAATGAGAAAACATCCGGGACCGCTACCTGTCATGTGTATGGTGTTGCGTTCGTCAGGAGATTACTGCCGCAACAATCTTGATCTCGTCCCCCGGCCGGATCGTCCCGCCGGTGATGACCCGGGCGAAGATGCCTTCCTTGGGCATGACACAATCCCCGGCCTGGTAGAATATGGCGCAGCGGGTGTGGCACTCCTTGCCAATCTGGGTTATCTCCAGGAGCGTTTCGCCAATGGCCAGCCTTGTCCCGATCGGCAGGACCGGGAGTTCAATGCCCTGAGTGGTGATGTTCTCTGCGAAATCGCCCGCGTTCACATCCAGCCCCATGGCCTGCATCTTTGCGATGCTCTCCTGGGCCAGCAGGCTCACCTGGCGGTGCCAATCTCCGGCATGGGCGTCCCCCACGATGCCGTGGCCCTCGCGCAGTTCAACCGATTCGACCGGTTTCTTGCGTTCCCCTTTATTCTCGCTGATACAGACCGCCAGCACGTTTGCCATCCGTTTATCCTCCTACCTGGGACATGGTAAAATTTTTGTGGGTGTAGCCATCCGGCGAGATATCGTGCCGCTCGGGTTTAGTTGAAATGATGAACCTCAACACCTCAGCCAGACCGTCTCGATCCGGTGGCCGCAGCCAGGGGATCAGGTCAGTTTTCGCATCGCTAAACAGACAGCCCTTGGCCTGGCCGGTAGAGGTGACCCGGATGCGGTTGCAGTCTCTGCAGAAATGGCCGGATACGGCGGTGATGATGCCGATGCTCCCCCGTGCGCCGGGGATGCGGTAATCCCTGGACGGTCCGGCGAAGAGGCCTTTGTCGATCTGCTCCAGCGGGTAGTGTTCGGTAATCCGCTGTAGAATTTCCTCGCCCGTAATGCAGTAGCGCTGCCAGTTCTCTTCCTTGATGGCCGGCATGTACTCGATGAAGCGGATTGAATTGCCTCGGCTGCGTGACATCTCGGCAAATGCGAGTATTTCGGAATCGTTGACCCCGCGCATGATGACCACGTTGATCTTGGGCGGCGGAAAGCCGGCCCGTTCGGCCGCATCCAGTCCGGCCAGCACGGTCTCCAAATCGCCGCCGCGCGTGATTTCGGCAAAGGTGGCCGGCTTGAGGGAATCGAGGCTGACGTTCAGGCGCTGCACCCCGGCCCGGAATAGGTCTCCGGCCATCTGCTCCAGCAGCAGACCGTTGGTTGTCAGGGCCAGGTGACTGAGACCAGGAATGGCTGCCAGCCTTTCCAGGAAACCGGTAATCCCGGAGCGCACCAGCGGCTCGCCCCCAGTGACGCGGATCTTTTCGATGCCCAGCCCGACGGCGGTTTCAGCGATCAGCAGCAGCTCTTCGTAGGAGAGGACCGCGCCATGCCCCTGTTTGACGATGCCCTCTTTGGGCATGCAGTAGAAACAGCGCATGTTGCAGCGATCAGTCACCGACAGGCGCAGGTAGTTTATGGTTCTCCCCTGGGAGTCAGTCAGCTGCATGGATAACTCTCTGCTCCACGAAATCCGCCACCTGCGACGGGTTGTTCAGATCCAGCACCGGCACATCCAGTTCCAGCGGTTCATCGCTGACCACCGCCAGCAGACTCGGGTCATGGTTTTCGCCACGGCAGAGCAGTGTCGGGCTGCGCTCGGCGCGATGCACCTCGATCTTGGGCAGGCCGCTCTTTTTGAAGCCTTCCGTCAGGATCACGTCCACGTCACTGAAATAGGTGGACATCAGCTCTTCGATGGAGGGCGACTCGACATGCTGCTTCACGACAGCCAGTTTTTCGGGGGAGGAGATCAGCATGGTGTCGGCCCCGGCGGCGGTCAGGCGGTGACTGTCCTTACCGGGGTGATCGATGTCGAAGCGGTGGGCATCGTGCTTGATGACACCCACGCGATAGCCGCGCTTTTTCAATTCAACAATAACCTGCTCCAGCAAGGTGGTCTTGCCGGTACCGGACTTGGCGACAAATGAAACGGCTGGTATGGGCATGACATCCTCGCGGGAAAGGCAGATATATGACTGGTTGAATGTATCCCAAACCAGTGGTCGGTGCAAAGAAAAAGCAGAAATATTTTGTGCTTTCACCCGGCAAATGAATAGAAACTACCAACGCTATCGGCATAACAACCAAATCCGCAAGATACGGCGGAACCTATTGCCCATCAGAATATTGCCCTTGAATTTGCCTCATGGGTCAGCGCCGAATTCAAGCGGCACCTGCTGAAAGAATTCCAACGGCTGAAGCAGGAAGAGTTTGACCAAAAGAAGCTTGAATGGAGCGTCTCCCGAACTATCGCCAAGCTCAATTATCTGATTCATACCGATGCCATCAAAGAAAAGAGGAACTTTGCAGTGCCCCAAAGTAATCCACCTTCCTTTTTTCCTTTGCCTCCTCCCACGAATTACAGGTAATATGTCCACGTTTAAGCGACCTTTCCAAGGGATTCTGACCATATGAGCATGGACGAACCGAAAAAAGAAAAACTCACCAAAGAGCTACAGGGTATGGCCCTGGCTACGGCCGGCATCTTTATCCTGTTTGCGTTTTTGACCTTTAATGAGACCGACCCCTCGTTGAACAGCTGGTCCAGCGAAGGTAGTATCCGCAATCTGGGGGGGAAACTCGGGGCCCAGGTGGCTGATCTCTTTTTCACCTCCCCAGTTTCTTTCGGCATGGCCTCCTACCTGATTCCGCTGGCGCTGCTGTACATGGCCTACACCCTCTTCCGCTTCAAGGAGATCCGCCTGCGCTCCTACAAACTGTTGGCCTTTTTCGGACTTCTGTTCTCCCTGTCAGCACTGTTTGCCTTTTTCCGGGACACTACCCTGGTCTTCGGCCAGCTGATTCCGACCGGAGGCAATATCGGCGTACTCCTGGTCCGGCTCCTCAAGGCAACGGTCGGCCCTTACGGCGCGATGCTGCTGCTGTTGCCGCTGCTGGCGGCCTCGATCATGATCCTGTCCAAGTTTTCCTTTGTGCTGTTTGCCGGCTGGTGGCTGGAAAACCTCAAAAGTAGATGGGCCGCCTGGCAGGAGCGCCGCACACTCAACCGTAAGGAGCTCCAGCGCGAGAAGGCCAAGCAGGAGGGCATGCCGGCGGTGGCTTCGTCCTCGGGACCGATCATCAAGCCGGCCGTGGCACCACTGCCAATCCTTAACGCCTTCAAGAAGGAGAAGGAGAAGAAAAAGGAAGCCGTAAAGACTGCGGCGGTGCAGGAAACCTTTGCCTTCATCAAGGCTGAAGGAGATTTTCGCACGCCGCCCTTCTCGCTGCTGGACACCCCGCCGGCAACCGAGAAGAAGCTGGACCGTGACGCCCTGACCATGAATGCCCGCCTGCTGGAGAAAAAGCTCAAGGACTATGGCATCGATGGAGAGGTGGTGGAAATCTGCCCCGGCCCGGTCATCACCATGTACGAATTTTCACCGGCCCCCGGCATCAAGATCAGCCGCATCGCCGGCCTGTCCGATGACCTGACCATGGCGCTGCAGGCCATGTCGATCCGCATCGTGGCACCCATACCGGGCAAGGGCGTGGTGGGGATCGAGGTTCCCAACCGCGACCGCGACATGGTTTTCCTGAGTGAGATCTTCAACTGCGAAGAATTCCAGCACAACAAGATGAAACTACCCCTGGCCCTGGGCAAGGACATCGCCGGGGTGCCGGTCGTTACCGATCTGGCCAAGGCACCGCACCTGCTGGTGGCAGGTTCCACCGGCTCGGGCAAGTCGGTCTCGATCAATACCATGATCCTGTCGCTGCTCTACATGTTCGAACCGCGCGACGTGCGCATGATCATGGTTGACCCCAAGATGCTGGAATTCTCCATGTACGAGGGCATCCCCCATCTGCTGTTACCGGTGGTGACCGAGCCCAAGAAGGCCTCCCTGGCCCTGAAATGGGCGGTCAACGAGATGGAGCGCCGTTACAAGCTGCTCTCCGACAAGGGCGTCCGCAACATCGATTCCTACAACAAGAAGCTGGCCGGTGAAGCTCTGGAACTAGAAGAGATGAACAGAACCGTCCCCGAGGAAGAGATTATCGAGGAGTTGGAAGAGATTATCGAGGACGAGGGCGGTGAGCTGCCAGATGACCCGATCCCCTTTGTGATGGACGACAAAGAAGTGCTGGAGCACGCCCACCTGCCCTACATCGTCGTGATCGTGGACGAATTGGCCGACCTGATGATGGTGGCTGGACGCGAGGTGGAGGAACACATCGCCCGCCTGGCCCAGAAGGCCCGCGCTTCGGGTATCCATCTGATCCTGGCCACCCAGCGCCCCTCGGTGGATGTCATCACCGGCCTGATTAAGGCCAACCTGCCTTCACGCATCTCCTTCCAGGTTACCTCCAAGGTCGATTCACGCACCATTCTGGACTGCAACGGGGCGGAAAGCCTGCTGGGCGCCGGTGACATGCTCTACATGCCGCCCGGTACTTCGCGCCTGCAACGTATCCACGGCGCCTTCGTCTCGGATGCCGAGGTGCAGCGCGTGGTTGATTTCCTCAAGAAACAGGGCAAACCTAACTACGAGAAGTCGCTTCTGGAGATGAAGGATTCGGACGATAAAAGCGGGGCAGGGGACGATGAGGAGCAGGACGAACGCTGGGAAGATGCCCTGCGCATGGTGGCCGATACCAAACAGGCCAGCATCTCCATGATCCAGCGCAAGCTGCGCATCGGTTATAACCGTGCCGCCCGCATCGTCGAGATGATGGAGAGCGAGGGCATGATCGCCCCCAGCGACGGCACCAGCAAACCGCGTGAGATCTATATGGACATCATCCATGCCTACCTGAATTCGCAGCTGACGAGGTGAAGAACGAGCCATGACCGTGATTCAAGCCGCTGCCATCCAATTCAATGTAAAACAGGGCGACGTGGACGCCAACTTGGCCTATGTCCGCCAAGCCTTGCGGCGCGTCGCTGCCAGCGGTGCCAATCTGGTTGTGCTGCCGGAGATGTGGTCGTCCGGCTTTGCCTACAGGAACCTGAACGAGTTGGCCGGACGCACGGCCGGGATCGTCGCGGAGCTGCTGGAACTGTCACGGGAGCTGAAACTGGTGATCTGCGGCAGCATGCCCGAGCCGCATGGCGCAAAGGTCTTCAATACGGTCCATCTGATCGACAACGGTCGTCTGGCGGGGGTCTACCGCAAGCTGCACCTCTTTTCCCTGTTGGGGGAGGAGCGGGCCTTCGACGGCGGCGACAGCTGGCTCGTGGCCGAGACGACTCTCGGCAAGGTCGGGGTGATCATCTGCTACGACCTGCGCTTCCCGGAACTCTCCCGCCGCCTGGCTGTTGAGGGGGCTCACCTCATCTGCGTGCCGGCCCAATGGCCCAAGCCGCGCCAGGAACACTGGCGGACGCTTTTGCGGGCACGGGCCATAGAGAATCAGCTCCATGTGGTGGCCTGCAATGCCTGCGGCCCGATCGGCAAGCTGGACTTTTTCGGCATGAGCATGATCATCGACCCCAAGGGTGAGGTACTGGCCGAGGGGGGGGAAGCAGAGGTCGAGATCGGTGCGTTGCTTGATATGCAGGTCATGGCCGATTGGCGGGCACAGATTCCCTGCTTCAATGACCGCAAGCCCGAATTATATTGATTTTCAGCTTGACTTGAGGTTCTGTTAGTACTAGGTTTTCAGCTTGATTTTATCCTTTGGAGGTGCTTTTTAGTGGCCTTATTTCTTAGTGCCGGCATTATTGTAAAACTTGTCCTGGGCCTGCTGGTCTTGTTTTCTGTTATTTCGTGGGGGATCATTTTCCTCAAGTTCTTCCAGGTGCAACGCGCCAACAGCGAATCCGAGCGTTTCATGGATTTCTTCTGGAAATCCAAACGATTTGATGCCATCGCCTCCCAGGTGGACCGCTTCGCCAACTCCCCGCTGACGGTACTGTTTAATGAAGGCTACGGCGAACTGAAAAAGTTGGTGGAAGGCAATGGCGCCAGCGACAAGAGTGCCATGACAACCGACCTGGGCGGTATCGAGAATGTGTCCCGTGCCCTGCGGCGTGCCACCAACTCCGAGATCACCCGCCTGGAAAAATACCTGACCTTCCTGGCCACCACCGGTTCCACCTCGCCCTTCATCGGCCTGTTCGGTACGGTTTGGGGCATCATGACCGCCTTCGAGGGTATCGGCAAGACCGGCTCCGCCTCACTGGCCGTGGTTGCTCCCGGTATCGCCGAGGCTCTGATCGCCACCGCCATCGGCCTGGTGGCCGCCATCCCGGCGGTCATGGCCTACAACCATTTCCAGCACAAGATCCGCGTACTGATCAACGAGATGGACAGTTTCTCCACCGAGTTTCTCAATATCGTACAGCGCAATATTTCAGGTAAATAAACATGGCCATGGGCGGACGCAACGATAACAGGGGCATCATGGCAGAAATCAACGTCACCCCGCTGGTTGACGTCATGCTGGTGCTGCTGGTGATCTTCATGGTAACGGCACCGATGATGCAGCAGGGGGTGCAGGTCAATCTTCCCAAGGCTGATACCAAGGCCTTGACCCCCTTGGAGGATACCGTCGTTGTTGCCGTCGACAAGAGCGGCAAGATTTTTCTCAACAAGGATGAGATCCCGGCGGCTGAACTGCGCGGCAGACTGACGACCATGTTCGCCACGCGGGAAAAGAAGGAGGTCTTCCTCAAGGCCGACGCCGGGGTGCCCTATGGCGAGGTGGTCAAGGCTATGGCCGACATCAAGGGCGCCGGTATCGAACGCCTCGGCATGGTGACGGAACCGTCAGCGAAATAATGAGCACTCAGGCGTTATCGAAAGACACCGGCTTGGGTGTCAGTTTCATTGTTTCAGCCGTCATCCACCTGACGGTTTTTTTGTTGCTGGCCTGGTATGGCAGCCACAGTACGCCCCTGAAGATTCAGGAAACCTATTACGTGGATGTGGTTAACCTCCCGGTGGCCTCACCCCGCTCCGGCAGCCCGTCCCAGAAGGGCAACGACACCCGGCAGGCTCCCGCTCCCCCCAGGGAAGCGAAGGAACCCATGGCGCTGCCCGCAAAGCCCATGCCGGTGGCAAAGGTTACAAGCACCAAGCAACTGAAGGCGCCGCTCAAGACAAAGGAACCCGCTCCCGAGTCCGCAGCCGAGTTTGCCGAGCGTATGGCCAAAATGAAGCGTACAGATGATGCCCGGCAGGAAGAGGCGGTTATGGCCCGCTTGCGGGAAAAGGTCAAGAGCCAGGGGAGCGGCCGGGCCGGCATGCCGGGTGCCAGCGGCAAAGAGGCCGGCAGCCGCTATGAGGATTATATCAAGTCACGGATGGAAGATGCCCTAAAAAAAACCAGCAACTATTCCACCAAAAATCCGATCGTGGTGGTACGTATAACCATTTCGAGCAAAGGCCAGGTCTCCCAGACGAAAATTGAAAGCAGTAGTGGTGATCACACATTTGAATTGGCTGTTCAGCGAGCCATCGAGATTTTTGGAGAAACATTATACCCCCCACCCAATCATAAGACCTTTGAAAATGGTTTCACCTTTCATCCCCGGGAAATATCAAAAACCAAACCATGATGAGTATACGGATACCCATGAAAACATTTCTGTTCTGTCTTTGCCTGCTCCTACTGGCCGATATCCTCCCGGCACACTCCGAATACATCGAAGTCACTGCCCCGGGAAACCGGCAGCTCAAAATGGCCGTTGAAACACCGCGCAGCCTTGCTGCTGCCCCCAATGCCTCGTCAGCCAAGGAGCTGGGTGATGTGATCGCCTTTGATATGAACATGTCCGGCGTTATTGCAGCAGAGACCCGTGAGCAGGCGCTGTCTGCCGCTCCTGTCCCCCTGGCGGGGACCAATTATATGCCCTGGGCGGCTGCGGGCTTCGACCTGCTGGTGCGCGGTGAATACAGCGTCACTGGCGACAACCTGACGGTCGAGTTGCGCCTGTTCGATCTGCTCAGCAGCAAGATGATGACCGCCAAGCGCTACCTGGGCAAGACCAAGGACCTGCGCTATTTTGCCCACGCCTTCGCCGATGAGATCATGCTGGTCGCAACCGGCGAGAAGGGTTGTTTCACCACGCACATCGCCCATGTTTCCAGCCAGACCGGAAACAAGGAGATCGTCATCATGGACTGGGACGGCCATAACCAGTTGCAGTTGACCCGCAACGGCTCGATCAACCTCAATCCTGATTTTTCGCCCGACGGCCGCGAGATCCTCTTCACATCCTACAAACGGCGCAACCCCGATCTGTACAAGCGCGCCTTGTCCAACCCGGTCGAGGTGCTGGTTTCCAACCGCAAGGGGCTCAATATTACCGGTGTATGGTCGCCCGACGGTTCCCGGATTGCACTGTCACTGAGCAAGGACGGCAACTCCGAGATCTACACCCTTGCCAGGGACGGCAGCCGCCCGACCCGCCTGACCGTCAATCCCGCCATCGAAGTCTCACCGACCTGGTCACCCGATGGCGCCCGGATCGCCTTTGTATCCGATCGACTGGGTAAACCGCAGATTTTTCTAATGAGCTCCGATGGCGGCAATGTCCACAGACTGACCACCAGCGGCAGCTATAACGTCAATCCGCGCTGGTCACCTAAGGGGGACCGAATTGCCTATGCCCGCATGAATAGAGGCGGCTTCCAGATTTTCACGATCAATAGTGACGGCACGGGAGACACACAACTGACGTCTGCCGGCAGCAGCGAGAACCCGGCCTGGTCACCTGACGGGCGTTTCATTGCATTCAGTTCCAAACGTGGCGGTACCGAGGCGATATACGTCATGCGCAGCGACGGCAGCGGTCAGACGCGGGTCAGCCAGGGCAAGGGCAAGGCCACCCAACCGGCCTGGTCTACGCGCTAAACAAAAGGGGGAGCTTCATCTGTTCGAGCTTTGTGAAGCACGGCACAATCGGAGGGGGTCTCTTCCGCCAACCCCGCCCGGATTGTCTGTTGCCTCCAAAACTATCTTCCGTCTCGAGGCCCTAGGACAAACTGCACCGCCTGCTTGCCAATTGACCGAATAAAGAAACAGACAATATCTGATAATACGAATCAATTTTAAGGGGTAGTGTAGAGTGCAGCGCTCAATTGAACGCATGGAGTAACATTTCGAAACGATTTCTGTTTTAGCGTTTTCCCGTTCCGTTTTTTTCGCTGTTTGCAATTGCAATAGACCAGATGTCATGTATAGTTTTATACACATTTTTACCATCTCAGGCGCAACGCCTCAGAAACCTCAGTACAAGGAGAATGCAATGAAATCAAAAATGACAGTACTTTTGGCAGCGTTGAGCATGACGGCCCTGATGGCCGCCGGATGCGCAAGCAAGGAAGTTGTAAAAACCGAGGAGCCGGCAGCGGCCACGGTCAAGAGCGAGACACCGCCTGTTCAGCAGCCTGTTGTCAAGGCAGAAACACCTGCACCACAGCAGGCCCCTGAGTCACCAAAGCCGGCTGAGATTCAGCCTGCCAAGGCGGCAGCAGAAACAGCTGTTTTTGCTACGGTCTACTTCGACTTCGACAGTTCCGACCTGCGCCAGGATACCCGCGACGTCCTTTCCAAGAACGCCGAGATCCTGATGAAATCCAAGGCCGCGACTAAAATCAAGATCGAGGGTCACTGTGATGAGCGCGGATCAGCTGAATACAACCTGGCCCTGGGTGAGCGACGTGCCAAGTCCGTCCAGCAATACCTGATTACCTTGGGAGTCCAGCCGGACCATCTTTCCGTGATCAGCTACGGTAAGGAAAAACCTGCTGTTCAGGGCACGGGCGAAGCAGTATGGGCAAAAAACAGACGGGCTGAATTCGTGCTCGATAAATAGCGTTACCCATCATATGTTGCTGAAAGCCGGAATGTGCACGCCACATTCCGGCTTTTTTGTACCCGTTGTAATTGGCCAAATACCCGCTATAATTTAACAACAGGTTGTCCTTGACTTTTCTTATGACAATATATATTGTTTTTCATATATCGTTTGATCAGAGGAGTTGCATGTGAAACGAATATTCGTACTACTGGCATTATCCATACTGACTGCTGCCCATCCCGCCGCAGCATCCGATGGAATGGTGCCCCGGCGTTTGACCCTCAAAGAGGCTGTCAACATGGCGCTGGAACAGAACAACCTGATCAAGGCAGCCGGCTACACCGCCGATGCAGCCAGGCAGGGCATCGCCATTGCGACGTCGCGTTATTATCCCGGCATATTCTTTGAGGAAACTCTGGCTGCATCCAACGCACCGACCCAGACCTTTATGATGAAGCTGGACCAGGGGCGTTTCAGCCAGAACGATTTTCAGATCAATAACCTCAACCACCCTTCGGCACACCATGACTTCAAGACCGCCCTGACAATCCAGCAGCCGCTCTACACCCCATCGAACGGCCCGCTTCGCGAGATGGCGGTGAAAGAAGCCGAAAAAGGGTCGTTGGAACTGGAGGGAACCAGGCAGAGCATCGCATTCCAGGTGTTTCGAACGTATCTGGAGGTGCAGAAAGCTGCCGCTCAGCGCACATCAGCCGAACAGGCCATGGGTGAAGCCCGCGAAAACATGCGCCTGGCAACCGTTCGCAACGAGGCCGGTGTCGGCCTTAAATCCGATGAACTGCGGGCGCGGACACACCTGGCCGCGATAGAGTCACAACTCATCACCGCCAACAACAACCTGGTTCTTGCACAGATGCGTCTGGCGGTGGTTACGGGGATCAATAATGCCAGCCGCGTTGATACGGCTGAAACCCTCAGCGGATTTTCAGAGTCCGTTCAGGCAGAGGAACTGATCAAAAGTGCGCTTGAGAACAGAAGCGACCTGCGCCAGTCCCGCACGGAACTGGAACGATCCGATGCAGCTGTCCAGCTGGCCCGCAGCGCCTATCTGCCCTCCATCGGAGCGTTTGCCTCTTACCAGATGAACGCTGAAAATACCCCGTTCGGCAGCGATAATGACGCCTGGGTGGCGGGAGTCAGCCTGAAATGGCAGATTTTTGATGGGTTTCGCCGATGCCGGGAGCGTGATCGCGCCACCGCCGGACGGTCCGCGGCAGCCGAACAGCTGGAAAATTCGCTGAAAGAGGTTACCTATCAGGTGCAGGAAAGCCTGCTGCGGCGCGAAGAGATGGAAAAACGCCGTGCAGTTGCTCGCAATGCCCTACAGGATGCGGAGGAAACCGTGCGTTTGCTGAGCAGTCGATTTGAAAACTCACTGGCCACCATGGCTGAACTTCTGGATGCCCGGAATGCTCTGAACCAGGCCCGCGCCAGCCTCGTGGAAACCGAGGCCAACCACACCCTGTCCGGCGGGCAGGTCTACTACACCTCGGGTGTATTTTTGAAGGAGATTAACAAATGAGGTCATTCATATACCGTATAACGACCGCTACTGCGCTGACACTGGCATTGACCGGCTGCTCCGGAACAACGCACGAAACAGAGAAAAAAACAACCGCTGCACCGGCTGTCGTGAAAGGCGTGACGCTGGAAACCGTGAAAACGTCGTCCATCCCCGAGACCCTGGAAGTCGTCGGAACGGTTCGTGCCCGTACCAGCGCCGTCGTTTCAGCACGTGTCCCCGGCACAGTCATTTTTCTCAAAGTCCGGGAAGGGGAACGGGTCAAAAAGGGTCAACTTCTGATCCGACTGGATGCCCAGGAGAACCAGGCCAACGCCGCCGCTGCCAGCGCCGGGCTGGATGAGACCAGACGGGGGCTGGATGAAGCACAGGCCAGAAAGAAGCTGGCCAACGTCACCTTCGAGCGCTTCAACAAACTGTTCAAGGAGCAGGCCGTCAGCCGCCAGGAATTTGATGTCAAGCAGACCGAAAAGGAGCTGGCCGCGCAAGGCGTGGCCCGGGCCGAGGCGCGCCTGAGGCAGGCTCAGGAAGGTGCGCAAGCGGCCATCACACTGGCCGGATACACACGGGTCGTCGCACCCATCTCCGGCATAATCACGACTAAACAGGCCGATGTGGGTAGCACCGTATTCCCGGCCCAGCCGCTGATGACCATCGAGGACGAAGGTAACTACCAACTGGAACTGGCGGTACCCGAATCGATTGCACTTAAAGTCAGGCCCGGCACCCAGGTTGTGGTGTCTCTGGATGCCCTGAACGTTTCATTCAAGGCACAGATTGCCGAGATCGTACCATCGGCCGACCCTGCCAGCCGCACCTTCATCGCCAAGATTAACCTCGGCCAAAAGAGGCTCAAGTCGGGCATGTTCGGCAGGGGTGTCATCTCGCTTGGAAATGCCGCTAACGTTATGCTGGCGATGAAAAATGCGCTGGTCGAACGGGGCGCGTTGACCTCGGTCTGGGTCGTGGACAGTGCCAACATCGCCCGCATGCGACTGGTCAAGGCCGGTAAGACCGTGGGAGACCGGGTGGAAATACTCTCCGGTCTGTCCGACGGCGAACGGGTAGTGGTGTCGGGTGTGGAGAAACTCAGTGAAGGGAGCAAAATTGAGCTATGAAACAGATACTTGTGATCGCCTCTGTCGTCATTTTTCTGGCGGCCGACGTCTTTGCCGATACCTTCCGCTGTCCCAACGGCAGCATCGTATCAACCGGCGACTCCATATCGGAGGCCATGGTCACATGCGACCCTCCCACCAACAAGGTTAAACGGACCGACAGTGAAGATACCTTCAGGGGTAGAGTTCGCTACATCGAGGTCGAAGAGTGGACCTACAACCAGGGTCAAAATACCCTGGTTCATTACCTGACATTCCGGAACGGCATCCTTGCCGAGATCAAGACCGGCACCTTCGGTCGCTGAACGGTTTTATCCCACTGGAGCCTATACCTATGCAACATCTCGGTTTTGCCGGAAAAATAGCTCGCGCCTTCATAGATTCCAAGCTAACCCCGCTGATCGTGGGGACCTCGCTACTTCTGGGCCTCTTTGCCGTCAAGATGACCCCCCGCGAAGAAGAACCCCAAATCGTGGTTCCGATGGTGGACATCTACCTGCCAATGCCCGGTTCTTCGCCGCAGGAGGTACAAGAGCGGGTGGTCAAACCGTTCGAGGCCAAACTGTGGGAGATCAAGGGGGTCGAGTACCTCTACTCCATGAGCCGCCCCGGCATGGGGATCATCACCGTGCGCTATCTGGTGAGCCAGCCCATGGAGGATTCGCTGGTCAAGCTTTACAACAAGGTCATGAGCAACCGCAACCTGCTGCCGCCCGGTGCCGGTGAGCCGCTGGTGGTGCCCAAATCCATCGATGACGTGCCGATCGTGACCCTGACCCTCTGGTCGGAACGCTACGACCACGGCACCCTCCGCACCCTGGCCCGCGAAGTGGCCGACGAGTTGAAGAAGAGCGAGAATAGCGCCGAGGTTGAAATCAAGGGCGGGCTCTCCCGTCAGGTGCGCGTGACACTGGATGCGCCGCGCCTGGCCGGTTACGGCCTGTCACCGCTACAGGTGGCCGGTTCCCTGCAGAAGGGCAACGCCACCCTCGCCTCGGGCGCCTTTGCCGGCGGCAACAAGGAAACCCTGGTGGAGACCGGCGGTTTCCTGGAGAGCGGCGAGGCGGTCAGCCGCGTGGTGGTGGGTGTCCACAACGGCAAGCCGATTTATCTGAGTGACGTCGCCCAGGTGCAGGACGGCGTCCAGGAACCGGCCGACTATGTCTTCATGGGGCTAGGAAAAGGTGCCCCTGTAGGGGCGAAGCAAGGTTTATCTGCTTCGCCCCTACAGATCAACCCCACGCAGGACTATGCCGCGGTTACTATCTCCGTAGCAAAAAGGAAAGGAACCAACGCCACCTGGGTGGCCGAGGACTTGGTCAAAAAAGTTGAATCCCTCAAGGGCAAACTGATCCCCTCCGACGTGCAGGTCACTGTCACCCGCAACTACGGCGAGACTGCCAAGGATAAGAACAACGAGCTGTTGTTCCATATGTTCCTGGCAGCCATCTCTGTCACCATTCTGATAGCCATCTTCATGGGATGGCGGGCGGGTGCCGTTGCGGCCATCGCCATCCCGGTCACACTGGCTATCACCCTGTTCCTCTTCTACCTGATCGGCTACACCCTGAACCGCATCACCCTCTTCGCCCTGATCTTCTCCATCGGCATTTTGGTGGACGATGCCATCGTGGTAGTGGAGAACATCCACCGCTAC
>JBBQXT010000077.1:0-14734 GCA_038209415.1 Geobacterales bacterium
CGGGAGTTGCCGGTAAAGAAGAACTCTTCACCGTAGTACGTGCCAATGATGGTGGTGGCACTGGGGGGAAGGACGGTTAAACAACTTAACACTGGGATCGTCACCAAACACGTCATCACCCAGAGGCGCCGCTGCCATGGCTTTGCGCATGGCAGCGGTGGGTTGGGTTACGGTATCGCTGCGTAAATCAACGATGGGGGTCAATTGAGGACTCTTTCCGGGATTGGTGGAATCAGGGAAATTTGGAACACTCCCCTGTTTAATGCGCTGTCGTCTGGGTTGTTGGATGAAAATGTGGGGAGTGTCCCTAATTTCCTGTATAACATTGACATAATCATGGAATAACAATATATTTAAAACTGAATATATCTGTTTAAGGGAGATATGCAATGCCGATATTTGATTATTCATGCACGAAATGTGGTCACCGATTTGAAAAGCTACAGAAAGATGCTAATGCCCAAACCGCTGGATGTCCGGCCTGTGGCTCCGTTGAAGTAAAAAAGGAGCTCTCGACATTTTCTTCAGGCGGTTCGAAATCGGCAGCATCTTGCTTCAGCGGTGGCTGAAGGGTTTAACGACGCCAGGTTGGCGTTATCGAATTTACTGTTACTGCTGATGATACTCATCGTCTTTGATATTGTTACCTCGTGCACTTTAGCTGTCTGGATACAACGGTCAGTATTTATAATGTGAGAGTTAGCCCCGTTCAAGCATACGCTACTATTTGCTTGACCAATAGCTTATACGCAAATATTATGTGAATACTTATTCGCATGAGGTGGCCATGTTAGAAAAGAAAAGCACACGCGTTCGTAAGGAAGAAATTGTCTTAGCGGCTCTTGAAGTTGTCGGCAATAAGGGGGTACGGGCTCTCACAATTGGAGCAATTGCTGCTTCTGCCGGAATGAGCGAGGCAAACATCTATCGTCATTTCAGCGGTAAAGAAGCGATCTATTTCGCCATGGCAGAGTTCATCGGAAGTGCGGTCATGGGCAAGGCCGCTTCTATTGCCGGTGGGAGCAGAAAACCGCTGGAAAAACTGGAGACCATATTTACTTCCCACATTACTCTGATAGTAGAGCATCCCGGGATTCCCCGGTTCGTTTTCTCGGATGACATCCATCTTGGTCACCAGGATGTAGCAAGCTATTTGGCGCTGCGTATCGGGAATTATGTTGAAACAATTTCGGGCATAATAGCCGCAGGAATCAACGAAGGTGAATTGAGTCCAAAGGTGTCTTCCCGGGAAACGGCCCTGACTCTCCTCGGAATGATCCAGATTACTGCGCTACGGTGGACAATCGGTAATGCATCTTTTGATATACGTTGTGAAGCTGAAAAACTTTGGAACAACTTCGTCGGATTGATACGCTGATTTTTTTTGCTCATGATGTGAATATATAATCACATAATATAATTTTATCTGAATATAGGCGGTATGTGATGAAAAATGTTGTGACATGGCTGATCATGATTATGGCATCTGCCCAAACGCTGTATGCCGCTACGCCGCTAACGCTTGACGAAGCATTGGATACAGCTCAAAAAAACCATCCCCTGGTTGTTGAGGCGAAGGAAAACCTGACCAGCGCTGAGTCACGAACCGGCCAGGCGCAGGCCAATTATTATCCACAGGTCAATATTTCAGCGGACTGGAGCAGGGGACGGACGTTTCTTACGGCATTGGAGAGCATCAAAACAACGGAAGTAACGACTACAGCACTTTACCTGAAGCAGACCATTTATGACTTCGGGCGTACAGGCGGAGCCGTTGATGCTGCCCGTAACAATCGCGAAGCTGTCGAAAAGGCTCTTGTCGTAACTCGACAGGATCTCGCATTACGGGTGAAAAGTGCCTTCTACCTGCTACTGGCCGCCGAAAAGCAGGTTAATGCCGTGACGGAAACAGTCAAAGCCCGTGCGGAGGTGTACCGGCAGGCGCAAGAGTTTTTCAACCAGGGAATCAGGGCGAAAGTTGATGTTGCCAGGGCTGAAGCGAATCTCTATTCAGCAAAAACAGCATTGATCAGAGCGGAAAACAACCAAGAATTTGCCAGGGTCGAGCTTGCAAGTTCCATTGGAAGTACATCTCTCGGGGAGCGTGTGCCCGTGGAACCATCTCCCGTTCCATCCACATTACAGGAAAGAAATCAAGCTCAACAGGAAGCGCTACAGAGTCGTGCTGAGCTTCAGCAAATGACTGACCAGAAAGCAGCAGCGAACGCTAATCTGAAAACGGCTAAAGGAAGTTATCTGCCGGTACTTTCAGGTACAGCCAGTGTGGGATATGCCGACCGTGATTTCCCACCCACCGGCAATGTCTGGGCAGTTGGCTTGAACCTGACCATGCCACTCTTTTCCGGTTTTTCATCAGTCGAGCAGGTACGGGAAGCGAATGCAAATATTAATGCCATCGAAGCCCGACAGAGTAATCTCAAATTACTCATCATCAAGGAAGTTGAGTCCGCCTGGCTTGGTGGGAATGAGGCTGCCGCCCGTATGGTTTCAACCGAGAAAGAAATTGAAGCTGCCAATGAAAGCAGGCTGTTGGCAGAAGGTCGTTACAAGGAAGGGGTTGGCAGTATCATTGAAGTGACTGATGCACAAACTCTGGCTCTTGATGCGCAGACCGCCCATATTCAAGCAAAATACGATTATCTCACCGCGCTTGCCAGACTCAACCGGGCAGTTGGCAAAGAGCCAAGTAGCCGTTAAGGAGTAACACATGGAACTGCTAAAAACCCTGGCACGAAAGAAAAAGTTTCTGCTCTGGCCCGTAATTGTTGCCGCCATACTCATTGCGTTCAAGATGACACTCCTTGCCCCTTTCAAGGTAAAGGTGGTGAGCGTAGAGAAACGTGATCTGACTGCCCAGGTTTATGGCAATGGCACGGTCGAGGCAAAGGTGGTAGTCGCTGTTTCTAGTAAGATCACCGGACGGATTGTTGAGCTGTATGCCGATCAGGGCGACCGGGTAAAACGGGGTCAGCTTCTTGCCAAGCTTGAAAATGACGACGTTGTGCAGCAGGAACACCAGTCCCAGGCAGGCTTACAACGGTCCGCGGCCAGCCTGAATGTTGAGCAGGCCAATCTCCAAAAAGCCAAGGCTAACCTGGTGCTGGCAGAGAAAAATGCCCAGCGCTACAAAGCGTTGGTGGAAAAGAACCTGGTCTCCAAACTGGAGGCCGAGCAATATGACACCGCCGGCCAGGTTGCCAGAGAAGAAGTGATTCGCAGCAAGGCCGCGATTGAAGCGGTGCGCATGGAGCAGGGCGCCAACCGTGCCGGGCTCGGGTTTGCCAAGAGCAAAATTGCCGACACGTACATCTACGCTCCACAAGACGGGATCATTATCACGCGTGACCTGGAAAAAGGTGCCACCGTTTCACCGGGAGCGTCGATCTTCACTCTTGCTGATCCAGGCACGATTTGGGTCAAGGCCAACGTGGATGAATCCCAACTCAGGGGTGTGGTGATCGGCGGGAAATCTGTTATCTCGCTTCGCACAGCTCCAGGGGAACAATTCTCCGGACACGTTGCCCGTCTGGGACATCAGAGCGACCGGGTAACCGAAGAACTGGAAGTGGATGTGGCGTTCAACGAGCCGCTCAAAAATTTCCGTTTAGGCGAACAGTCCGATGTGTCCATCATTACAGGAACCAAAAAAGGCGCCGCTGCCCTACCTTCTGCAGCGATTATATACAGTGAGAAAAAACGCGGGGTGTGGGTTGTCAGCGGTGGTAAGCTTGTCTTCAGGCCGATTACGATCGGTATTGAAGATCGAAGTAATTTCACGGAAATTGTCGACGGTCTTGAGGGTGGCGATCAGGTCGCTCTGGCCCCGGCAGCAGAGATGGCGAAATACAAAGATGGTATGAAGGTCAGGGTCACAAAATGAATCTCGCCATACGGGACATACGCTACCATCGGGGGAGGTTTATCCTGACCTCCATCGGCCTGGGATTACTGATCGGGGTCGTCATGAGCATGGGTGGTATCTACCGGGGGCTCTTTGCCGATGCTCTGTCCATTCTTGATTCCACCAGGGCGGATATCTGGGTGGTACAACAGGGCACCAACGGCCCGTTTGCCGAGAGTTCGCGGATTCCGGAAGACATACGCTACCGCATTAAAGCGGTACCCGGCGTGATCGATGCATCAGCACTCTCCTTTCAGACCATCCAGGTCGAGCGCCGTGGTAAGCCGTTCCGGTTTTTTCTGTTGGGGTATGATCTGAACGGTTTTGGTGGCCCTCCGCGCATTATTGCCGGGCGGAATATCCGCCAGAAACACTATGAAATGGTAGTCGCCCAGGCTATGCAGATGGAGATTGGCGAAAAGATCCATCTGGGTCTACACGACTATTCGGTTGTGGGGATGACCGGCAAGGTTGTCTCTTCCGGTGGCGACCCGGTTGCCTATGTAAGTCTTGCCGACGCCCAGGATATACAGTTCAAGAAAGACAATGACGCCATCAGAAACGACCGGCAGCGTGTCGGTGCGAACCTGGCCGATATTCAGACACTCTCTCCGTCTCAGGCAAAGTTTCTTCAGCAGAATATCACCGGCATAACCGAATCAACCCACACGGTCAACACTGTCGTTGCTCGACTGGCGCCGGGAGCAAACCTCAAAGAAGTTCAGGAACACATCAGCCGCTGGAATCACTTCCACCCCATCTCGGCTGATGAGCAGATAAAGATCCTCACCAAAGGGATGATTGAGAAGGCCCGCATGCAGTTGGGACTGTTCCGCATCATTCTGCTCGTGATTTCGGCGGTCATTATCTCGCTGATCATCTATACCTCTACCCTCGACAAGATCAAGGTGATTGCCACCCTCAAACTGATCGGGGCACAGAACCGAGTGATCATCGGCATGATTCTGCAGCAGTCGCTCCTGATGGGGGTGATCGCCTATGCAATGGGCTATCTGCTTATCCTGCTGACCTACGAAAAATTTCCCCGTCGCGTTGTACTGGAAGCTTTCGACCTGCAAGGACTCTTTGTTATCGTTATTGCAATCTGCACGATTTCAAGCTTTGTGGGGATACGGAAGGCGCTGAAGGTCGAACCGGCTGAGGCTCTGGGGGGATGAAGAGAAAACGGTTCTTTTTCGCCCTGGCGGCGTCACTCTTCGGCCTCGCTTGTGCGACGTACGTGGCGTACGCCTCCGCGCTCTCCCTCGACTTCCTTGCCAGAACAAAAAATTACCATTTTCGGAAAGAGTAAAATTATGTATGCAGTCGAAGTTGAAAACCTGACAAAGATCTATGGCAAAGGTGACACGGCGGTTACCGCTATTGCGGACGCAAGCTTTCAGATCAAACCGGGAGAACTGGTAGCCCTGCTCGGTCCCTCCGGGTCAGGAAAGACCACCCTCCTGACCTCTATCGGACTGATCAATGAACCGACTCACGGCAAAGTGGTGATAGACGGTACTGCAGTATCCGATGAAGGATGGCTGCCGGGAATAGATTTGAAGCGGATGCGCAGGGAAAAGCTCGGCTTTATCTTCCAGGCTCACAACCTGATTCCCTTTCTGACCGCTCTGGAAAATGTTATGATTGCATTGGAAATAAACCATCTGACAAAGAATGAGGCCAAAGCTAGGGCCACCGCACTCCTGATTTCGCTCAATCTTGGCCATCGCTTGAACAACTACCCATCAGCCCTTTCCGGTGGAGAAGCCCAGCGGGTTGCCATTGCACGGGCTCTGGCAAACAAGCCGAGGGTGATCCTGGCAGACGAACCGACCGCTGCGCTTGATACCGAGAACGGCAAAAACGTCATGGATCTGATGAAAAAGCTGGCGGTTGAAAACCATTCGGCAATCCTGGTCGTCACCCACGACCACCGCATGGTGGAAGGGTTTGACCGGATTTTCCATGTCAGTGATGGTCGAATCATAGACGAAAAGTCCAACGGTTTCCTGATGGCATAGCCGTGCGCAGCCATGTTCTGTAACAAAATAGTCTAGTTACAACAATTTTACACTACCGTAGGAGGCGAGAAACCATGAATTGGGATGAACGCTATAGCGAACCGGGATTTGTCTACGGAACTGACGCAAATGAATTTCTTGTATCGGTTGTTAACCAGATTCCGCAGGGTAAGATTCTATCTCTGGCTGAAGGGGAAGGAAGAAATGCCGTCTATCTGGCATCCTTGGGATATGAGGTAGTCGGAGTTGATGGATCGGAAGTCGGCCTAGGCAAGGCTCAAGCACTTGCTGTTGAACGTGGTGTCGCTATTACCACAGTACATGCCGATTTGAGTCAGTTTGAAATCGATCAGGAACAGTGGGATGGAATCATCGCCTGCTATTGCCATGTGCCTTCAGCAATTCGCATTCCGCTCCATCATGCGGCGGTACGGGGACTGAAGTCAGGTGGTGTCTTTGTGCTGGAGGCGTACAGTAAGGAGCAACTCGCCTATGATACCGGAGGTCCCCAATCGCTTGACATGCTCATGTCCCTGGATGAGGTGAAACGAGAACTTGCAGGGTTGGAGTTTAGACACGCTGTTCAGATAGAACGGGAAGTGCGTGAAGGCAGCAGACACACCGGACTGGCATCAGTAATCCAGATTGTTGGCATCAAGCCATGACGTATGCCGAGTTGCAGGAATCTCTTCGAATACTTGGCTTGGGGGACAGAGCCAGCATTAAAGAGATCAAAACCCGTCATCGCGAACTGGTGAAGCGTCACCATCCTGATACGGGAAACGCAGGCGATCAGGAGACCATTCGCAATGTGAATGCCGCCTATCGAGTGCTCCTTGATTATGTTACTGCGTATCGGTTCTCTTTTGCAGAGGATGAATTTTATGAACAGAATCCGGACGAGCGTCTCCGGCAGCAGTTCATGGACACACCACTATGGGGTAAACGGTAACCTCCCAAATTTCCATATATTTCAGAGTTATATTTTGTTCTCATGCAGCATATGCAATACAAAGACAGGAAGTACAAAATCTGCACGATACAAGCATTAATCGAGGGAACTTAGGGACATTTCCCTGTTTTATGCGTTGTCGTCAGGGCTGTTGAATGAAAATGTGGGGAGTATCCATCATTTCCCCTCCTGCTTAACTTGTTGGTAGCTTCGCTTTTTTCGCTTTGAATTTACCTTTTGATCTCACTCGTTACGCAGCCAACTCTTGCAGGACTTCTGGATGCCGTGTAGCCACTTTCAGTAATGTGGCAGCCGCTCCGGACGGAATTTTTCTGCCTTGCTCCCATTCTTGAAGCGTTCGTACTGAAACGCCTAAAAGCCTGGCGCATGGTGCTTGAGATAAACCCATTGCCGCCCTTGCGGCCGCGACCTGTGCTTTTGCCGCCAGAATGATTTCATCTTTTTCAATTGTACCGTCTCGTCTTGAAATCACACGACGAATTGAACCATCCGCTTGTGGTGTGAATTCTGTTTTTCTGGCCCACTCTCCTTGCTTCGTTTCGTGCAATACCTGCACTAATTCTGCATTCAGATCGCGCTTTTTTTCCCATGCAGCCAGTTCGTTTTCAGATAGTTTAGCCATTTTCAAAAACCTCCTTGAGGTGCTTTAGCAGGTTGAGATCAATGTTCTCCTGTACGTTCTTAGCATACATTGTAACCAGCACAGACAGATAGATTTTCATATCAAAGGGGCAACAATGGTTGCCGTGACCATTCTTTTCCTGCGCAGGTCCACACTGTCAAAGCTCCCCGCAGCACATAACGACAAAGCCCACTTTTACGGGCTTTCCAGTCTCACATTTATACAAACGACTGTTACTTACGCGTCGTCGCTTGAAACTGCTTTTCCAGGATTAAACCTGTTCAGGAAAATCCTCCGCAGGCTTCCAAAATGATAACTTGCTTTGGTATCTTATAAAGTTAGAAGCCTGAGCCTATTGTTCCACCCTACCTTGCCGACCTCATCGCCCCCTTGACTCCTGTTAACACGCATGTTAACCTTACACTATGAAGCGCACGGTAGAATTCTACAAAATCGCCAACGGTCATTGCCCGCTACTGGATTTCATGGACAACCTTTCCGGCAAGGCAGCCCGAAAAGTCACCTGGACCCTGTCGCTGTTGGAAGAGCTGGACGTTCTGCCCACCACCTATTTCAAAAAGCTGGTCAACAGTGATGGAATATGGGAAGTGCGCATTTCGTTGGGGTCGAATATCTATCGAATTTTCTGCTTCTTTGCTGGAAATGCGGTTGTGGTGCTGACTCACGGATTGGTCAAAAAGACACAGAAAACACCATCGGGAGAAATTGAGCGGGCGAAAGCATACAAGCGGGAATATTGTGCACGGAGGAAACAACATGAGTGATTTGCGCATGTACATTGAAAACAGAAAAAAACACGACCCTGAGTTTGCAGCTGACTATGACAAGGGATATCAGGAATTCAAACTGGGAGTCATGCTGCGCCAAGCCCGCGAAGAAGCAGGCCTGACCCAGGAGGAACTTGCCCAGCGGATTCATACGAAAAAAACGGCCATATCCCGCATTGAGAACCATGCAGAAGATATCAAGCTCTCAACCCTGGAGAAATTTGCCAACGCCCTTGGCAAGCAACTGACCATCTCGGTGGCGTAATTCGTCGCGGCATTGCTCACCTGCGATGCCGCCAGCTTCAGGATATATTTACTATTGCCTTCAACAAGTCTTCCCAAGAATACCTTTTGTAACCGGGGCGTTGCTTACAGTTTTTTATTGACTCAAAATCCACACATCACAAGCCAGGCCTAGCATTTTTACTAGACCTGGCTTCCAAATAAAGCCGTACTCCCTCCCGCAAACAATTATGAACCGCACCTTGAAAACGTCCAATAACCACCAAAGACCGTAGGCCGGATCAAGTGAAGCGGATCCGGCAACACTGGTGGTTATGGCAGCAAAGTCGGGTCCACTATGAGGTGGCCTAAGTATATGCCCTTCACGATTGACGTCACAACACCATGACGATATGGTGAGCAGAGGAGAGACAAATTCATGAATGACACTATCAATCAAAAAGTACCCCCTGTTACTCATAACTCCCTGACGGATAATTCCGAAGATTTGACAGCCTTTGAGGAACGTGACTCCGAACCGCTCGTAGCCTACGAAACTTTGCTGAATGAACTGCAAGCCGCTGGCCGCATCTAGCCCATGAAAATAGTCATCGTCGAAAACCCCCGTCCCCTGACCATCGAACATTACAACGACGTGGCCAATGCGCCCCTGTCGGCCAGCCTGAACAGCGGCTATGCCCTGGCCGTCGCCCGCCGGGCCGGGTGGGAGACCGTTCACCTCGATTTCAGCTCCGGGAGCGGGGATGCGGCAGCGATTGCAGTCACAATCCTCGCCGAGGCAGCCGACATCGTCCTGCTGCACTGGGTCTACTCCTGGGGGCATGAAGAGCTTGTCCGCAGCGTCCTCAATCTGTTGCGCCGGGAAGGCGCCACCACTCTGGGGGCCTTCGGCCTGTTTCCCACCCTGGCCCGCCAGCGTCTGCTGCAATACGCACCACAACTGGACTTCACCCTGGCTGGAGAATTTGAAGCAACGCTGGCCGACCTGCTGCAGGGCTTCGGAAAAAAAGGGGCGCTGTCTGCGCTGCCCGGCATGGCCCTGCGCGATGAACAATTTGTTGCACGGCCGTTGATCGAGGACCTGGCTCGGCTGCCGATACCGGACGACGTGGGCGCCAACCTGGGCCACCGCAGCATGAACATCGCCGCCAGCCGTGGCTGCTACGGCGAGTGCAGTTTCTGTTTCATCCAGCGTTTCTACGGCTGCAGCCAACGGCGGACGCGCCCGGTCGCCTCGCTGGAGCGGGAACTGGAACTCCGCCTGTCACGGCGCGAGATAAAGAGCCTCTACTTCATCGATCCGACCTTCATCGGCCAGGGAGAGAGCGAGCGGGAGCGGGTCCTGGAAATCAGCCGGATGGCGCGGGGGTTGGGACTTCCCTTCGGCTTCGAGACCAGGGTGGACTGCATCGATGCCGGATTGTTGGCGACCCTGGCCAGTAATGGTGCGACCGCGGTCTTTCTCGGCATCGAGTCGGGCTGCGATGCGGTCTTGCAACGCATCGGCAAGCGGGTCACCAAAGAGCAGGTGATGCGGGGAGTGCGGACCGTTCAGGAGAGCAGGATGCAGCTTTCACTGGGCTTCATCATGTTCGAGCCGGATACGACCCTGAGTGAGCTGGCGGAGAACTACGCATTTCTGGAAGAACTGGGACTGCTGAACGACCATGATCTGACCGCCAACCTGCTCTATCACAACCAGATCGTGCTCTACGGTTCGGCAGCCTGGGAACGCTTCGAACGGGAGGGTCGCCTGCTGGTGGATGCGCGTCTGCCCTTCGAGGCCCGCTACCGCTTCCGGGATAAGCGGGTGGGACAGGTTTGCTCGGCCATGGGGCGTCTGGCAGCGGAATACTTTCAACGAATGGAGAGCCTGCGGCGGGACAGTGGTGACTCGCTGGCGGCTTGCGGCGACTCCGGGGATCAGGGGACGACAGCACCTTTCAATCGGGAGGATGTCAACGGTTTGCTGAAAGAGGCCTTCTGCGCATTCCGCAGGGCCGCCGAAAACGGGCAAGCATCTCAAATCAGTTGCTTGGAGGAGCGTTATCTACTGCAGCTTCGGTGCAGCATTGCCTGATCACCTGAACACATAAAATATGACGCATCGGCTGTTTTAATTTTCATCGTATTCTGATAGAATTTGCCCACATTTCAATGAAGAAGACTGGAGAACCCGAACACATGACACCCGCTACCCGTATCCATCTCATCCGTCACGGCCAGGTGGTCGGCCACAATCAAAAGCGTTACAACGGCCAGACCGACGTGGCCCTGACCGACCTGGGCGTCGAGCAGTATCATCGCCTGAAAGACCGGCTGGCAGACACCCCGATTTCGGCCTGCTATACCAGCAGCCTGACCCGCTGCGTGACCGGTGCCACTATCATCTGCGGCCAGTTCGGCATCGATCCGGTCCGGCGCGGTGAACTGCGCGAACTGAACATCGGGGTCTGGGAAGGCCTGACTTGGGATGAGATCAAGGTCCTCTGGCCGGAGGAATGGCAGGCCCGCCTGGCCGATCTAGTCAACTACCGGGTACCGCAGGGGGAGAATCTACTGGATCTGCAGGCGCGGGTCATGCCGGTGGTCAGGGAGATCGTCGAGCGCCATCAAGGGCAGGAGGTACTGGTGGTGGGGCATGGCGGAGTCAACCGCATCGTACTGTTAAACGCCATCGGCGCGCCGCTGGCCGGGATGTTCAACATCGAGCAGAACTACGGCTGTTACAATATCATCGACTATTACGCCGATGGCCGGTCCACGGTAAAATTGCTGAACAGTCAGGAGTAAAAAATGGCCGGAAGATCCAGAGGTCCGAGGACCGTAACACTCCCCAGCGCGGATGAGGCCAGCGCACTGGTCAAGCGCCTGCGGGAAGGTGTCGAAAGCAACAGCAACTACCGCTCAAAATCCCTCAGCATTCACGGTCCGGTCTGTGCCAAGTGCGGGCGGGAGTTTGATGCGTCAAACATCCACCTGCTGACCGTCCACCACCGCGACGGCAATCACCATAACAATCCGCCCGATGGATCAAACTGGGAAAACCTGTGCAACCACTGCCACGATGACGAGCATTCTCGTGGTGTGCTGGGGGAGTATCTTTCCAAGGAGTGAGGGCTGTCAGCAACCTGCTATTTGAAGTTCAGATAGATCAGTCGTCCTACAAGTACCATCACCACGCTGATGAACACCGGTCTGATAAAGGCTGTGCCACGCTTGAGGACCAGTTTTGATCCGACCCGCGCACCCATAAACTGCCCGGCCCCCATCACCAGTCCCTCCACAAATCGTACCTGCCCGACCGAGAGAAAGAACACCAGCGCCACGAAATTGCTGGTAAAGTTCATGACCTTGGTGGTGGCGGTGGCCCGCATCATGGAACAACCCAGGAGCAGCATCAGAGCCATGGTCCAGAACGAGCCGGCTCCGGGGCCGAAAAAACCGTCATAAAAACCGAGTGCCAGCCCGAACAGAAGGTAGAAGAGTCCGGCCTTCATCCGGGCATGGGAATCCGCCGCGCCCAGGCGGGGGGAGAGCAAAGTGTAGACCGCGATGGCGGCCAACAGCCAGGGGATCAGGCGTTTCAGGACCGTCGCATCCAGCAGCTGCACCGCCCACACACCCAGGGCAGCCCCGGCGGCAGTCCAGAGTATGCCGGCCCAGCAGTCCCGCAGCTGAACCTTTCCCGCCCGGACGAAATGCAGCATGGCACTGCCCGACCCGAATGAGGCCTGGAGTTTGTTGGTGCCCAGGGCCACCTGGGGCGGCAGTCCGATGCCCATCAAAACCGGGACGGTGATCAGGCCGCCCCCGCCGGCAATCGAGTCGATCAGGCCGGCGGCAAAAGCCGCTCCGAACAGGAGGGGTAGCAGGATTTCAGGCGTCATTGCAGGCCAGACTGTTTTCCTTCAGCAAACTCTTCACTCATCACAATTCACGCCTGCCCGGCAACCGGAGCGTTTTCAAAGGCGGTGTGCGCCTTGCTCAACTCTTCAACTTCACGCAGTTTATCACCCATCCAGGCATGAAAAACACGGGCATTTTCATAGCTCATTACGACACCGGTGTCGATGAAGCGCACCATGCTTTGCGCCAAGTCTGCTGGTTCAGCTCCGGTCTCGCGACCGATCGCACCATCCGGGGTAATCTCGTGGCTGATGGCTTCCGGCAGCGGCTGACGTTCGAGATAAAAATTGATCACCATCTCGCCGCGCGGCGAAAAACCCCCTTGGGCACCATTGACGTAGGACGGGTTGTATCCGTAGTTGAAGACATACTTGAAGGTGATTTCCGGTTTTTTCTGAGTCATGTGCATTCTCCTGTCATGGGTAAATAATTCCTTTTTACGTATCACATTCCTCGGCAATGGTGAAAACAAAAACATTCATCACGGCGTATTGACAAGAGTGGACACTGCTGTTACATGTTTCGAACAAATTCATTTCAGGAGGATATCCATGAAAAGCAGCTGCATCAAAATTTGCCTGACCGCGGTATCACTGCTGTTGACGGTCAACCTCGCCTGTGCCGTTGAAGTAAAGCTTGCCACACCCGATGTTGGTGGTGCCGCCAAGGCTACCAGCGACAAGACCAAAGCCACTGCCGCAGACGCCAAGGCCGCCGCAAAGGCCAAGGTCGTCGATATCAACACCGCCAGCGATGCTGAGTTGAAAGCTGTGCCCGGCATCGGTGACGCTTATGCCGCCAAAATCATTGCCGGCCGCCCCTACGCCAACAAGGCCCAGCTCAAGTCACGTAATATCATGCCCAGCTTGGTCTACGAAAAGGTCAAAGGCCAGATCATCGCCAAGCAACCGAAAAAATAACCCTGCCAGCCATTCTTCTCCAGCGGGGCATCTGCAACGGATGCCCCGCTCTGCGTTCGTGCCTGCCGCTGTCGCGTAAACCTTGACTTTACAGCCATATATCTATAAATTAGCTCTTTTGCGCATAGCACTAAGGAGTTACCATGAAACCGCTTTTCCTGAACCCACCCACATTCGAGGACTTCGACGGCGGCGCCGGCGCCCGTTACCAAGCATCCCGCGAGGTGACCTCATTCTGGTATCCGACCTGGCTCTGCTTTCCGGCCGGGATGATCGCAGGCAGCCGGGTGGTCGATGCCCCGGTGCAGAAGTTCACCCTGGAGAACTGCCTGACCATCGCCAAGGATTTCGACATGGTGGTGATGTACACCTCTACTCCGACTCTGATGATCGATATCGAAACGGCCCGCCGCATAAAAGAGGTTAAGCCGGCTATCGTGACCGTACTGACCGGCCCGCACGTTACGATCCTGCCGGAGGAGTCACTACGCGCCGCCAAGGGGGCCATCGACATCGTCTGCCGCGGCGAATTTGACTACACCACCAAGGAACTGTGCGAAGGGCGCGAGTGGGACAAGGTGGACGGCATCAGCTTCCTGCGGAATGGCAAGCTCATTCAGACCGCCGACCGTCCCCTGATCGAGGACCTGGACGCCCTGCCCTTCGTGGCGCCGATCTACAAACGCGACCTGCCGATCAGCGAATATATCATCCCTCATTTCAAGAGCCCCTACGTCTCGATCTATTCCAGCCGCGGATGCCCCTCCAAGTGCATCTACTGCCTCTGGCCACAGACCTTTTCCGGCCAGCGCATGCGCACCCGTAGCCCGCAGAACGTCTATGAAGAGGTCAAGTGGATCACCGAGAATATCCCCGAGATGCGTGAACTCTCCTTTGATGACGACACCTTCAGTGCCGACCGTAAGCATGCCAAAGACGTGGCCGGATTGATCAAGCCGCTGGGCATATCCTGGACGATCAACGCCCGTGCCAATACCGACTTCGAGACCCTCAAGGTCATGCGCGAGGCCGGTCTGCGCCACGTGGTGGTTGGCTTTGAAAGCGGTAATGCCCAGATCCTCAAAAACATCAAGAAGGGTGTCACCAAGGAACAGGCGATTCAGTTCAGCAAGGACTGCAAGAAGCTGGGCCTCTCCATCCACGGCGCCTTCATCATGGGTCTGCCGGGTGAAACCAGGGAAACCATCCGCGAGACCATCCAGTTTGCCAAAGACATGGATCTCAACTCGATCCAGGCCTCGCTGGCCTCCCCCTACCCCGGCACCGAATTCTATACCATGTGCAAGGAGCAGGGCTGGATCAGCTCGGACAG
>JBBQXT010000078.1:0-14534 GCA_038209415.1 Geobacterales bacterium
CCCCCGCCCGCTGAATGACCACGTACTGTTGCTGTATGATCTCCCGAAATACCAAACCGGTCGCTGCCCAATCAACCACATCTACCCGAATGGTCAGGTCAGATTCATCAAAGGCTTCTTTGATGGTTGCCATGCGTTCCAGGGACAACGGTTGATCTGTTTGTATCACCAGGTCGAGGTCAGAAAAGGGCTTTGCCTTACCCGTCACACGTGAGCCAAAGGCCCAGACCGTATATTCAGGAACACAGTGCTTGAGAATTCGACTAACCTCACCCCAATCGTGTTGATTGAGAGTAATCGGTGGAACATCGGGCCGGTCGCTCATGCTGTTTGATCTCTTTTTGTCAGTTGCTGATGTAGATAGCGGGCTTCTTCCAGAAAATCTGGCGCGATTTCATAGACTTTTACGGCTTTGTCGGCATCGTAGGCATGGCTGCTGTTGGTGCGCGCTTGTCGGTATATTTTCCAGCGCAGCCAGTCTGAACGCAATAAACCTTGTTCATTGCCCATGCGTATCAGGTTCTGAAATGAAACGGTGTCTATTTCGTCCGGATTTGCAGCGCTTTCTTCCAGATAGCGCTTGAGCATTTTACAACTTAATTCGTAGGTAAATTCAAAACACTGGATGACAGAGTTGCGTAATTGCTCAAACAGATCATCGTTGTGTTGGGTCATATCAGATTTCGCAAAAGCGATGCTTTTTTCCAATTGCCCAGTTGCATTCGCAAGTGATGAAAAATCGAGGGGCATCTGGTAACTCCTTTCGCTTTTCAGTTTTTCTCGTTCACAAATTCCAGCGCAGGAAAATTCACATGCGCGTGAACCGGTGATCTACCCAAATGGAACATTTCATCAGCTTATTATTTTGCCTCAAACTCCGGAATCACCCTTCGCATGAATTCGTCAAACAGTGGCACGGTAAAGGTCATGTCGCCGTGGGTCGGACTGTAGGTCATCCCTTTTTTAATCAATTTGGCCCGCACCGGTCCGAGGCTGTTAATCTTGACGCCAAGTACTGTGGCGATATCTCCGGAACGATTAGAGCCCGGCCCCAAGTGGGCCATCGCTCTTAGATAATTCTTTTCACTGGGCGTAAGGCGGTCAAAGCGGACACGGGAAAAGTTGGGGTATGACTTTTTCTGTAACGCTATGGACATGCTGCATCGTAATTTCCTTCAGGTAAACTCCCACCTCTTGTGGAGGATACTTACTTATAACCATTTATACCTGTTATCAAGTATAAACGTGTATAAATTAGTATAAATGCCTGCATTGTTGTTTGTGAAATGGTGCTGTTGGGTAAGCGGATTAAACGAAGCAGGGCCGGAAGGAAACTCCTCCCGGCCCTGATGTTATGCACCAGCTAGATGTAACTGGTCAAACCTGCTCGAAATAGGCCTGGGGATGCTTGCAGACCGGGCAAATCTTGAGCGCTTCCGTTCCTTCATGGATATGGCCGCAGTTCATGCACTTCCAACTGACCTTCTCTTTGCTGGAGAAAACTGTTCCTGCCTCCACCTCTGCCAACAGGGCGCTGTAGCGCTCCTGATGGTGCTTTTCAATCCGGCCGATTGATTCGAACAGGAAGGCGATCTCCGCGAAGCCTTCTTCCTTCGCTTCCTTGGCCATGCGTGGGTACATGTCAGTGAATTCGTCCGTTTCGCCGGCGGCGGCGGCGCGCAGGTTGTCGGCGGTGGAGCCGATACCGGCCAGGTGTTGGAAATGAAGCTTGGCATGCTCCATTTCATTATTTGCCGTCTCCAGGAAGATGGCGGAGATCTTCTCAAAACCCTCTTTTTTTGCCACCGAGGCGAAGTAGGTGTACTTGTTGCGGGCCTGGGATTCGCCGGCAAAGGCGTTTTTCAGGTTCTTCTCTGTTTTTGTCCCTTTAATCTCTGACATTGATTCGATCTCCTTTTGGATGGATGGTGCCGCACGGTTGCGGTCTATGCCCCGATCAGGCGCGGTCGAAACGGTCAAGGTTCATGACTTTGTTCCACGCCGCTACAAAGTCGTGCAGGAACTTCTCCTGGGAGTCCTCACATCCGTAGACTTCCGCCACGGCCCGGAGTTGGGAGTTCGATCCGAAGATGAGGTCGACACGGGTGCCGGTCCAGGTGAGTTCACCGCTCTTGTAATTACGCCCCTCGAACACGTCATCGTCTTCCACGGTTGCCTTCCACGTCGTGCTCATGTCGAGCAGATTCACGAAGAAGTCATTGGTGAGCATTTCTGGCCGCTTGGTGAAGACGCCGTGCCGGGACTGTCCAAAGTTGGCATTCAGGACACGCATGCCGCCAACGAGAACGGTCATCTCAGGAGCGGTCAACGTCAGCAATTGCGCCTTGTCAACCAGCAACCCCTCTGCCGATACGGTATACTTGGTTTTAAGGTAGTTACGGAACCCGTCTGCAGTCGGCTCGAGTACGGCGAACGCCTCCACGTCGGTTTGCTCCTGAGACGCATCCGCGCGTCCCGGCGTGAAGGGAACAGTCATTTCAAAGCCGGCATTCTTCGCAGCCAGTTCGACGCCCGCGCAACCGGCCAGAACAATCAAGTCGGCCAGCGATATCATCTTTCCACCGGACTGCGTGCCGTTGAACGCGCTCTGGATGCCCTCCAGGGTCTTGAACACCTTCGCCAGCTGGGCAGGCTGGTTGACTGTCCAATCCTTCTGCGGCGCGAGACGGATGCGCGCGCCGTTCGCCCCACCGCGTTTGTCGGAGCCGCGGAACGTGGATGCCGATGCCCAGGCCGTCGAGACCAGTTGGGAGACAGTCAGGCCCGAAGCGAGGATTTTGCCCTTTAGGGCGGCTATGTCCTGTGCATCAATCAGTTTGTGATTGACGGCAGGGATGGGGTCTTGCCAGATGAGCTCTTCGGCCGGAACCTCCGGGCCGAGATAGCGCGAGCGCGGTCCCATGTCGCGGTGAGTCAGCTTGAACCACGCCCTGGCGAAGGCGTCCGCGAATTTCTCGGGGTTCTGCTGGTAGCGCCGCGCGATCGGCTCGTAGATCGGGTCGAAGCGAAGGGAGAGGTCCGCGGTGGTCATCATCGGCCGGAGCTTCTTCGACGGGTCGTGCGCGTCAACCACCATGTCCTCTTCATCTACGTCCCTGGCCAGCCACTGATGCGCCCCAGCCGGGCTCTTGACCAGTTCCCACTCGTATTTGAACAGCACCTTCAGATAGCCCATGTCACATGTGGTTGGGTTCGGCTTCCAGGCGCCCTCGATACCGTTGCTGATCGTATCGCCGCCCTTGCCGCTACCGAAGCTGCTCTTCCAACCGAGTCCTTGTTCCTCAATGCCGGCTGCCTCAGGTTCCGGGCCGACAAGCTCCAAGTCGCCTGCGCCATGACACTTGCCGAAGGTGTGCCCGCCCGCGACGAGGGCGACGGTCTCTTCGTCGTTCATGGCCATGCGCGCGAATGTCTCTCGAACGTCGCGGCCCGACTTGACCGGATCGGGCTCGCCGTTTGGCCCTTGCGGGTTCACGTAGATCAGGCCCATCTGCACGGCGGCGAGCGGCTTCTCCAGTTCCCGGTCGCCTTTATAGCGTTCGTCGCCAAGCCACGTGTCCTCAGACCCCCAGTAAATGTCTTCTTCCGGCTCCCAGATATCCTCACGCCCGCCGCCGAAGCCGAACGTCTTGAAGCCCATCGACTCCAGAGCGCAGTTGCCGGCGAGGATCAGCAGGTCGGCCCAAGAGATTTTCTTGCCGTATTTCTGCTTGATCGGCCAAAGCAAACGGCGCGCCTTGTCAAGGTTCACGTTGTCGGGCCAGCTGTTAAGCGGTGCGAAACGCTGGTTAGCGGACCCGGCTCCGCCGCGGCCGTCGCCCATGCGGTAGGTGCCTGCGCTGTGCCACGCCATACGGATGAAGAGCCCACCGTAGTGACCGTAGTCGGCCGGCCACCACTCCTGCGAGTCGGTCATCAGCGTAAAAAGATCCTGTTTCACAGCATTGAGGTCGAGACTCTTGAACTCCTCAGCGTAGTTGAACGTTTCGCCCATCGGATTGGACAGGGAAGAATGCTGATGCAGAATATTAAGGCTCAACTGGTTCGGCCACCAGTATCGGTTCGAAGTGCCACCGCCGGTTACCTGCCTGCTGGGTTTGCCCGTGACCGGGCATTTGCTATTTTCACTCATACTGTTTCCTCCTTTCGTTGCGTTCCGTATATCGGTCTGTCAGTGCTCTTTTCAGGAACATTCCGTAGGAAAAATATAGCTGATAAAATGTACGTGTCAAGTCGGTTGCGTCAAATGTTCTCGGCAGGGTGGCGAAGTGCGACAGGTATGGTTATAGTATAGCAATGGAACATACTGACGCGCATACGATCGCCGATCAGGACCAGTGGCGGGAGATCAGCTACGGGGAGATTGGTGATGGAGCTCCGACCGGACCGGGTGAGCGTCAGGTCCGCCAATGGTCTCTGGTGCTGGACTCGCGGGCAATCCCCTGCCAAATAGAAGTCCATGATGGTGCCTGGTGTCTGTTGGTGCCGCCGGATGAGTATGCGGCAGCCCTGCATGAACTGCGCCGCTATCACCTGAACAACCTGGACTGGCCGCCACCCCTTCCGCAGGGCCATCCGCTGGTGGAGAACACGCTGGCGACGATCTCGGTCCTGATCCTCCTGGCCACCTTTCACAATATTACCCAGTTGGATGTTTCGGGCGCCGGTTATTACCAACCCGACTGGGTTGCCCTCGGCAATGCCCAGGCCGCCAGGATTCTGGATGGCCAGTGGTGGCGGCTTGTGACCGCTCTGACCCTGCATGCCGACTGGGCTCACCTCTCCGCGAATCTTGCCATTGGCGGGATCTTCACGGTTTTTCTCTGCCGCGAACTCGGATCGGGACTGGCCTGGAGCCTGCTGCTGGGAGCCGGTGCCCTCGGCAATCTGGCAAATGCCATTGTGCAGCCGCCCGGCCACAGTTCGGTCGGCGCTTCCACCGCCGTCTTCGGGGCCGTCGGCATCCTGGCGGCCATCAGCCTCGTCCGCTACCGTTACCAGCTCCGGCAGCGCTGGCCGCTGCCCTTTGCGGCCGCCCTTGCGCTGCTGGCCCTGCTCGGCAGCGAGGGGAAGAATACCGACCTGGGCGCTCACCTGTTCGGCTGTATCTATGGTGTTTTTCTGGGACTGATCACGGAATACCTGATCAGCAGGCACGGCCGGCCGGGACGCCTGGCCAATGCCCTGCTGGCCCTGGCCAGTGCTACTGCCGTTGTTGGTGCATGGTGGCTGGCACTCACATCACCAGGGTAGTCGCCTGCATTGACCTGTGCCTGCCGATGTGGCGGGTACGACCCTGATTAACAGGATAAGTACGCTCACAATAGATATCTCTGCTAAAAAACGCAGAGATACTATTTATCGTACTAAAAAGCCCGGCAAATGGCCGGGCTGTCAGGAAGCGGAATGCTCAGGGTCGCCGGGTCATACCGCAACCTTGAAGGTTTCGTGCAGAACGCGGACGGCGAGATCGGTATATTTCTCGTCAATTGCCACCGAGACCTTGATTTCAGAGGTCGAAATCATCTGGATATTGATGTTGTTGAAGGCCAGGGCGGAAAACATGCGGGCGGCCACCCCAGCGTGATTCTTCATACCCAACCCTACGATGGAAACCTTGCTGATGTTCCTGTCGGCAACCACCTCCCGTGCCTGGAGTTCTTCGGCGATTTTCATCGTGATGCTGTGGGCCTTGTCGAGATCCGTTTTCGAGATCGAGAAGGTGACATCGGCCAAGCCGCCCTGACTGACGTTCTGAACGATTATATCGAC
This sequence comes from Geobacterales bacterium, assembly GCA_038209415.1. Classification (GTDB taxonomy): domain Bacteria; phylum Desulfobacterota; class Desulfuromonadia; order Geobacterales; family Pseudopelobacteraceae; genus CAIPTY01. Next base: position 5,794 of record JBBQXT010000078.1, read on the forward strand.
CGAAATATCCGCATCCGCCAGGGCCGTGAGGATTCTGGCCGCCGTGCCCGGCCTGTCCGGCACCCCGAGAACCGCGATTTTGGCCTCGTTCTTGTCATACACGATCCCTGTAACGACAACACCTTCCATGACTGTCTCCTCCCTGGTTATCAGCGTGCCGGTTGCGGCGCTGAAACTCGACCGGACGTGAATCGTAACATTATTCTTCTTGGCATATTCAATGGCACGGATCTGGACACCCCGCGCACCCTCGCTGGCAAACTCCAGCATTTCGTCGTAAGAGATCCTCTCGATCTTGCGGGCATCACTGCAGACTGCTGGATCGGCGGTAAAAATCCCGTCCACGTCGGAGTACAGTTCGCACTGTTCAGCACCCAGCGCATGGGCCAATGCAACGGCCGAAGTATCGCCGCCGCCCCGTCCGAGTGTTGTGATGCTCCCGGTGCCGTCGATACCCTGAAAACCGGCCACGATGACGATGGCGCCCAGCGAGAGGTCCGTGTTGATTTTGGTAGGGTTGATATATTCGATGGATGCCCGGGCGTGCAGTGAATCGGTAATGATCGGCACCTGCCAACCCAGATAGGTCCTGACCTTGTAGCCCATGGAGGTGATGCAGAGTCCCAGCAGGCCGATGGAAACCTGTTCGCCGGCAGATATCAGCAGGTCATATTCGCGCCCCTTCTGACCGGGGCACATCTCCTGCGCCATCTCGATCAGGCGGTTGGTCTCTCCCGCCCTGGACGAGATCACCACAACCACATCATTGTTATCGTTATATGAATCAACAATACGCTGAGCGATCTTCTTGATCTGATCCGGCGTCGCTACTGATGAACCGCCGTATTTTTGGACAACCCGTGCCATGCTGTGCTCCTGAACGTAGTTTCATATTTGCAAAGACGTGTCGAAAAATGCCCAGCCGTGATCACGGCTGGGCAACTATAGCATGTTATGTAACTATGTCCAGATTAGATCAGGCCGTGGGCGACCATGGCGTCGGCGATTTTCACGAAACCGGCGATGTTGGCGCCCAGCACGTAGTTGCCCGGTGCGCCATACTCCTCCGAGGTCTCGTAGCACAGATTGTGGATGTTCTTCATGATCTGCTCCAGCTTGACTTCGGTCTCCTCGAAGGTCCAGGAATCCCGGCCGGCATTCTGCTGCATCTCCAGCGCGGAAGTGGCCACGCCGCCGGCATTGGCAGCCTTGCCCGGACCATAGGCGATCTTGGCGTCCAGGAAAATCTTGATCCCTTCCGGCGTGGTCGGCATGTTGGCGCCTTCGCCGACGGCGAAGCAGCCGTTCTTGACCAGGGTGGCGGCGTCCTTGCCGTTGATCTCATTCTGGGTGGCTGACGGCATGGCAACCTGGCAGGGGATGTCCCAGATATTGCCGCCAGCGATGTACTTGGCATGCTTGTGATAGGTGGTGTAATCCTGGATGCGGCGGCGCTCCACCTCTTTCAGCTGTTTGATCAGTTCCACATCGAGACCCTTCTCGTCAACTATCACGCCGTTGGAGTCGGAGCAGGCGATGCACTTTCCACCCAGCTGATGGATCTTCTCGATGGTGTAGATAGCCACGTTGCCGGAGCCGGAGACCAGGCAGCTCTTGCCGTCAAAGGAATCCCTGCGGACCTTGAGTGCCTCGTTAATGAAGAAGGTGGCACCGTAGCCGGTGGCCTCGGTGCGCACCAGTGAACCGCCCCATTTGAGACCCTTGCCGGTCAGCACGCCCGCTTCCCAGCGGTTGGTAATGCGCTTGTACTGGCCGAACAGGTAGCCAATTTCGCGGCCGCCCACGCCGATGTCGCCGGCCGGCACGTCAGTGTGCTCTCCGATATGGCGATAGAGTTCGGTCATGAAGCTCTGGCAGAAACGCATGACTTCATCGTCGGACTTGCCCTTGGGATCGAAATCCGAGCCACCCTTGCCGCCGCCGATCGGCAAGCCGGTCAGAGAGTTTTTGAAGATCTGCTCGAAACCGAGGAACTTGATGATGCCCAGATAAACGGAGGGGTGGAAGCGCAGGCCGCCCTTGTAGGGGCCGAGCGAACTATTGAACTCGACGCGGAAACCGCGGTTAATCTGAACGGTGCCCTTGTCATCCTGCCAGGGTACCCGGAAGATGATCTGACGTTCCGGTTCGCAGAGGCGCTCAATGATCTTGCGTTCCAAGTACTCGGGATGTTTGGTCACAACTGGTCCAAGGCACTCCAAAACCTCGAGGACCGCCTGGTGAAACTCGGTCTCGCCCGGGTTGCGTTTAAGTACTTCTTGATACATCCCTTCGATTTTTTCGTCGATCTTTGCCATTGACTGCCTCCTGATACGTATTAAAATTGCCGGTGCATAATATATAAGCATATATTTGAACGCAGCGCCCAAAATGTAAGCACATTTTGTGCCGCCCAGCGACCTGCCTCAGTTATTTGTACGCTCCTGCATATATATCAGTCACTTGAGCAGGCTGCCCTGCAGGTATTGTGGTCAGTCGCTTGCAGGAAATGAGTACATATAATACACAGTTGAGTATGCTGTTGTGGGTAAAAAACCTGTTCCGGAGACATGTGATGAAAGTGGCCTGTAAAATGCAAATGTGTTGGGCAAGGACTCTGACCGACGGGGCAGTCTGGGAATGAACCATCAAGCGGCAACGAGGCCCGGCTGCGGACAAGCGCACCGGTTTTTTTGTATTCGACTGCGGAATTACCGGCTTGAAAGTTTTCTCGGTATCAGGTACAAGTAATCAATTTTTCGGCAGACTGTTAGTCGTTGTGACTAATTTTTATGCAAATACGGAGCGAGGTTTATTCCATGCTTGTCGTTGTCTGTATAAAACAGGTTCCTGATACCACCCAGGTGCAGATTGATCCTGTTACCAACACCCTGGTGCGTGAAGGTATCCCGTTCATCGTCAATCCCTACGACACCCACGCCCTGGAGGAGGCCCTGCGCCTGAAGGACCGTTTCGGCTGCACCGTGGCCGCCATCTCCATGGGTCCGCCCAATGCCGAGGCCACCCTCAAAAAGGCCTTGGCCCTGGGGGTTGACCAGGCCATCCTGCTTTCCGACCGCGTATTCGGCGGCGCCGACACTTTGGCCACCAGCAACGTCCTGGCTGCCGCCATCCGCATGCTGAACGACGAGGTTGACCAAGTTGGCTTGGTGCTGTGCGGCAAGCAGACCATCGACGGTGACACCGCCCAGGTCGGCCCCGGCATAGCCAGTCGCCTGGGGTACTGCCAATTGACCCTGGTGGACAGGATCATCTCCCTGGATCTCTCCGGCAACCGGATCCGTGTCAGCCGCAAGTTGGAGGGGCGCCACGAGATCGTCGAAGCGCCCCTGCCGTCCATGCTGACCGTCGTGCGCGAACTGAACCGCCCCCGTTACCCCAAGGTGCCTATGCGTCTGGCCGCCCTGGATGCGCCGGTCACCCTCTGGAACAACCAGACCCTCAAGCTCGACGAACAGCTCATCGGCCTGAAGGGCTCGCCCACCTGGGTCTCCAAGATCTTTTCCCCGGAACGCGTCCAAGGGGAGATCCTGGGGGACGGCTACGCCGACCCGCAGGGAACGGCGAGGCTGCTGATCGATAAACTGCTGGCCAAGGACATGCTGCCGCTATGAGTGAAGAGCAACCCAAACCGAAATTCAAAAAACCGCGCGGCGTCGCCCGTCTGCTCGCCAACACCTGCATCGCCTGCGGCGCCCGCTGCCAGAGCGTCTGCCCGGTCAACTGCATCGAGATGACCGAAGACGGCGAACCGATTATCGATGTTGCCAAGTGCATAGGCTGCCTGAAATGCGTCAAGATCTGCCCGGCCAGTGCCATCGAGATGTACTTCACTCCCGAAGAACAGAAAATCCTCGCCGAACTGGTCGCTTCCAACGCTCCGGTTGAAGTAGAGATCGACCCCGAGGCCGCCGCCCTGGCTGGGAAGCTGGCTGACTACCGTGGTGTTTGGGTCTTTGTCGAACAAACCGGAGGTGAGCCGGCCAAGGTCTCCTGGGAACTGCTGGGTGTCGGCCGGGAGCTGGCCGACAAGCTGGGTGTCGAACTGTGCGCCATGGTCATCGGCGAGAATGTTGAGCAACTCTGCGGCGAAGCCTTTGCTCACGGCGCCACCAAGGTCTACCTGATGGACGCCCCGCTGTACCGCCACTACCGCACCGAAGCCTATGTCGAAGCCTGCTGCCACCTGATCGACGTCTACAAACCCGAAGTCATCCTGCTGGGAGCCACCGGAATGGGGCGCGATCTGGCCGGCGCCGTTGCCACCCGGGTCGGAACCGGCCTGACCGCCGACTGCACCGGCCTGGCCATCGACGACAAGCGCAACCTGATGCAGACTCGCCCGGCCTTCGGCGGCAACATCATGGCCACCATCATGTGCGACAAATTCCGTCCGCAGATGTCCACCGTCCGCCCCAACGTCATGCCCATGCCCCAGCGGCTTGAAGGCGCCAAGGGCACGATCATCCGCGACCCGTTCGTTGTCCCGGAAGAGAACATCCTGACCAAGGTCATCGAGATCATCCGCGATTCAGGCAGCAAGGGGGCCGTCGACATCACCGGCGCCGACTTCATCATCTCCGGCGGGCGCGGCATGATGGGTCCGGAGAACTTCGCCCTGCTGCAGGAGCTGGCCGATGAGCTGGGCGGCGTGGTCGGTGCCTCCAGAAGCGCGGTGGACGCCGGCTGGATGCCGGGCGACCGCCAGGTGGGCCAGACCGGCAAGACCGTGCGCCCCAAGATCTACATCGCCTGCGGCATCTCCGGCGCCATCCAGCACCTGGTCGGCATGCAGGACTCGGACCTGGTCATCGCCATCAACCGCGACAGGAACGCCCCGATCTTCGAAGTCGCCACCTACGGCATCGTCGGCGACCTGTTCCAGGTCATCCCGGCCATCACCGCAACCATCCGGGAATTGAAGCAAAAAGGAAAAAACAACTGAATTGGATATCCGGGAGAAACGGCAGGAAGTTGGCCGGCTCTCCCGGTTTCAATAGACTTACGAGGTTTCCATGACACCCAACCCGACTGTTTTTTCCATCCTCCTGGCGCTCTCTCTGGCGGTCTTCGGCTGGGGCTGCTGGAAACGGCTCAGCCTGATCCGGCTGGGCCGGCCGGAAGAGCGCCTTGACAACATCGGCACCCGTATCGGCGGGATGCTGAAGTACGCCTTCGCCCAGAAGCGGGTCCTGGCCAAGCCTTTCGGCTTCAACCACTTGATCATCTTCTGGACCTTCCTGATCCTGCTGATAGCCAACGGCGAATTCATCCTGAACGGCCTATTCCCCAGGAGCATCAAGCTGATCAAACTGCCCTTCGAGATCTACGTCCCGCTGGCCTTCATGATCGACATCGCCTCGCTGCTGGCCCTTTTGGCCGTCACCGTCGCAACCGTGCGGCGGCTGGTCCGGCCCCCCTACCCGGAAGCCCGCACCCCCGAGGCCTTCCTGATCCTGGGGCTGATCGCAATGCTCATGCTGGCCTCCTTCGGGCTGAACGCCTCGGAACTGGCCACAGTCATGATCCGGTCCAACTCCGATCCGGCTTCATTTCTGGCCAACGCGCGAAAGATCATGCCGGTCTCGGGCCAACTGGCGGGGATGCTGCCGCAGATACAGCTAGGGACCATCCATGCCGCTGCCTGGTGGGCCCACGCCCTGGCCCTGTTCGCCTTCATGTGCTATCTGCCCAACAGCAAGCACATGCACATCCTGACCGCCATCCCCAACTGCTTCTTCCGCCGACTGGAAAACCCCAACACCCAACCACGGGAGGAATTCAGCGTCGGCAACACCTTTGGTGTGGCCCGAGTCGATCGCTACAGCTGGAAGGACCTGCTGGATTCCTTTTCCTGCACCGAGTGCGGCCGCTGCCAGAACGTCTGCCCGGCCAGCATCACCGGCAAACCGCTCAACCCGCGCGCAGTGATCCACGACATCAAGGTCAACCTGCTGCAAAACGGTAGCCGATTGAAACAGGGGGCCGAACTCTCGCGGGCGTTGATCAGCGAGGGGGGCGAGGGAAGCGTCTCCGAGGAATCCATCTGGGGCTGCACCACCTGCGGGGCCTGCATGGAAGCCTGCCCGGTCTTTATCGAGCAGATGCCCAGGATCATCCAGATGCGCCGGCACCTGGTGGAAACCGAGGCCACGTTTCCCGAAGAGTTGCTCAACCTGTTCGAGAATATGGAAGGCCGCAGCAACCCCTGGGGCATCGCACCCTCCGAGCGCACCAAGTGGTGCAGCCAACTGGAGGTCAAACCATTTGAAAAGGATACCACCGAGTACCTGTTCTACGTCGGCTGCGCCGGCTCATTCGACTCGCGCAACAAGCACGTCAGCGTCGCCGTTGCACAGCTGTTGGACAAGGCCGGGGTCTCCTGGGGGATCCTGGGCAAGGATGAAAAGTGCTGCGGTGACAGCGTCCGCCGGCTGGGCAATGAATACGTCTTCGATAAGATGGCCAAAGAGAACGTTGCCCTCTTCCGGGAGCGGGGCGTCAGGAAGGTCATCACCCAGTGCCCGCACTGTTTCTCGACCCTCAAAAACGACTACCGCCAGTACGGCCTCGAACTGGACGTAATCCATCACTCGGAACTACTGCGCAACCTGGTGCAGGACGGCCGGCTGAAGCTGGACAAAACCACGGCTGAAGTGGGCACCACCCTGTTCCACGACTCCTGCTACCTGGGTCGGCATAACGACGTCTACGACGCCCCGCGCGACGTGATCGAAATGGCCACCGGCACAGCCCCGTCCGAGATGGGTCGCAACCGCAACAACGCCTTCTGCTGCGGCGCCGGCGGCGGCCGGATGTGGATGGAGGAGCACACCGGCGAGCGCATCAACCTGACCCGGGTCAAGGAGGCGCTGGAGGAAAAACCGGATACGATCTGCGTGGCCTGCCCCTACTGCCTGACCATGTTCGAAGACGGTCTCAAGGATCTGAACGCCGGCTCGGTCCGGGTGCGGGATGTGGCCGAGGTCATGGCCGAGGCGGTATTGAGGTAGGGATTCCGGCATCGAGTCGAGAAAAAATGCAAGCCGAAGGCCCCGGTATACACGTAGCGGGGCCTTTGGTATTCCAACTGGTATGTTCGATGCACTGTTACATATATCCTATAGCTCCGGGAGGAAACACACGATGAACAATATACTGATCTGTGACGATGAACCGATCATCAGAATGAACCTGAAGGCCATGCTGTCCGAGCTGGGATTCGACAACGTGCAGGAGTGCGGAGATGGCAAAAGTGCCGTGGATATGGCCTTGGCCAGCTATCCTGACCTGGCGATACTGGATGTCTCCATGCCGGAGATGGATGGCATAACGGCCGCGGTTGAGATCAGAAAAAAACTTAAGATTCCTATCCTGCTGCTGACAAATGCCTATGACGCCGCGACTGTCAAACGTGCATCCGAAAGCGGGATTGCCGCTTTTTTAACCAAACCGCTCCGTAAACAGGATCTGTTGCCGGCCATGGAAATCGCCCTGCAGCATGTGGAAGAGGTGGAGGAGTTGAAGGAGAAGATCGAGGACCTGCGCGAAACCATTGAAAACCGCAAGATCATCGAAAAGGCCAAAGGTATGCTGATGGAAAAGAACCGCATGACCGAGGCCGATGCCTACCGCACCATGCAGAAAATGGCCATGGATACGCGCAAAAATTTGCGGCAAGTGGCGGACGGGATCTTGAAGGCTGGGTGATAATTACCGGATAAGGGTGACCCAATTTGGGCGGCCACATGGGGCCGCCCCTGCGAATTCATTCATGTTGTGAATGAACGATGGAATCAGAACATCCTCAGCAGCGGACTCGCATTGATGAGCTTATCGGTCAACAGCTCTATCTCGGCCATAACCGCCGGGTCCATCTTCTTGTACCACCGTCGCGGAATACCGTCCATACCGTAATAGGCTCCGGCCAGCATGCCGCAAATGGCGCCGGTAGTATCAGCATCGCCCCCCTGATTCACGGTACCCACCAGACACTCCTCGAAACCTCTTCCCCGAAAAAACCAGTGAAAGACGGTCTGCAGTGTGTCCACGACGTAGCCGGTGGACAGCCTTCTGTACGGTTCAAAAGCAAAGGTCGGAAAGCGGGCCACCAGGCCATCGACCTGTCTGCGCAAGCGACTCTTTTCAGCCCCGCAGATGGTCTGGTGCAGCAGCTGGCCCAGGCAGATGCAGGCTGCGTCGGAAAGCGGATTGTTGTGGGTGAGGTGAGCCTGTTCGACCGCATATTTTCTGAGCAACTGCTCGTCCGGCAGTGAAAACAGGGCTGCCGGCAGGATGCGCATGGCCGCGCCGTTGCCCGCATCCCATTCGTTGGGCGGCATCTCCAGTATGCCGTGCAGCATATAGGCGCGAATCCCCTTGCGGCAGGTATCGCCGCAATCGACCGGTGTTGATTTGAGCCAGGCGGCAAAGTTCGCGGCAATTGCCTCCAGCGGCCAGGTCTGGTTTCTGACAACCGCCCGGGCAATGCAAAGCGCCATCTCGGTATCGTCCGTCACCTGCCCCGGCTTGAGCCGCAGCCAACCGCCACCGATGACCTCCTTGAATGTGCCGTATTTTGAGGCAATTTCAGAGGCGGTCATAAACTCGACCGTAGCGCCCAGGGCGTCGCCGATAGCCATACCAATGAAGGCCGCGTGGGCGCGGTCCCTGATTTCGCCAAGATTGTAGTTATTGAACATGGGGGCCTTTGAAGACTG
>JBBQXT010000079.1:0-14507 GCA_038209415.1 Geobacterales bacterium
TCTACGGTCACAAGCCCGAGGCCCCGGCGGTCGCGGAACCGGCACAACCGCATACCGACATCCAGGCTTAACATGAGCGGCTTCCCGGCGAGAGTGCTTCATATCGCCACCCCGCTCGATGCCAGCCGGGAACTTGAGCTGATCAGGGTTGATTCGGCAGGTGTCGGCATGATGGCACCCAAGATGCTGACCCGCTGCGTTAAATTGACCGATCTGCAGTGTCGCCAGGCCAACATCCTCAAACAGGAGATGCTGGCCCTGGGAGGGGATACCGCCGTAGCACGGGGCACCGTGGCCTGCAGCATAGAGAGTACCGATGTTATCCTGATCGGGACCGACAAACAGCTCCTCACGCTGTGCGACAGACTGGCCCCGCAACCGTTCGGACTCCCGGCCCTGGCGGCAGAACTGAAGCAGGCCCTGATGAATGCCGCGCAACGACCGCTATTCTGGCGGGTCGCCCGGCAGCAGCTTTCTCTGGAACGTCCCCTGATAATGGGCATCCTCAACGTTACGCCCGATTCGTTTTCCGATGGCAACCTGTTCACTGACCCGCAACGCGCCATCCAGCGGGCCCTAGAAATGGTTGAAGAGGGTGCCGACATCATCGACATCGGGGGCGAGAGCACTCGTCCCGGAGCAGCACCGGTCTCGACAGAAGATGAACTGAAGCGGATCATCCCGGTTATTAGCGACCTGGCCGGCAGAACATCCTGCCCCATCTCCGTCGATACCTGGAAAGGTCCGGTGGCCCGTGCAGCGCTTGCCGCCGGGGCCACCATCATCAACGACATCAGCGGATTCAACGGTGATCCGCAGATGGCCGCTATAGCAGCACAGTCAGGCGCCGGTGTGGTTCTCATGCACACCCGCGGGACGCCGCAGACGATGCGTTGCGATACCGCCTATGGCGACCTGATCGGCGACATTATTCACTCTTTGAGATGCTCGATTGATCAGGCCTGCCAAGCCGGGGTCGAACGAGAGCGGATAGCAGTTGATCCCGGTATCGGATTCGCCAAGGATGCCGGCCAGAATCTGGAGATCCTGCGCCGGCTGAGTGAATTCGCGAGTATCGGACTGCCGCTTTTGGTCGGTACCTCCCGCAAATCCTTTATTGGCAGGACACTGAACAAGGACACCGCCGACCGGGTCCACGGGACAGCCGCCACGGTTGCCCTGGCCGTGAACAACGGAGCGCACATCCTGCGGGTGCATGACGTACGCGTGATGCGCGATGTAGCCGACATGGCCCGCGCTGTCAATACAGGCAACTATCAATAGCAATCGTAAAGCGAGTTTCAGGCCATGGGCATTCCAACGGCATTGACAGAGACGTCAGTAACGCTTCTCATGACAGCGCTGGTGGTTGTCTGCGCTCTGGTCATCCGTCGCGACGTTGCCATGCGACTGCTGATCTTCATGGCGCTGCTATCGCTCCTGTCCTTCTCCGCTCGCCTGACCGGCATATCCGCACTGATTCGCATCCTTGACATACTGACCGCCTCCACGCCGGTTATTCTGGCGGTTATCTTCCAGACCGACCTGCGCCGGATCCTGCTGGCCATCGGCAAGCGCTCTCCGGCGGTTTCCGAGTTGAGCGGTGATCTGGAAACGGTCGATGAAATCCTCAAGGCGCTGCATGACATGGCTGACAAGCAGATCGGGGCACTGATCGTCCTTGTTCACCATACCCCCATTGAGCATATTATCCATGTCGGCACCGAGATCGATGCCAAGGTAACCAGCGAGCTGCTTAACTCGATCTTTCTGCCCTACTCTCCCATCCATGACGGTGCGGTCATCATTGAAAACGGGAAACTTACCAAGGCCGGCTGCCTGCTGCCGTTGTCCCAGAACCCCGACATCGCCAAGAGTTTCGGAACCCGCCATCGCGCGGCCCTGGGCCTCTCGGAACTATCAGACTGCCATGTGGTTGTGGTTTCCGAGGAGACCGGCAAAATATCCATGGTACATGACGCCAAGATTACCTACGACGTGGAACAAGGTGAATTGCGCCGTATGCTGAAAAAGGCCTTGGGAGTCAGGCGTCAGACCTGACCTTCCCTATCAGGAGGTAGTATGAAAAAATTGTTCGGAACCGACGGGGTGCGGGGTGTCGCCAACGTATACCCGATGACTACCGAGATGGCCATGCAGCTTGGCCGTGCGGCAGCCTTTATCTTTAGAGGTTCCAGCAAGCGCCGCCACCGCATTGTGATCGGCAAAGACACCCGGCTGTCCGGCTACATGCTGGAAAACGCCCTGGTGGCAGGCATCTGCTCCATGGGGGTGGATGTGTTGATAGTCGGCCCGCTGCCGACACCGGGCATCGCCAATATCACCTCATCCATGCGGGCCGATGCCGGAGTTGTCATCTCGGCCTCACACAATGCCTTTCAGGACAACGGCATCAAGTTCTTTTCGGCCGACGGCTTCAAGTTGCCGGACGAGATCGAACTGAAGATCGAGAAACTGATCGAATCGAAAAAGATCGACACCCTACGCCCGACCGCTACCGAGGTGGGCAAGGCCTTCCGCATCGATGATGCCGCGGGCCGCTATATCGTCTTTCTCAAAAACACCTTCCCACAGGAGATGGACCTGTCCGGCTTGCGGATTGTGCTGGACTGTGCCAACGGGGCGGCCTACAAGGTGGCTCCGGCCGTCTTCGAGGAGCTAGGGGCCGAGGTCATCCCGCTGGGCGTCAAACCCAACGGCACCAATATCAACGCCGGCTGCGGCTCGACCCACCCCGAGGTGATCAGCGAAGCGGTCAAGCAGCACCGGGCTGACATCGGTATCGCACTGGACGGCGACGCCGACCGGGTCATTGTCTGCGACGAATTCGGCAAAGAGGTGGACGGCGACCATATCATGGCCATCTGCGCCACCGATATGCTCAAGCGCAAGACCCTCAAGAAGAAGACCCTGGTGGCCACGGTCATGAGCAACATGGGACTCGACATTGCCATCAGGAAAGCGGGCGGCACGATCATCAAGACCGCCGTCGGGGACCGCTACGTGGTGGAGGAGATGCGCAAAGGCGGCTATAACCTGGGTGGCGAGCAGTCCGGGCACATGATTTTCCTGGATTCCAGCACCACCGGCGACGGCATACTTTCGGCCCTGCAGCTGCTGGCGGTCATGCGCCGGGAACAGAAGTCGCTTTCCGAACTGGCCACTCTCATGATCGCCCTGCCGCAGGTCCTGGTGAATACCAGGGTCAGAGAGCACAGGGATATCCTGACCATCCCGGAGATCGCCGCCAAGGTACGGGAAGTGGAGGGCAAACTGGGCAACGAGGGGCGGGTTCTGATCCGCTACTCCGGGACCGAGCCGCTGCTGCGGGTCATGATCGAAGGGCAGGACACGTACGAGATCACCACCTGGGCCAATGAGATCTGTGATCTGGTGAAAAAGCATATCGGGGAAAAATAATGGCGAAACTTGGACTGAACGTCGATCATATAGCAACCGTGCGCCAGTCGCGCGGCGGCATCGAACCGGACCCGGTCACGGCCGCCGCCCTGGGCGAGCTGGCCGGGGCAGAAGGAATCACCATCCATCTGCGCGAGGATCGCCGCCACATCCAGGACCGCGACCTGGAGATTCTGCGGCGGACGGTCAAGACCAAACTCAACCTGGAGATGGCCGCTACCCAGGAGATGGTGCGGATCGCCCTGAAGGTCAAGCCGGAGCAGGTCACGCTGGTGCCGGAAAAGCGCCAGGAGCTGACAACCGAAGGCGGACTGGACGTTATTTTAAACGCAAAGCTAATTGCTGATACCGCCAAGCGCCTGCGTGACGGCGGTATTGTCGTCAGCCTGTTCGTAGATCCGAACCAGGAGCAGATCAAGGCCGCCCACAAGACCGGCGCCGACTCAATAGAAATTCATACCGGAGCCTATGCCGAAGCCGTCAACTGGGCCGATCAGGAACGTGAACTGGAGGCCATCGACACGGCCATCAAGCTGGCCCGCAAGGTCGGTCTGGGTGTTAACGCCGGACACGGTTTGAATTATGTGAACATCAAGGCCCTGGCTGCCATCGGCGGCATCGGGGAATACAATATCGGGCATTCGATAATCGCCCGCGCCATGCTGGTTGGCCTCGACCGGGCCGTGCGGGACATGGTGGAACTGATCAAGTACGCATGAATGAGCTACTTGAGATAAGAACAAACGGAGGTTCCCCATGCCATTAACTGTTCATCAGCTTGAAAATGAATTATTCAACCTTGACCTTACGACACGGGCTCGTCTGGCGGAGAAGCTTATCTTGAGTATTGACGCGCCATCCAAAGAGGAAAACCTGAAGCTGTGGGTGGAAGAAGCGGAACGACGCCTGGCTGACCTCCACACGGGCAAAGCCCGCGAATACCAGGCGGAAGAAGTATTTCAGAGTGTTCGAGCTGCATTGCGGTGAAAAAAGTCACCTTTCATGAAGACGCCCGTGCAGAACTGGCAGAGGTATCCCACCCGTGATATCAGGCATCGGTACGGATATTGTCGCTATCGAGCGCTTCCAGCGCTTTGTTGATGAAAACAACAGCGCCCTGCTGCAACGGATCTTCACCGAGCAGGAGCGGGCCTACTGTTCTGTCAGGAAGAATTGTGCGGCCAGCTATTCCGCTCGTTTCGCCGCCAAAGAGGCCTTTCTGAAGGCGCTGGGCACCGGCCTGCGAGACGGCATATCCTGGCATGACATCGAAGTAGCCCACGACAGGCTGGGCAAGCCTGAACTGATTCTATCGGGCAAGGCCATTGAACTTTTTCTAGCACACGGTTTGAGCAGTGCCCATCTTTCATTGTCACATGACAGCGGCAACGCAATCGCCATGGTAGTCCTGGAGAAACTATGAAGGTCGTAACCGTACATACCATGCAGGAGATCGACAAACGGGCCATCGAAGAGTTCGGCATCCCCGGGCTGAACCTGATGGAGAACGCCGGCCAAAGCTGCACGGACGCTATCGTCGAGGAGTTCGGCTCACACGGGTTTGCGGTGGTCATTGCCGGCAAAGGGAACAACGGTGGTGACGGGTATGTCATCGCCCGCCTGCTTCGTCAGGCAGGATGGGACGTACATGTCTTCATCCTGGCCGAGAGAGGCCAGATCAGCGGCGATGCCGCCACGAACCTGGCGAGACTCCCCGTGGAGGAGATCACCTACTGCCCCCGTGCGGGCCAGCTGGCGGATCTGCACATGGGTGAGATCGCGCGGGCGGACGTCATTGTGGATGCCCTGTTCGGGACCGGGCTGCGCAGTGATCTTGAGGGTGTCTTCCGGGAAACGGTCGAGATCATCAACGCCTCGGGTCGTCCGGTGCTGGCGGTGGACATCCCCTCCGGCATCCACGGGACGACCGGCCGGGTACTGGGCGATGCAGTGCGCGCATCCATCACTGTCACCTTCGCTTTTGCCAAGCTGGGGCATGTCCTCTACCCTGGTGCCGAGCACACCAGCCGGCTGATCGTTGCCGACATCGGCATCCCCCTGCGCCTGCTGGAGACGGCCTCCGGATTCGACCTGCTAAACGACGACTTCATCCGCCCCATGCTGCGCCGGCGCGACCGGCAGGCCCATAAAGGCCAGTTCGGCCACTGCCTGGTGCTTGCCGGTTCCACCGGAAAGACCGGGGCCGCGGCACTCTCCGCCAACAGTGCCATGCGAGCCGGCTCCGGCCTGGTGACGCTGGCTGTCGCGGAAAGCCTGCACGCCATCCTAGAGACAAAGACCACCGAGGTCATGACCGTGGCGCTGCCTGACTCCAACAGCGGCTATCTGACCAGCAGCGCCTTCCCGGCCATCGAAAAGCTGCTACCCGGCAAGGATGCCCTGGCTCTGGGCCCTGGCCTGGGCATACGACCAGGCACAACAGCCCTGGTACAGACAATCGTCGAATCCTTCTCACTGCCGATGGTAATCGATGCCGACGCTCTGAATGCTTTGGCCGAAGACATTACCATTCTGCGGCGCAAGAAATCGGCCGAAATCATTCTTACTCCGCACCCCGGCGAGATGGCTCGGCTTCTGGGCACGTCCATCCCCGATGTGGAGGCGGTCCGGATACTGATCGCCCAGGAGTTTGCCCGAAATTTCGGCGTATACCTGGTGCTAAAGGGGGCGAGGACGATCGTCGCATCGCCAACCGGCACGGCAGCCATCAATGGCAGCGGCAATCCCGGCATGGCAACCGGCGGCATGGGGGATGTGCTGACCGGCATCATCACCTCACTGCTGGGACAGGGTTACAGCGCCTGGGACGCCTGCCGTCTGGGTGTTTTCATCCATGGTTACGCAGCCGACCTGGTCGCGGATGAAAAGGGCGAGATCGGCATCTGCGCCTCGGATGTTCAGGAAATGCTGCCCTATGCCTACAAAAAACTGATCAGCACACCGCGCCGCACATGGCGACGCTCTGAAAAAAGGTAGGATCACGGCGAACAGTCAGATCCGATGAGTCACCGTTATCCCGACGAAACAACCTGCACTCCAACCGGGACATGCCGGTCACCTGTAACCACACGAGGAGAATACCAATTATGAAAACCGTCGCCGATATCATGACAAAGGATGTAGTCACCGTAACCAGAGAAACCACAGTGCGTGAACTGGCCCGGATATTTGAGTCCCGTCACTTCGGCAGCCTGCCGATTGTAGATGGAGAAGGCTGCCTGAGCGGCATAGTAACCGCCTCGGACCTGATCGAGCAGGGGCGCAGCCTGCACATCCCGACGGTCATTTCACTCTTCGACTGGATCATCCCGCTGGAGGGAGAACGCAGCCTGGAACGCGACCTGCAGAAGATGACCGCCCAGACGGCCGGGGAGATCTGTTCCTCGGAGGTCGTTACCGTTGCCCCATCCGACCCGGTCAGCAGGGCAGCCGACATCATGAGCAGCCACAAGCTGCATGCCCTGCCGGTCGTTGACGGCAAGAAACTGGTCGGCATGGTTTCGCGCATCGACATCATCCGCAACATCATCAAGACCTGAGCCGCCTGTGGTAGTGATATCCCGTTCAGCGGACCGGACCGAAGAAATCGGCCGGATCATCGGCTCCTTCCTGCAAAAAGGGTCTTTCCTGGCCCTTTTTGGCGATCTGGGCGGCGGTAAGACCTGCTTTACAAGAGGTATCGTTACGGCGGTAGCACCCGGCAGTGCCCATCTGGTGGCAAGTCCAACCTTTGCCATCATGAACGAATACCCCGGACCTCTGCCTGTCTTTCATTTCGATTTTTACCGGCTGTCCAGTGGCGATGAGATCGCGGAACTCGGTTTCGATGACTATTTCCGGGGTGACGGTGTCTGTATTGCGGAGTGGTCTGAACGACTGGGGTACATGCTGCCGCCGGATCATTTGGGCATCACTTTTGAGCACCTGGGAGATGACTGCAGAAAAATCCGTATCGCGGCACGGGGAAAGGATTCACGGGCAGTGCTGGCCCGAATGACCGCACAACTGAATCCGGAAGAATTTCTTTGACCTGCAGCGCGGTTTTCTGCTATAGGCTTCAATTCGAATACAATTTTCTCTTTTAAATCACGTGAAGGAGAGCAGCATGGCACTTGTAGTCCAAAAATACGGCGGCACATCAATCGGCACAACCGACCGCATCAAAAATGTCGCCAAGCGCATCATCAAGACCTATGATGCCGGCAATGACCTGATTGTTGTTGTTTCGGCCATGTCGGGCGAGACCAACAAGCTAGTTGCGCTGGCCAACGAGATCTGCGATATCCCCGACGGCAGGGAATATGACGTGCTGGTTGCAACCGGTGAACAGGTAACCATCGGCCTGCTGGCCATGTGCCTGAAATCGATGGGCTACAAGGCCAAGTCTTATCAGGGCTGGCAGGTGCCGATCATTACCGACAGTTCCTGCACCAAGGCCCGCATCGAAAGCATCGATGACAAGAACATCCGCGCCGACCTGAAGGAAGGCACCATCGTGATCCTGGCCGGATTCCAGGGGATTGATGCCGCCAACAACGTCACCACTCTGGGCCGCGGTGGTTCCGACACCTCGGCGGTCGCCATTGCGGCAGCTCTCAAGGCAGACGTCTGCGAGATTTATACTGACGTGGATGGTGTCTATACGACCGACCCCAATATCTGTAAAGAAGCCCGCAAGATGGAAAAGATCTCTTACGATGAGATGCTGGAACTGGCCAGTCTGGGAGCCAAGGTTCTGCAGATCCGTTCCGTCGAATTTGCCAAAAAATACAATGTAGATGTTCACGTACGCTCAAGTCTCAATGAAAACACCGGTACCATGGTTACCAGGGAGGATAAGGATCTGGAAGGGATTCTTGTTTCAGGGGTTGCATACGACAAAAACGAGGCCAAAATCGCCGTCATGGGCGTGCCTGACAAACCGGGCATTGCAGCCAGGATCCTCACAGCTCTCTCCGACGCAAATATATCGGTCGACATGATCGTCCAGAATGTCAGCTCTGCCGGTATGACTGACTTTACCTTTACCGTGACTAAGGCTGACCTCAAACAGGCCCAGGTTATTACGAACGAGGTGGCCAAAGACATCCTTGCCAAAGGGGTTGTCTGCGATGAGAACATCAGCAAGGTTTCCATTGTCGGCCTCGGCATGCGCAGTCACGCCGGTGTCGCCACCCGCATGTTCACAGCTCTGGCCCAGAACAGCATCAACATCCAGATGATCTCCACCTCGGAGATCAAAGTGTCGGTTGTTATCGACGAAAAGTACACCGAACTGGCAGTCCGTGTCCTGCACGAAACCTTCGGACTGGCAGGCTAAACCGCTGTTCCGGATCACCATGTTCAAGGGGAAGCTCACAGCGCTTCCCCTTTTTTTTAGTACGTTAGAAAATATTTCCGAGGGTTTTTGCTGAACTATTTTCGTGAACAAACTTATCCTGTTTATCAGGGTCAGGCGGCCCACACATGAAACAAGCAACCCGATTATTTTTCAATTATCAAGATAGTGCACTTCACGCCACAGAAGGCCAGGTGGTCAAGGAATTTCCCGTGCAGCTGATTGTCAACGGTCGGGAAATTGCCACCCTGATCGGTTCGCCCCACGACCTGCGTTTCCTGGTAGCCGGCTTCCTGCTGCTGCAGAATTTCGTTCAGAATCTTTCTGATTTCGAGCTGTTCAGTGTTTGCGAGGATTTTGGCACTGCCAATGTGCGCATCAAGGGCGAATTGCCCGAGCGCCTCAAACCGGTACTGACCTCCGGCTGCGGCACTGGCGTCAGTTTCGCAATGCCGGACGTTGTCGCGAGAGAGACTACTGCCAACCTTGATCCGGTACAGCCGGGTGACATCTTTTCCCTGATGAACCACCTTTCCCACCGCGCCGAACAATACCGGAACCATGGCGGCATCCATTCGGCAGCCGTGGGCCGAACCGGTGAGCTGTTGCTGTATGCCGAGGATCTTGGGCGCCACAACACACTGGACCGGATAGCCGGAGAAGCGTTATTTAAGGGCATAGACCTGAGCGACACCCTGCTGGTAACCTCGGGCCGGGTCTCCACCGAGATGGTGGCCAAAGCGGCCCTGCTGGGTGTGCGGCTGATCGCATCGCGCACCTCCCCCACCGACATGGCGATACGCTTATGCGAGCAGAGCGGCATTTGCCTGGTCGGCTATGTCAGGGGCGGCAAGTTCACGGTTTACTGCCATCCTGAACTGATTGAGCCGTATCCCGACTGTGCCAAGCTAGCGGGCGTCACCGCAGCCATCCTGGCCGGTGGCTCATCCAGCCGCATGGGCACCAACAAAGCATTGTTGGAGGTTGACGGCGCACCGATCATCACCCGTACTTACCAGACACTGGCGCGCCTGTTTCATGAGGTGATCATCGTTACCAATTCACCGGAGGAGTATGCCTTTCTGCCCTGCCGCACGGTACCCGACATCTATCCCGGTTTCGGTTCAATCGCCGGTCTGCACTCGGCCCTGGCCCACAGCGCCACTGAACGGACCTTCGTTACCGCCTGCGACATGCCCTTTGTCGATCCGGCCATTATCCGCTATCTCTGCGAACTGCAGCAAAGTGGATTCGATGCGGTCATCCCGTTCAGTGCGGGCGGCCAGGAACCCCTGCATGCCGTATACTCGTCGGAATGCAAAACAGTCTTCGAGCATGCCATCCAAAGCGACCAGCGCAAGATCCTCGACATACTGGCCCGCCTGAAGACGCGCCTGGTCCCATGGGATGAGATTCAGCGCGTAAGCGGCTCGATGACATCATTTTTGAATGTGAATACGCCGGAGGAATACGGAGCCATCAGCGAGGTGCAACAGCCCTCTTGCGGGCCCGCAGATCAGCAAAAAACGAGCTGAGCAGTCCGGAACATTCGGCTTCGAGAACGCGCGGCACCAGTGCGACGGAGTGATTGAGACGGGAATCGCCGGAGAGGTCGTAGAGCGAACCAGCCGCCCCACCCTTGGGGTCATAGCAGCCGAAGACAACGGTAGGAACACGTGACAGGATAATGGCCCCCATGCACATGGTGCAGGGTTCCAGTGTGACATACAGGGTGCAGTTCAAAAGCCGCCAGGAAGCAAGCTTCCGGGCGGCTTTTCTGATGGCGATCAGTTCGGCGTGCGCTGCCGGGTCCTGTCGCGACTCGCGCAGGTTATGGCCGCGGGCGATGATCCTGCCCTCATGCACGATCACGCAGCCGATCGGCACCTCGGCCTTGGCCTCGGCCTTGCGCGCCTCGACAATGGCGCGGTCCATCCAGTATTCGTTGTTCTTTTCCAGGGGTCTTATCCCTTGCCCATTATGCCGCGAATCGCAGCCGGAAGGTCGGCCGGCAGTATCACCAGCTTGGCGTTCGGCGACAGGGCGATCTTCTGCATGGCGCTGATGTAGCGGTCACCCAGCAGGAACACGGCCGGCAGGTCGTTATCCTTGATGGCCTCACTGATGCCCTTGATGGCCTGGGCCGATGCCTCGGCCAGCCTGATTTGAGCCTCGGCCTCGCGCTTGGCCGCTTCCAGCCTCCCTTCCGCCTCACGGATGGTGGCCTCGCGCTTGCCCTCCGCCTCAAGGATGGCGGCCTGCTTGAAACGGTCGGCGCTGGCCTGCTGTTCCATGGCTTTCTGCATGGATTCTGACGGTTTGATGTCCTGAATCTCCACCGACTGCACATAGATCCCCCAGGCAGCGACCTCTTTGGAGATATTGTCCTGCAGCCTGGCTTTGATATGCTCCCGCTCGGACAGCGCGCTGTTCAGGTCCATCTGACCGATGATAGCGCGCAGCGAGGTCATGACCAGATTCTGGATGGCGTACTCGTAGTTCTGAATCTCGTAGACCGCACGGGTCGGATCCGTGACCTTGATAAAGGCGATGGCATTGGTGATGATGACGGCGTTGTCCTTGGTAATGACCTCCTGGGCGCCGACCGAGAGCACATCGCCCTTGGTGGATACCCGGTAGGCAACGATATCGATATAGGGGATGATGAAGTTAAGACCCGGTTTGAGCGTGACATGATACTTGCCCAAACGCTCAACGATCCACTCCTGCCCCTGTGCAACCGTTTTGATCCCGGCAAACAGGGTTGCCGCAACAACCACAAAGAAAACTCCGAAAATAATTAGACCCGGCATGATACCCCCTAGATTTTAACCACCTTGAGAATCTGTCCCTCTATGTCAACTACTCGCACCGAATCTCCGACCTTCAATACCTTTTCGGCAAAACAGACCCACTCATCCGCGCCCAGCACGGAGATGCGGAAGCGAACAATGCCCTTGCCGTAACTGTCCTCCGTGCCACGGATGATGATACCGGTTTCACCGACGATACCCTCCTTGGACATGCCGGCATGAGAGCGGTCTGTTTTCGGTTTCAGGTATTTGAACCACATGACCGTGAAGCAGATCGACGCAAGCGACCAGAGTAACACCTGGCCCGCCACGGGAAAGCCGGGCCAGAGGGCCACGAGGATTCCCACCACCAGCGCTCCCAGACCGAACCAGATGATCGTGAAGGAGGGGACAATCAGCTCCAGACCGATCAGACAGAACCCGGCTATGATCCAGTACCACCACTCTATCTGCATAGGAAACCTCGCGCCTGATAATTTTTCTGGTAACTATATCAGAAAAATTATAAGAAAGTGCCCATCAGTTCGTTTAAATATACTGGCCGGCGTGATAGGAACTGCGGACATAAGGGCCGCTCTCCACATGCGAGAAACCCAATTCACACGCCGTAACGCGCAAGCGCTCAAACACCTCTGGGCGGATGTATTCATAAACCGGGTAATGATTGCGGCTGGGGGCCAGATACTGACCTATACTGAGATAGGCGCAACCTGCCGCCCGCAGGTCCCGCATAACCTGTACAACCTCTGCTTCACTTTCTCCCATGCCCAGCATGAAACCGGATTTGGTTCTGATTTCCGGGGCCAGCTCATGGCACATCAGGAGCACATCCAGAGATCTCCGGTACTCCGACCCGGAACGGACATGATACAATCTCGGAACGGTCTCGACATTATGAGCGATGATATCAGGCTGCGAGGTAGCAATACACTCCAGGCTTTGTCGCTGGCCCAGGAAGTCGGGAATCAGCAGTTCG
This sequence comes from Geobacterales bacterium, assembly GCA_038209415.1. Taxonomy (GTDB): domain Bacteria; phylum Desulfobacterota; class Desulfuromonadia; order Geobacterales; family Pseudopelobacteraceae; genus CAIPTY01. Next base: position 12,590 of record JBBQXT010000079.1, read on the forward strand.
ATCCTGGTTATCGGGGAATGGAGGCGGATAGCAGCCACCGTCGATGCATACATGGTTGCGCCGCCATCCGGCAGGTCGTCGCGGGTAGGACTTGTGATGACAACGTGGGAGAGCTTCAGGCGGGTCACCGCTTCGGCTATGCGCGCTGGCTCATCCATGTCTACCGGCAGTGGCACGTCTTTTTCCACATTGCAGAAGCTGCACTGGCGGGTGCAGTTTTTTCCGAGAATCAGGAAGGTGGCCTGCCCGCAGGAAAAGCATTCTGAAATATTCGGACACATGGCTTGCTGGCAGACGGTATTCAAGCGCAGCTCACCGAGCAGTTGACGCATGTCGGACTGTTCGCCCTGGTTGACCTTCTTGCGCAGCCATTCCGGTTTGCGCTGGATCTTCATTCCGTCACCCCTTCCAGGTTCCAGCCGACTGATGTGTACTTGTCCCGCACAAGCCGCTCTGCACATTCCGCTTCCTGACTGGATAATTTATCAGGCGACAAAACGACAGAAAAATGATTCCGGAATGCGGCCAGAATCTCCCGGCGCAGGCAGTCCGCATCGCTCTTCACATTACACTCATCAAGACTCGTTGTGCCCGAGACAAAACCGGGTGACTTGTCCCGCATATACGATAGACCTGTTACAGATCTGTTTATTATGGGTATTGATCCATGCTGAAATATCACATTCCTGAGCCTGCGCTGGGCATTGCCGCCGATTTTATTTCCATTGGCCAGGATATCAAAGGTCTCCCTCCCGGCAAAACAAAAAGCGGTTCTTGTACCAAAATGCTGACCAGCGGGAGCCGTATCCGCTGCGTAGGTGACATCCAGGCCGAGCCTGCGATAGAATCCGATCAGGAAACCGGTCAACACGCGGAAGGAGTCTTTAATCGACGAGGCTGGCGGTATCTGTTCCGCTGAGCAGACGATGCTGTAGGTCAACTCATCGGCGTGGTAGATGGCACCACCACCGGTGATCCGCCGTACAACCGGCAGGTTTGCCTCACGACAGCACTCCAGGTCCAGCACATCAGCGGCCTTCTGAAAGCGGCCGATGGAAAGTGTCTGCGGTTTCCAGCCGTAGAGACGAAATACAGGCAGAGAGATTCCAGGGGCAAATGCATGCACCAGTGCCTCGTCGATGGCCATGTTGCGCGGGCCATCCGACAGACCTGAGTCAATCAGGCGCCAAGCTTGTGATGGGAGAGAATCAGGCACGGTATGAGATTCCTGACAGCAGACAAAGTACGGATACTATAACAGAGACTACAATCTCTACCAAGCGTTTCAGACGCAAAACAGCCCCTTCACCGTGAAGTGAAGGGGCTGTTTTATTTTATTCCCGGCGGCGACCTACTTTCCCACACAGCTACCCGTGCAGTATCATCGGCCCTGAGGGGCTTAACTTCCGTGTTCGAGATGGGAACGGGTGTGACCCCCTCGGCATAGCCACCGAGAAATCTATGAGGCTTCGCCTGTGGCGCATCTGCTTCGTTGCATTCATCGCATTCCACTCGACGTACATCCATGTACGCCTCGTGCCCTGCTCCTCATGCGCCTTGCATCTGCATCCACATGCTGTGCCTTGCAACGTAGTCCGTTGTTAGGCAAGCCTGACTTTTACTCAATTGCATTTTTGTGGTTTTGTTTAGGTTTTTATAAGTATGTTGATTCGATTTATATCGACCTGGGGAGAGTTGCCCCTCCCCGGGCCGTATTTCATTTTTATGGTCAAGCCTCACGACCGATTAGTACCGGTAAGCTAAACACATTGCTGTGATTACACACCCGGCCTATCAACGTTGTAGTCTTCAACGGGTCTTCAGGGGTTGTTACACCCAGGGATACCTAATCTTGAAGGAGGCTTCCCGCTTAGATGCTTTCAGCGGTTATCCTTTCCGTACGTGGCTACCCAGCGAC
>JBBQXT010000080.1:0-14350 GCA_038209415.1 Geobacterales bacterium
CGAGATGCTCATGCCGAGTGTTCAGCCGGCTGAATTGTGGCAGGAATCCGGTCGCTGGCAGTTTTATGGCAAGGAGCTCCTGCGCTTCAAGGATCGCAAGGACAACGAGTTCTGCATGGGGCCAACCCATGAAGAGGTCATTACCGATATGGTGCGGCGCGAGATAAAGAGTTACCGTCAGATGCCGGTCAATTTTTATCAGATCCAGACCAAGTTTCGTGATGAGATTCGTCCGCGCTTCGGCCTGATGCGCGGGCGTGAGTTCATCATGAAAGATGCCTACTCCTTTGATGTGGACGGTGCCGCCGCCGACAAGTCCTACGAGAAGATGTACAACGCCTATATGCGCATCTTCGAACGATGCGGACTCAATTTCAGGGCGGTTGAAGCCGATACCGGCAGTATTGGCGGTTCATCTTCCCATGAATTCATGGTTCTGGCCGAATCGGGTGAAGATGCCATTGTTTCCTGTGACGCTTGTCGTTATGCCGCCAACGTGGAGAAGGCCGAGGTGCGGGCAGTAGCCGATACAACCCCCGCAGAACTGCTGGCGCTGGCCAAGACCCCGACTCCCGACATGAAAACCATTGCCGACGTGGCCGCATTTTTGAGTCTAGCGCCTGACCAAACCATCAAGACCCTGATCTACGTTTCCGATAAAGACCAGTTCGTGATGGCCCTTCTGCGCGGCGATCACGAACTGAACGAAATCAAGCTCAAGAACTCCATGGGCTGGGACGAAATCCAGATGGCCACCGAGGAGCAGATTCTGTCCATCACCGGTTCGCCGATCGGCTTCCTCGGTCCCATCGGCCTCAAGTTGCAGGTGCCGGTTATTGCCGACCTGGCCATCCGGGCCATCTCCAACACGGCCATCGGCGCAAATGAACGTGACATGCACTACACCAACGCCAATCCGGGTCGTGATTTCACGCCGGACCACTACATTGATATCCGCAATGTGCTGCCCGGTGATGCCTGCCCGCGCTGCGAATCCGGCACATTGGAGATGTGGCGCGGCATCGAAGTCGGCCACGTATTCAAACTGGGCAGCAAATATTCCGAAAAGCTCAACGCCACCTATCTGGATGCCGACGGCAAGGAAACAGTCATTTTCATGGGCTGCTACGGCATCGGTATCGGACGTACCGTGGCCGCCTCCATCGAGCAGAATCACGACGAGAACGGCATCATCTTTCCGATCCCGTTGGCGCCGTTCCACTGCTCAGTGGTGGCGCTTAACCCTGCCAAGGAAAAGGGCGTCCTGGCCGAGGCAGAGGAGATCTATTTCAAGCTTGAAAAACTCGGTATCGATGTGCTTTTTGATGACCGGGATGAGCGTCCGGGTGTCAAGTTCAAGGACAATGACCTGATCGGCATCCCGCTGCGGATAGTCGTAGGCAGCAAGGGCCTGACTGAAGGGAAGGTCGAGCTGAAGAACCGCAAGAGCGGAGATATGCAGCTTCTACCGATCGATGAAGCCATTGCTCAGGTAAAACGGATCGTAGATGAAGCGTTGCTGTATGAATAATATTATCACTCCAACGAGGTCGTGATGCAGAACAACATTTGGGACCCCCAACATGAGTGCATGTCCCGAGAGGTCCTTGAACAACTGCAATTGGAACGGCTTCAGGCCACGCTCAACCGTGTCTATAAAAACGTCACCTGTTACCGCACCAAGTTCAACGAACTGGGCATAGTCCCGGAAGACATTACCTCCCTGGCGGATCTCTCCAAATTGCCTTTTACCACGAAGGAAGACCTGCGCGTCAACTACCCTTATGGCATGTTTGCGGTTCCCTTGCGGGAAGTCGTTCGCATCCATTCATCATCCGGCACAACCGGCAAGCCGACGGTTGTCGGCTATACCAAAAATGACCTGAAAACCTGGTCTAACCTGGTTGCCAGGTTCATGACCGCTGCTGGTGTCACCCATGATGATGTCGTACAGATCGCCTTCGGTTACGGCATGTTTACCGGCGCCTTCGGGCTGCATTATGGCTCGGAAACGATCGGAGCGGCCGTTATACCCATGAGCGGCGGTAATACAGAAAAACAGATCATGATCATGCAGGACTACAAATCTACCGCTCTGGTCTGTACCCCCAGCTATGCCATTACCATTGCGGACCGGATCGATAAGCTGGGGTTAGATCCAAAATCCCTGTCGCTCAAAGTCGGACTTTTTGGAGGCGAGCCCTGGTCCGAGGCCATGCGCAAGGAGATCGAATCCCGTCTGGGTATCAGTGCCACCGACAATTATGGTCTGTCGGAGATGATCGGGCCGGGTGTCGCCGGTGAATGTCAGTATAAATGCGGGATGCATATCGCGGAAGATGCCTTTATTGCGGAAATTATAGACCCGGAGACCTGCAGAGTGCTGCCGCAGGGAAGTGTCGGCGAGCTGGTTCTTACCTCGATCTGCAAGGAAGCCTTCCCGATGATCCGCTACCGCACGCGTGACATAACCAGCCTGGGGTATTCGGCCTGCGAGTGCGGCCGGAGCATGGCCCGGATGAAGAAAACCATGGGCCGCACTGACGATATGCTGATCATCAAGGGCGTCAATGTGTTCCCGTCTCAGATCGAAGAGGTGCTGGTTGCCATAGAAGGCTGTGAGCCCCATTACCAGCTGGTAGTTGACCGCAAGGGCTCACTGGATGTTCTGGAGGTCTGCATCGAGGTTACCGAGAATATCTTCTTTGACGAAATGAAGAAACAGCGGGCCTTCCTGGAAGCGGTGGAGAAGAAGATCGACTCGGTGCTGGGGGTTGGCGTCACCGTCAAACTGGTTGAACCGAACAGCATCCCGCGCCATGAAGGCAAAGCTGACCGTGTGATCGATAAAAGGAAATTCTGAAGTTTTATATAATGTTCGACCTCCGGCCATACTTTCCCCATTTGGCTTTTTTTATCCGACGGTGGATTGTGAGGGGGGCGCCGATTGTTTCTCGGAAAGGTCATATCCACCTGTAATTCAGCATTTGTACCCCAGGATACATCGTACTTGACATAATATAGCTTATGGGCAATTTATCTTGGGGCACTAATTAAGCTTGCAATTTTGAACATCCATCAGTAATGTATTCCTGTTCAATCACATGATGCAATCAAGGAGCACCGTTGCAATGAGTAAAGAAGAAGCAATTGAAGTCGAAGGAACCGTTATCGAGCCACTGCCCAACGCCATGTTTCGTGTCAAGCTGGAAAATGAACATGTGGTCTTAGCTCATATTTCGGGAAAGATGCGCAAGTATTTCATCAAGATTCTTCCGGGTGACAAAGTCACCGTTGAGCTTTCACCCTACGATCTGACCCGCGGACGCATCACCTACCGCGCCAAATAATCATTCGCTTGAGGTATACCACACCTTGCAGGCCCGTCTCCTATTGTGATGGGCTTGTCTTGTTTCATAATTCACATTTTGCGAGGAAACAATGTACAGCGTAGCCGATTTGAAAAAAGGCCTGAAAATAACTCTGGATAATGCTCCCTACCTTGTGATTGCCTTTGATTTTGTCAAACCGGGCAAGGGACAGGCACTCTATCGCACCAAGATGCGCAACATGATCAACGGCACGATCCTTGACAGAACCTATCGTTCCGGCGAGTCCTTTGAACCTGCGAGTCTCGATGAGCGGCAGATGGAGTATCTGTATAAGGAAGGCAGCCATTATACCTTCATGGATCAGCAGAACTACGAACAGATCGTCATGGAGGAAGATGCCATGGGGGATGCAAAAAACTACCTGCTGGAAAACTGCAAGGTTGATGTACTCATCTACGGTGAGAAAGCCATTGGTGTTACGCTGCCTAACTTTGTCAATCTGCGGGTTTCCCAGACTGACCCGTGGGCCAAGGGTGATACCAGCGGCAGCGATTCCAAGCCTGCCACGCTTGAAACCGGTTGTACGCTCAGGGTCCCGCCCTTTATCGAGGAGGGCGAACTGATTACCATCGATACCCGCACCGGAGAGTATTCAACCCGTGTCAAGGGCTGATTCAGGCACGTAACCCACAGTATACCAAAGGCGAGTCACCATGATGACTCGCCTTTCTTTTATGGTGCATCCTTATGTCCTTTCAGAACAATAACCTCATACTGCGGGCCCGGATTATTCAGGCTCTGCGCTCTTTTTTTGAATCCCGTGGATTTCTGGAAGTAGAGACCCCCCTGCGTATTCCGGCCAATGCACCCGAGGAGCATATCGAGCCCTTCCGCTCAGGTGACAGTTATCTGCACACCTCTCCGGAAATATGCATGAAACGGCTATTGTGCCGAGGACACGACAGTATTTTCCAGATTTGCCGCTGCTGGCGTAGTGGTGAACGAGGCTCGCGGCATGTCCCTGAGTTTACCATGCTGGAGTGGTACCGGGCGGACAGTGACTATGCGGATCTGATGCACGATTGTGAACAGTTGCTGCAATATGTTGCCGAAACATGTTTTAGCTCTAATACGGTAAGTTACGATCATATATCTATTGTTCTTGATGAGGTATTTACTCGAATAACCGTCCGCGATGCTTTCAGGAAATGGGGTGCTGTTTCCATGGAGGATGCCGTCAGAGACGGGAGTTTCGACGAAATCATGGTCACGCGCATCGAGCCGGCACTCGCGCAGATCAAACCGGTACTTTTGGTTGATTATCCGATCGAGATGGCGGCCTTGGCCCGACCCAAACCGGGAGATGCTTCAGTTGCAGAGCGTTTCGAACTGTATGCCGGCGGCCTGGAATTGGCCAACGGATTTAGTGAACTCAATAATCCTGCCGAACAGCGGGCACGCTTCCTGGAGGCAAACCGTAAGCGCACGGAAAATGGCTACCCTGCCCTGCCGATTCCGGAACCGTTTCTCACAGAATTGTCGCTGATGCCGCCCTCCGCGGGAATCGCTCTGGGGGTTGATCGTCTGGTGATGCTGTTTGCGGGTGCGCTGCGGATAGATGATGTAATTGCATTCACTCCCGAGTCTCTTTAATGTCACGGTAGGCAATACGCTCACCCTGATAAGTCTTCAGGATCAGCAGGTCCCCTTCCCTTTCCCATTCGTCCGGCAGCAAAGCCACCTTGCCCTTGCCCCCCGGCAGATCGATCACGTAATGAGGTACCGCCATCCCGCTGATATGTCCGCGCAAGGCCCGCATGATCTCCAGTCCCCGCGTAACGGGTGTCCTGAAATGTGCCGTACCTTTGATCAGATCCATCTGATGGATATAATAGGGCTTGACGCGAATGCCCAGCAGGCCGGTCATGAGCTCTCGCATGACGGAGATGTCGTCGTTGACGTCCCGCAGCAGAACGGTTTGGTTGCCCAGTGGAATCCCAGCGTCCGCCAGCAATCCGCACGCCCGTGCAGAAGCAACTGTAATCTCGGCAGGATGGTTGAAATGGGTATTGATGTAGAGCGGATGAAAGCTCTTCAGCATGCTGCAGAGTTCCGGAGTTACCCGTTCCGGCAGGGTAACGGGGACACGCGTACCGATCCTGATGATCTTCACATGCGGAATGCTCCGCAGCCGTCTCAAAATCATCTGCAGTGATGCATCCTCAAGCATGAGGGGATCGCCGCCGGAGAGGATTACATCATGAATTGCGGGAGTTGAACGGATATACTCAATGGCTTTATCCAGCCTGTCCGGGACAAGCGGGATATTATCTCCGGCACCGACATGCCGTTTGCGCATGCAGAACCTGCAATAAACCGGGCAGCGATTCGATACGAGCAGCACTACCCGGTCAGGATAGCGATGAATGAGTCCCGGTACCGGGCTAAGGGCATCTTCTGCAAGAGGATCTGCGGTCTGTGTCTGATCTTCAAGTTCACGGGGGTCCGGCATGCATTGCCGCCAGATGGCATCTCCCGCTGCTCCGATCAGGCCAGCATAATAGCCGGACACCTTGCAGGGATAGACTGACGCAACCGCCTGTTGTTCGACTGTTAATGCAACGGGATGGGCTGATGGAGCAGGTGTCGTTGAAACAGATGAAATGTATCGCATTACGTATGGGTCGCCTGTCATTTAGGTGCTGCGAGGGGCTGCCCGCGCATGCAGAATCTATTTGATTTTACTTGAAAATAATATCTGAATGTGTGAAATATACAACAGTAAAATCATGTCGTGCAGCAAGAACTGACGGTGCCGCAACTATGTACACAACATATTTTGGATTCAAAGAAAAACCGTTTACCCTGACACCCAATCCCCGCTTCATCTACCTCAGCAGAAACCATAAGGAAGCCTTCGCACATCTTCTCTACGGCATCAATAATCATTATGGCTTTATTGCGCTGACCGGAGAGGTTGGTACCGGTAAAACCACGATATTGCGAACCTTGCTCGGACAGCTCCAGGATGATGCCTATCGTACCGCCCTGATTTTCAATCCCTGTCTAACGAGTATCGAACTGTTGCGCAGCATAAATTCCGAGTTTGGCATTGACGCCAGGAGTGAGTACGCAAATGAGCTTCTCGCCGAACTCAACCGTTTTCTGCTGGCAGAGACAACAGCAGGCCGGACGGTTGTGCTGGTGATTGATGAGTCCCAGACCCTTCCGCGGGAAGTCCTGGAGCAGATCCGGCTGATCTCGAACCTTGAAACGGAAAATGACAAACTTATTCAGATCATTCTGGCCGGACAACCGGAACTGGAAGCTCTCCTGGACCGGCCGGATCTACGGCAGTTGAACCAGCGGATAGCTGTGCGTTACAAGCTTCGTTCAATGAGCATGGAGGAAACCCGATACTACATCAGGCAGCGCATGGAGGTTGCGGGAGAAACCGGCGGTGTCTCCTTCACGAAAGCGGCTACTGCATTGATATATTTCTCTACTCGCGGTGTCCCCCGCATGATCAATATCCTCTGCGACAGGGCACTGCTGATAGCCTATGGCGATGAGCGCCGCCGTATCACGCCCGGCATTGTAGTCCGCGGCATGTGGGAACTGCTTAACCCTTCTCAAGGCCGCCGCCTCTCTACAGTCTCTGCCGGCATACTTGCGCTTGTTGTATTGATCTGCCTGGCAGGGTTCTCTATCATGTGGCTACAGGCAGACCCTCCTGCGCAGCGCAGCACGCTTCTGTCAAAGATGACGGTAAGCTCCGCTACGCCGGTTTCATCAGAAAAGGCAGCGGCCGTCACGGCAGACAAACTGGGCCAGGAGATTGTTTCATACGATCAGAACGATACCCATATTCTTGTGTTCAACGCCCTGGCACAAAAGTGGGCTGCACGCCCGATCAAGGTCTTCAGCGAAGGTCTGGATATCCCGGATATGTTCAGACGTATCGCTGCCAAGCGAAACCTGCGTGTCACCCTTTTCAAGGGTTCATTGGATGATATTATCCGTTACGATCTGCCGTTTGTTGTCGCAACCAGGATAACAGGGAACCTGGGAGAATACTGCTATGCCGTAACCTCTGCCCGAAACGGTTCACTGTCGGTCTACCCTGCCCTGTTTGGCAGCCATACACTTCCACAGGCCGATCTTGCTTCCATTATCAGCGGCACGTACTACCTGGTCTGGCAAAATTTCGGACAGATTCCCGACACCCTTTCCCCGGGCGAAAGGCGTTTCGAGATTCGGGCCTTGCAGCAGCTTCTCAAACAGGCCGGTTTCTATCAGGATGCAATCGACGGCGCCTACAGCATCGCTACAGCTACAGCGGTAAGGAAATTTCAGCACGCCAAGGGAATCCCGCTCAATGAATCCCTGGGAGAGTTGACCTTGGCGGCCCTCTCCCGATACGACAGGAACCACAGGGTTCCATCACTGAAAGGGAGCTGAACTATGAGTTCCATACTGAAGGCATTAAAAAGGCTGGAGCACGATAAAGCTGCGCGAAAACCGGATTCTTTCAAGATTGATGCAGAGATCCTGAAGGGGGGGGCATCCCGCAGGATTTCCTCCATGGGCGCTTTTATGGCGGCCATGGCCATCTTTGCCTGCGGCGGTAGCGCCGCATATCTTTTTATGAAGAGTGACTCCGCATCTGTATCTGTTCAGACGTCTCGGGCACCAGGAACAGAGGTCAAGGCCGAACCTCCCGCCATTACTGTGCTTCCGTCCGTACCAGTTGCCATACCAGCTGTTATTCAAACAATCGGCCAGCAATCAACTCTGCCAAAAACGGTCCGAGCTGCACTGGCAGACTCACCGGGATCTCCCCAAGCACGTATAACTCGACAGCAGGCCGGGCTTGTAAAACCTGTTGCGGTTGCTCCGCAGGCTGTACAGGCGCCCGAACCAAAGCCAGTGTTCCCCTCACCCTTGCCACCGGCCGCAACCCCGGCCAGGCCGGCTTTCAAGGTGGATGGCATCGCTTTTCAGGATGGTGGTGCTGAAAGTCTGGCTATGGTCAACGGAATAACGGTATCAAAAGGTTCTGTGATTGAAGGTGCCAGGGTGGAGGAAATCCAGAAGGATCGGGTGAGATTCAGCCGTGGTGGCGAAAAATTTGACGTAATTCTGGATAAATTGAACTGACCGACCGGTCAGCGGGCAATAATCCTGATGAAGCGGGCCAGATAATCCACGCCTGACCATACCGTGAGCAGGGTTGCTATCCAGAGAAAAAACATGCCCATATTGTGCATGTTCACGTGCAGCCATACATGCTCTATCCCGAAAAACCAGTTGTAATCATAATGCAGGAGCAGTCCGATAATCGCGACAATCTGAAAGATCGTCTTGAACTTCCCCAGTTCACTGGCCTGGATGACGATCCCCTCGCTGGAAGCGATACCCCGCAGTCCGGTAATTATGATCTCACGCCCGAGAATAACCAGTACCATCCAGGCCGGTACCCGTCCGAAAGGGAGAATCATGATCAGGGCTGCCATGACAATCAGTTTGTCGGCGATAGGGTCGAGAAATTTTCCGAAAACAGTCACGATCCCCATCCGGCGGGCAAGATAGCCGTCGAGCCAGTCGGTGATCGAGGCCAGCGAAAAGAGTACGGCGGCCCAAAAACTGGCCGACTGCGTGGGTGACATCAGCAGGGCTGCAATCAGGGGGATCGTGGCAATCCTTGTCAGAGTCAGTATATTGGGCAGATTAAGGATAGGGGAAGCAGCGGGCGACGTCATCGACTAGTTGGCCTGATAGGATTGCATATAGGAAAGAACCCGGTTTACATAGGTGCGTGTTTCGTTGTAGGGGGGGATACCGCCATACTTGGCTACCTTGTTCAGACCGGCGTTATAGGCTGCGACTGCCAGAGAAACATCACCACGGAACGTATCAAGCAGAAAACGCAGATATTTGACCCCACCCTCCACGTTGTCCTTGGGATCAAAACTGTTGCTGACCTTGAGCGACCGGGCGGTGCCGGGCATGAGCTGCATCAGACCGCTGGCGCCCTTGCGGGAGACGGCGTTGGGGTTGTAACCTGATTCGGCGTGGATGACCGCCTTGATCAGACAAGGATTTACCCCGTATTTCGTGGCACAGGATGCTATGATTTGATCATATTCGGCGGGGTTCACCGAGCGGGGAAGCTGCATTTTTGTACGCAGTTTCAGGTCTTTTTTGAGGTCGCGCATGAAAACCTTGAAGCGCCTGTCCGTGGGGGCGTCGGTGAAGTGAACAATACCTTCGTCATCTTCATAGCGGTAGATATCGGCCCGGGCAGGGTCGGTGATCGCAAGCAGCAGGATCGCCTGACTGATCAAGAGTGCTGCTATGTTAAATCTCATCGTACGCATGTGAGTGTTAATAATCCCAAAACATGGTGATTTGTCAAGTGTAATCGTTCTGAATCACTCAGTTTCGTCATGATCAGCCAGTTTGAAATTGACTTTTCATGACCCATGTTCTAAAAAAGTATCTTTGCTTGAGGAGGTTGTGTGTGAGTGAGAATGGAATTACCTATAAAGATGCCGGTGTAGACATCGAGGCCGGCAACAGCTTTGTCAAAATGATCAAGCCTCTGGTGAAGTCAACCTTCCGGCCCGAAGTCATGGCGGAAATCGGCGGTTTCGGCGGCCTCTTCTCCCTGAATGCGGCCAAGTACAAGAACCCGGTTCTGGTCTCCGGTACCGATGGTGTCGGAACCAAGCTCAAGATTGCGTTCATGGCGGATCGTCATGATACCGTCGGGATAGATCTGGTTGCCATGTGTGTCAACGATATCATCGTTCAGGGCGCTGAACCGCTCTTTTTCCTGGATTACCTGGCAACCGGACGGCTTGTTCCTGAAAAAGCCGCTCAGATTGTCAAGGGAATCGCCGAAGGATGCCGGCAGGCGGGCTGTGCGCTGATTGGCGGTGAGACTGCTGAGATGCCCGGTTTTTATGCCGATGGCGAGTATGATGTGGCCGGTTTTACGGTCGGTGTGGTGGATCGGGAAAATATTATTGACGGTTCCAGCATAGCGGTCGGCAACCGCCTGATCGGCATAGCCTCCAGCGGTCTTCACAGCAATGGTTATTCCCTGGTCCGCAAGCTGGTTTTCGAGCATATGGGGCTTTCGATAGACTCCCTTTTCCCTGGGACCGGCCGCACGGTTGCGGAAGAGCTGCTCACACCGACCCGTATCTATGTCCGCTCCATGCTGAACCTTACGAAAGATTTCAGGATCAACGGCATCGCTCATATTACCGGTGGCGGCCTTCTGGAGAATGTACCCCGGATCCTGCCTCGTGGCTGCCGGGCTGACATTCAGTTGAACAGATGGGAGCGCCCTGCCCTGTTCGATATTCTCCGTGAGGCCGGTAACGTCCAGCGTGATGAGATGTACCGGGCCTTCAATATGGGGATCGGCATGGTGCTTGTTGTAACGGAAAAAGAAGCTGAAGATATTATCGATCGTTTAAAGGGTCTCGGTGACCAGGCCTGGATGATTGGTGAGATAAGCGCCTGTCCCGAGGGCGCCGAATGTGTCCAGCTGGTGGAATGATGAATCGTCTGCAACATACATGTGTGTTGGCGGTCCTGGTCTCCGGCAACGGTTCCAATCTGCAGGTCATCATAAACAGGATCGAGTCCGGCGAACTTGACGCACGAATCGCCTGTGTTATCAGCAACAGCCCCGACGCATTTGCCCTGATGCGGGCACAAATGCACGGCATCCCGGCTGTTATTCATGAGAACAACGCTTTCAAAAGACGCAGGGAATACGATACAGCCCTGGTGGAAATCCTGCACAGTTACGGTGTGGAGCTGGTCGTGCTGGCGGGCTTCATGCGGATACTCTCCGACGTCATGGTCAAGGCCTTTCCCAATGCCATCATGAACATCCACCCTGCCCTGCTGCCCTCCTTTCCCGGTCTGCATGCACAACAGCAAGCCCTCGATTACGGGGTCAAATTTTCAGGGTGTACGGTACATTTTGTGGATAATGGCACGGACACCGGCCCGATCATCCTTCAGGTACCGGTACCCGTGGAGCAGGATGATACGGAAGAGACCCTTTCCGCGCGCATTCAGGCCGAAGAGCATCGTACCTTTCCCGAAGCGATCAGGCTTTTCACGGAAGGAAAACTTCTGGTGGATGGCCGGCTTGTACGGATACAATCATAATTTGCTTGACAGCATATCGAACTAAGTGGTATTAAATCTGCTTTAGCATAATAAACCGCGTATATACGTGTTCAGGGAGGTGCAGTTTGGCACATCACAAATCGGCAATCAAAAGGATCAAACAGAATGTGAAACGGAACGCCCGTAACCGGCACGTTACGTCTACGCTGAAAACATACGTCAAAAGAGTGCGCGAAGCAGTAGATGCCAAAGACAAGGAAGCTGCAACCGCTGCCCTGAAAGCTGCGATTCCGGTCATTGACGCCTCGGCTTCAAAGGGTGTCCTCCACCGTTCCAACGCATCCCGTAGCGTGTCCCGCCTGACCCTTCTGGTCAATAAACTCGGCTGACAGACCGCTCTCGTAATATAATAAAAGGGGGACTACCTTTAACAGGGTATGTCCCCCTTTTTTCGTTTTGTTGTCCCGATTACAGACGACCACTTTTTATCAGAATTACGGATTGTCCGGCAGATACGACAACGCCCCGCATTTTGTACAGAAGATGCGGGGCGTTAGCAGGCTGTTGAGAATCTAATGCGGAGAGTGGTCCGTCATGTTTCGCGCACATCAAGAATTGCCTTTACCACGGGCCGGATGACTTCCACAAGTGTATCCTTGGAGACTCCCTGCACCTTGAACGTGATCACCCACTCGGTGTCATCGTTATCCGCCCGTTCACTGATGCCGAATCCGACAATGTTGCCCCCTGCTCCGAAAATTGCCGCGGTGATCTTGGCGACGGTACCCTTGTCGCCGGGAGTTGTTACCGAGATGCGCACACCGCTTCTGCGGCCGCCCAGAAGTTGCAGTAAAACCTTGAAGAGGTCCGATTCGGTAATGATGCCGACCAGGGCCTCGCCTCTCATCACGGGAAGACCCCCGATTCTGCTGTCGGCCATGATGCGTGCAGCCTCTTCCAGCGGGGTATCTTCGGGAATGGAAATAACACCTGTGGTCATGACTTTTTCGATCATGAGCTTGTCGAGCAGCCCGGGGATTTCCCATTTTGCCAGTGATGTAGCAGGAGATGGCAAGGCCCGGAGAATATCTCTGTCGGAGACGATACCGACCAGGTGGCCGAGACTATCGAGCACCGGCAGTCTCCGGATCTTTCGCTCACGCATGATGGCCATCGCATCTGCTACAGAGCTGTGTGGCGAAACGGTGATTGGGTGCAGGGTCATACGATTTCCGACAAGCATGTTAAACCTCCTGAAATTGTGATAACTGGTTACGAACAGAGTCAGATACCGTCACAAGGCCCACCAGGATCAGTGTCCCACGGCAGTTTCTGCTCGGATTGCCGTTGCCAGATCGCGGCTCACCGCCAGCAGCGCCCGGCTGTAGGCTGCCACCAGGGGGTCGTAGCCTGCGGCAGCCACCGGCTCGCGCACCAGCGAATGGCCGGTTTTCGGAACACCGCCTGTGCCTTTGCGCAAGGACCAGACTGCTTCAATGGTGACGGCCTCCCCCGCAGACGATTCGAAACGCTGGAAGTCCAGCAACACCCGGTAGTCCGCATTGGCACCGGCATGCTGCAGATACGACGACACCCGGTCTGATCCGAGCAGTCGCCCCAGGTTCTCCGCGATGAGACGGGGAATTTCGCTCTTGAGCGGTTCGGCCCAGCGCTGCGACTCGAGGATGTCCACACGGTTGGCGGCAACGCGCACCACGAGCTGCGGCCGGTCAACCACCTCTGGAAGTGTGACCGGACCGACGGCAACCGATGGAACAACGGCGGCTGCGACAAAGGGCTCGACCCGCGCAGCGGGCTCCAGGGTATAGAAGGTTACCCGTGGTGATCTGCTGCATCCGGCCGTTGCGAATGCAAGACAGACGACTAACACAGCAAGCCTGTTACACCGGAGACCTTCCAACGTACTATCGGCACATCTGCGCATCATCATTTGTCCCCCCGTTTACCGCGAATCAATGATTCCGGATGCTGCTCCAGGTAATCGCCGAGCACCCGCAGCGACTGAGCGGCACGCGTCAACTCCCGCAATGTCTCGTGCAGGTCCAGCTGCATCGGTGCATCGCTGTCCAGAACCTGGTTCGCGCTGCCCAGTGTCTTGCGTGTCTCTGCCAGTGTCTTGCGCACATCCTCCAGTGATTGCCGCGACTCCACAAGTACTGAGCGCATTTCCGGGATGAGTGCGCTGTCCACGTTATTCAAGAGTTTCTCGGCGCTCTTGAGGGTGGTGTCAAGAGACCGGATCGTCTTTCTGGCATCGCCGGCAAGCTCCTCAAGCGGCATTTTTTCTATTTTCTGGGCAATCTGCATCAGCTTCTTCTGTAATTGGTCGATGGAACCGGGAATGACAGGAAACTTGGGTGGGTTTGTACTCCAATCGATTTTAGCCGGCGCTGCCTTGGGAAAGAAATCCATTGCGACAAACAGTTGCCCGGTCAATAGACTCCCGCTTTTGATCTCCGCACGGAAGCCACGCGCGACGAGCGCATCGAGCAGTGCCCGGGAGTCACGGGGCTTGATCTGCCGGGATTTGTTACGGTACTGGGCAAACAGTCGCTCCGGATAGAACTGTATCTCGACCGGGACGGAGAGATCCGAATTCCTGGAGCCCAGAGCCACATCGATCTTGGTCACCTCGCCCACGGTCACTCCCCGCAGATCCACCGGGGCTCCGACCGGGAGGCCGCGCACCGATTCCTCGAACACGAGCAGATAGGTTTCAACCGTTTCCGCGTGCTTCAAGGCCTCGTCTTTGGTCTGATACAGGGAGAAAACACTGTTGAGAGGCGCGGGCGGCGTTTCTATCCGGTCCTGCGGAGTCTGAAAGGAGATGCCACCCAGAA
>JBBQXT010000081.1:0-14045 GCA_038209415.1 Geobacterales bacterium
GTTCCGCTGTACAGAATGTGGTGCAGACCACCCGTATATTTATCGCAAGAGCACCGGCAATAGCAGTTCTGTTAAGGTTTTCCAGTGCAGCTCCTGTCGAAAGCAGGTTACGCTGAACGAAGGAACCATTTTTCAATCTACAAAACTGCCTCTGACGAAGTGGTTTCAGGCAATGCTTCTTATGACTCAGAGCAAAAACAACATTTCAGTTCTGGAACTCAGAAGACTTCTCGGAATCAGCTATCCTGCTGCCTGGAGGGTTAAACACAAGCTCATGCAGGTTATGTATGAGCGTGAGCTTACAACCGTTCTTTCCGGCAGAGTCGAAGTAGATGATGCTTATTTGGGTGGCGAGCTTCAAGGTGGCAAGGCTAGCCGTGGATCTGAAAACAAAATCCCATTTATTGCCGCAGTGGCAAAACCTATACAACCGTACCCGCTACCAACCTCTGTACTTCTGGTACACCATCCGCTATCTCTGATCTTGACCCATTGACATTTAAATGGTCCTGGACCTGTGCTGGCAGTTACCAAGGCACAACGGTTCCCTGTTCAGCCTCTATCCAAACATACTCATTAGCCGTAACACTGAATGGCACGGGAGATGGTACGATCACTAACAACCCGGCAGGTGTACCCGGCATCCCTTGTACATCGGGAAGTTGCTCTACAACATATTCCATCAATACAGCAGTTTCGTTACTGCAAACACCGAATGCGTTTTCCACCTTTGGCACGTGGAGCAACTGCGGTAGTATTGGAATTGATGGTGAGTGCAATGTGACCATGACTGGCGCTAAAGGCGTTACCGCCACATTTACTCTGGCCCCGAAAGCCAAGATCGGCACTGTCGGACACGCTACGCTTGCCACAGCATACGGAGTAGCCGCCACTGGCGATATCATTTTGCTACTGGATTCTGAAATGCCTGATAATTGCCTGGACATCAATGCGGCATTGGGCCAGGGCAAGAACATAACGCTCAAGGGTGGCTACAAGGCCGATTTTAGAGGCACAAGTGGATTGCCAACTATCCTGCATGGGCCGTTCAAGATCAGCAGTGGCAGGATATCGGTGGAGGGGCTGCGGGTAAGGTAGGCGTTTCACGCGTAGGGGCGGGTTCCAAGCCCGCCCCAAACACACATCAAGCCGTAGGTGCGCGGTCTGTGACCCGCCCGCCTTTCGTTGATAATGGTGAAAATGATAATGGCAACATAGTTGGCTATTGCAGCAAGGGCGGGTCGCGGACGCCGCCCCTACGAAACATACATCAAACCCGCCTGGTTCCAAATCACGCCACATAAAATGTTTAGCTAACAATACAAAAATGTGTTATTAACTAAACATATGAAAACCTACACCGAACGACATATCCGCCGTTCCGAGCTGTTCCAGCTTATCCTGCTTCAGTATCTCTATTCATGCCCCGAAAGTTCGCGCCTGATATTCCAGGGTGGCACAGCGATCCGCTGGTGTCACAATGGTGGACGCTTCTCCGAGGATCTGGATTTTGTCACTTCCCTGGAGCGACCAGCGCTCGAGCGATTGATGAAGTCGATAGAAACATCTGTTACCAATGAGTCCATCGCCCACTTCGGGCCGGGGCATCTGAGCGTAACCCCGCGTGGACAGCGGGATGAAGGTGTCGCGTGGCGGGTGGCCTTTGAACCGCTGAATGCGCGTGACAGGATCATGGTCAAGGTTGAATGCGAACGGCTGTGTCCGAGTGTTGCGTTAGCAACAGAACCTCGGGTTCTGGGGATGCAGAATGCGGTGTCCTACCTGATCACCAGAGGTGAATTCCGTATCCCTCGCCCCAACTCCGTTCTGGTGGTTGAAACTCTGGAAGAGATCCTTTCCGATAAAATCCGTGCACTGTTGGAACGTCCCTACCTGAAGGGTCGGGATATTTACGATGTCTGGCATCTGCGGGAGCGGTTGCATGTGAAGGTTGTTCGTGGCGTGGTGGAACGAAAGCTCTCGTGCTATGCAGCCTCCTTTACACTACAGAGACCGCCGGAATGGTTTCAAACATCCGACAGCGACATGAAGAAGGTGATTGAGAACAATCTGGGGCGGTTTCTGTCACCGGAGGTTATGGAAAGCTGCCGCAATGATGGCTATCGCCCGTTTATAGATGCCGTGAAACGTTTATTTAGCGAGTTGCGCGAGCGTGGGGTGGTGATCCCGGTATGAGTACCATTGATGTGTTGCAGTCGCTTCCGGCGCTCTTTCGATCTGCCGATGTCAGTAAATTCAGCGGCAACGCCAATGTATTTCTCACCCGTGCCCTACAGAACGGATTCATTTCACGATTGACCCGTGGCGTATATGTAAACAGCCGTCTGAAGGCGGAACCGTCACTGGAAGAGGCGGCCTGTTTCGTGCGAACCCCTTCCTATGTTAGCGCCGAGTGGGCCTTGCACCTGCACGGTGTTATTATTCAAGCACCTTCGGTCTGCACAATCGTGACGCTCAGCACCGCTGTCGGTGTTACCCGAATTTTCTCCTGGCACGGTGTGAGTTTTGAGTATTCGCACATCTCCGATAAGCTCTATTTCGGGTTTGAGGTGCGGGACGGTTTTAATCTGGCCCTGCCGGAAAAGGCGTTGCTTGATTACATCTATTATCGCAACACACTACCGTTTCAGGATGAATTGGAGATGGAAGAGCTTGACAACGGACGTCTGATGCAGATGGCTCAGTTGTTTCCGTCACGGGTGCGGGAGGCTGTCAGAAATCTGCTTGATTGAGTGTTTCAGGGTGTGAACGTGCCGCAGAGAACTAAAAGGGCGGCCAATTGGTCGCACTTTTTTTTGTCAATAAATTGCGTAATTATCAGGATTCGAAAAGAGCTCTTTCAATAGCAGGTTGTTGAGGTAGTGGCCGGTCTTGTTGGCGTCCACCTTACCCAGGATGCGGTAGCCGCTGGTGTAGAGGTCACCGATCAGGTCGAGGATTTTGTGATTGACCAGCTCCTTGCGATAGCGAAGTCCCTGGGGGTTGACGATCTCGTCCATGCCGATCACGACGGCGTTGTCCAGCGATCCCCCCTTGGCCAGTCCGGCCTTCTTGATGGCCTCGATCTCCTCCAGCAGGGTAAAGGTGCGTGAATTGATGATCGCGAAGGCGTTCTCCACGTCGGTTACCCGCTTTTTCTGCTTGCCCACCGGTTGACGAAACTCGATGGTCATGGTGATATCCAGGGTATTGAGCGGCTTGATGCGCACCCAGGCGTCGTTGTGCGTGACCTCCACCAGACGCTGCACCTTCAGGTATACTCCGTTTTCCGGGAATTCATAGATGCCGGCCTTCCACATGCCCTGATAGAACTCCCAGGCCGATCCGTCCAGAATAGGCACTTCCGGGCCGTCGATGTAGACCAGACAGTTGGTGATGCCGGAAAAATAGAAGGCCGCCATCAGGTGCTCGATGGTGGAAACCGAGGCCCTCTCCCGGGCGATGAGGGTCGAGAGCCGGGTGTCTGCGACCATGTCGTAGCGGGCAGGTATGGTTATGCCTTTGAAGACGAAGGCGATGCCGAATTCGCGACGGGGGAGAAATTCCAGGGTGACCGGCTGACCGGTATGCAGACCGATACCCGTGATCTTGAAGATGCGGTTGATGGTGGTCTGGCGTTTGATCATGGGCGCGAATCGACTTGCTGCTTCAACGCCGCGTGTTCTTTGGCCAGTGTGTCGTACTTTCGCTCCAGCTCCCGGAGCTGGTCGAACAGACAGGCAATGGCCTTGGCCTCCGGATCTGGCAACTGGCCATGCTGCAGGTCGGCCCGGCTCCCCTCCTTTTTCTCCTGCTCCATGACCATGCGGCCGGGGATACCCACCACGGTGGCGTTCTCCGGTACCGCCTTGACCACGACCGAGTTGGAGCCGATCTTGGCCCCTTTCCCGACGGTGAACGGTCCCAGAATCTTGGCACCGGAACCGATTACCACGTTATCCTCCAGCGTCGGGTGCCGCTTGACCTTGTCCCAGGTTACCCCGCCCAGGGTTACGCCATGATAGAGCGTCACGTTGTCGCCGATCTCTGCGGTTTCGCCGATGACGACGCCCATGCCGTGGTCGATGAAGAACTTGCGGCCGATTTTGGCGCCGGGGTGTATTTCAACGCCGGTCAGAAAACGGCCCATGTGGGATGTGAAGCGCCCCAGAAAGAAAAACTCGTTGACCCAGAACCAGTGGGCAATGCGGTAAATCCAGAGGGCATGCAGGCCGGGGTAGCAGAAGATGATCTCAAACACGTTGCGCGCGGCCGGATCGCGTTCAAAGACCGAATTAATATCTTCACGAAGGTTTTTGAACATGGTGTATACCTCAAAATTAATGGGCAAAGTGTAGATTAATTCCTACCATACCCCTACCAAACCTGTCAAATTTATCCTTTTTACACGATCAACTTACCTCTCGACAAACTGTCAAATTTTATCTAGTATGCCCGAACTGTATACGCAATAAACGGTCTCTTGAGGCCCATTTGAGCGCAATGAAAGGAGAGTCAGAGCATGTCCAGCAAACCCTTCGTTTATCAGGAACCATTTCCCCTCGCCAAGGATGAGACCATCTACCGCAAGATTGAGGGCTCTGAAAAATTCATCCTGGTCGAAAAATTCGCCGGTGAAGAGGTTGTCCGGGTTTGTCCCGAGGCGCTCTCCATCCTGGCTAACGAAGCCATGAAAGACATATCTTTCCTGCTGCGACCGGCTCATAACGAGCAGGTGGCCAAGATTCTGAGCGACCCCGAGGCGTCCCAGAACGATAAGGGTGTGGCCCTGGCCTTCCTGCGCAATGCCGAGATCGCCGCCAATTTTGAGCTCCCCACCTGTCAGGACACCGGCACCGCAACCGTGGTGGCCAAAAAAGGGCAGAAGATCTGGACCGGGGTCAGGGACGAGGAGTGGCTCTCCAAGGGTATCTACAAGACCTACACCGAGGAGAACCTGCGCTACTCCCAGACCGTGGGCCTGGATATGTACGAGGAGATCAACACCGGCACCAACCTGCCGGCCCAGATCGACATCATGGCCACCGACGACGCCTACTACAAGTTCCTTTTCATTGCCAAGGGGGGCGGTTCCGCCAACAAGACCATGCTCTACCAGGAAACCAAGGCCCTTTTGACCCCCGGCAAGCTGGAGAAATACCTGATCGAGAAGATGAAGTATCTCGGTACGGCCGCCTGCCCGCCCTACCATATCGCCTTCGTCATCGGCGGCACCTCGGCCGACGCCTGCATGAAGGCCGTCAAGCTGGCCACCGCCAAGGAACTGGACGGTCTGCCCACCAAGGGCAACGAGCACGGCCAGGCCTTCCGTGATATCGAACTGGAAGATAAACTGTTGGTGGCGGCTCAGAAACTGGGCATCGGCGCCCAGTTCGGTGGCAAGTACTTCGCCCATGACGTGCGCGTCGTCCGTCTGCCGCGTCACGGCGCCTCCTGCCCGGTCGGCATGGCGGTTTCCTGTTCGGCCGACCGTAACATCAAAGCCAAGATCACCAAAGACGGCCTGTTCGTGGAGGAGATGGACCGCAATCCGGGTCGCCTGATCCCCGATCAGTACCGGGGCAAGCACGAGCACGGCGTCAAGATCGACCTGAACCGGCCGATGAAGGATATCCTGGCCGAGCTGACCAAACACCCGGTTTCGACACCGCTCTTACTCTCCGGCACGATCGTGGTCGGCCGAGACATCGCCCACGCCAAGTTCAAGGAGATCATGGACAGCGGCCAAGCGCTGCCCGAGTACCTGCTCAACCATCCGATCTACTACGCCGGTCCGGCCAAGACCCCGGTCGGCAAGGCTTCCGGTTCCTTCGGACCGACCACAGCCGGACGCATGGACTCCTATGTGGATGAACTGCAGTCCAAGGGCGGCTCCCTGGTCATGATCGCCAAGGGCAACCGCAGCCAGGCCGTCACCGACGCCTGCAAGAAGTTCGGCGGCTTCTACCTCGGCTCCATCGGCGGCCCGGCTGCCGTCCTGGCCGAGGAGAACATCAAAAAGGTCGAGTGCATCGACTTTCCCGAACTGGGCATGGAAGCGGTC
Organism: Geobacterales bacterium; assembly: GCA_038209415.1. GTDB lineage: Bacteria > Desulfobacterota > Desulfuromonadia > Geobacterales > Pseudopelobacteraceae > CAIPTY01. Next base: position 6,065 of record JBBQXT010000081.1, read on the forward strand.
TGGCGGATCGAAGTTGAAAACTTCCCGGCCTTCATCCTGGTGGATGACAAGGGCAACGACTTCTTCAAGCAGTTGGGACTGTAAATCGGATTGATCCGGCATTAACAGACCCCCGGCTGCGTATCTATCTCCAGGCCAACAAGAGAGAACGTGCCAGGAAAATATTCAGGATCGGTCTGAAGATCCGAAAAGATTCCAGGATCATTTCGGAGCTGAGAAGCATGGGTATTCGCAAGCCACCTGTTTTGATGTCCCTGACAAGAGACCATGCGCTCAACATTTTTGCCGGCAAGATGCTGAAACTGCGCTAAGCGCCATCTGACTTATTGCAAAAGAAGGGCACTCCGACGGGGTGCCTTTTTTGTTTATGATTCAGCCATGCTCCTCGGTCTCGGCCACGCCCCTAAAATTCGCTGACTGAAATTGCCTGATTTAAAAAATCATAGCTAAATATCCTTAACGCTGTTTTAAAAGACTCTATTTGGTTATATAGTACTCAGCCGGTTATACATCATCAAGGAGTCAGGCAATGAAGATTCATCGCTACGGCTGGGTGCACCGTCTGCTGCAGCAGCTTGCGGTTCGCGCCAGCGAGTCCGGCAAGGCGCTCAAGATGCTGGAGGTCGCCATCGATAACGCCTACGAAGGTCTGATCATCACCGATGCCGACGGCATTATCCTCAAGGTCAATCAGGCCTATGCGGATTTCCTCGGTGTCAGGATGGACGAGGTTGTTGGCCGGAAGGTGACCGAGGTGGTGGAGAACACCCGCATGCATATCGTTGCCAGAACCGGCGAGGCCGAGATCGCCCAGATCCAGAAAATCCGCGGTCACGAGATGGTCTGCAGCCGCATCCCGATTTTCGAAGGGGGCCGGGTGGTGGCGGTGGTAGGCAAGGTCATGTTCCAGGATGTGGATGACCTGTTTGCCATGATCGACCGCTTCAGGAAACTCAAGACGGAACTTGAATTCTACAAGAGCGAACTGAACAAACGCCTGGGTGCGAAATACTCCTTTGACAACATAGTCGGTGAAAGCTCTGAGCTGGAAAAAGTCAAGGAGTTGGGCCGCAAGGTAGCCAGGTCCGATACGACGGTGCTGCTGGAAGGCGAAAGCGGTACTGGCAAGGAAATGTTCGCCCACGCCATCCATATCGAAAGCAACCGCGCTCTGGGGCCTTTCATCAAGGTCAACTGCGCTGCCATTCCGGAAACACTCTTCGAATCGGAACTGTTCGGCTACAAGGACGGCGCCTTCACCGGAGCCCAGAAGAAGGGCAAAAAGGGCAAGTTCGCCCTGGCCAATACCGGAACGATCTTTCTGGATGAAGTCAGCGAATTGCCGCTGTCGATGCAGGTCAAGCTGCTGCGGGTGTTGCAGGAACGGGAAATCGAACCGGTTGGCGCTGAACAGCCGGAAGCGGTGAACGTCCGCATTATTGCCGCCTCCAACAAAGACCTTGGGGAACTGGTCATCCAGGGGCTGTTCCGTAACGACCTGTATTATCGACTGAACGTGGTCAGGCTCGTTATCCCCCCTTTACGGCAGCGCAAGAACGATATTGCCGTGTTGACCGAAAAGATTTTGAAACAGCTGGAGAAGGAGACCGGTATTCCGGTTGAGGGGGTGGATGCCGAAACAGAGGCCGTCTTTGCGTCTTATTCCTGGCCGGGCAATGTGCGTGAGCTGCGAAATGTTCTGGAACAGGCCCTGTACATGAAAAGCGGCAATCTGGTAACAAAAAAGGACATTCCCCGCTGTGTGGTGACCAACGCCGAAGGTCAGGTGGCACCGGACCGCCAGCGTACGCTCAAGTTCCAGTTGAGCCAGCTGGAGGAAGAAATCCTCTGCCGGGCGCTTCAGGAAGAAAAGGGCAACCGGCTGGCAGCGGCCGCCCGTCTCGGCATTAGCAAGTCTTCGTTTTACGCCAAGATTGAGCAGTATCGTATTCAATAAATCACGAATCCGGCGGAATTGCATGAGTTCCAGATTTCCGGAATAGCCTTCCAGAAAACTGGAATATTGTGCTTATGACTTATTAAGCTTGTAAGTTCAGCTTGTTAACAATTGTAATCAAGACAATTTTTATTCAGGGGCATCGATTGAAAGCGGTGCCCCTGAATTTTTTCCAGGAATATGGAAAACAGAGTGGTCGTTTTGTCTGGTTTAGGTGGGAAAGTCAAGGTGAGATAAAATAAAACGGCGTCACATTGATGTGTTGCGATAATGCTGAAATAATTGGCCGCGCTATTGCTAGTAAATGAACGTTGAATGGATTTTGTCCCTGTTATTGTTTGTGCTCATTGTTTGTACCGGTTGAATGTTTTATATAAATACGTTTTGCAGCATACCTCCGATGTTTCCATAAATATCCGAGGTATAATTAAATGCAAACTTGAAAGCCAACCGGAATAAGGAGGAACTGATGGCTTTGGCAGATATCCTTGTCCATATGGACGATACAGAAAGCTGCGCTACCAGGCTTGACGTGGCTATTGACCTGGCGCGGAGATTCCAGGCGCGCCTGACCGGCTTGTATGTCATCACCCATCTGTACTATCAGCCCCGGCACAGCCAGGCTGAAGCGGTGGAAGACAAGGTCCGGAGGATGTTTGAGCAACGGGGCGCCACGGCCGGAGTTGAATCAAAATGGCTGTGCGTGGACTGGTCGGTCATCGGGGTCGGCATGACCGAAATTATCAACCACCATGCCCATTATACGGATCTGCTGGTCGTCGGCCAGTCAACCAGCGATGCAAAAAACAGCAAGGAAACTCCCGCAGACCTTCCCGAACGTCTGGTGCTCGGTGCGGGCAGGCCGGTGCTGGTTATCCCTTACGCCGGAAAGTTTACCGCAGTTGGCGAGCGGGTCATGGTGGCGTGGAAGGCGGGGCGCGAGTCCACCCGTGCGGTTAACGATGCTCTACCGCTGCTCAAAAAGGCGCAGCGGGTCGATGTTCTGGCCATTAACAGTTCCGAGACCTACGAGGATGACGGTGAAAGTCTGTGCGCCAACATCTGTGATCATCTGGCGCGGCATGGCGTCAAGGCAACGCCCGAAAGGATGATGGCCACGGTTTCATCGGTGGGTGATGCGCTCTTGAACCGTGTCTGCGAAGAAGGTATTGACCTGCTCGTGATGGGCGCCTATGCCCATACGCCTCAAGGCAAGCTGGTTCTTGGCTCTGTCGCCGGTCATCTTCTCAAGCAGATGACAGTGCCGGTATTGATGTCACACTGACAAGGGCAGGGAGTATCGGATCATGACAGACCACATCCTCGCAACTAAAAACCTGTCCAAGACATTCAAGGGATTTACCGCCGTATCAGCCGTTAATCTCCGGATTCAGCGCGGCCATATCCATGCCCTGATCGGGCCGAACGGAGCCGGTAAAACCACGGTTTTCAATCTCCTCACCAAGTTCATCATCCCGAGTTCCGGCAGCATCCATTTCAACGACACTGATATCACCAACGAAAATCCGGCCGATATTGCCCTGCGTGGGATCGTGCGCTCCTTTCAAATATCGGCGATCTTTCCGAATCTGACGCCATTGGAGAATGTACGGCTGGCGCTGCAGCGCAAGCTCGGAGTTTCCTATCATTTCTGGAAATCAGCTTCCATCCTGAACCAGCTTGATGACAGGGCCATGGAGCTTTTGGATGCCGTCGGCCTGGCCGAATGCGCCGGTGAGATAACCGGAGAATTGGCATACGGCCGCAAACGGGCTCTGGAAATAGCCACCACGCTGGCTCTGGACCCCGAGATGATGTTGCTTGATGAACCGACCCAGGGCATGGGTGTCGAGGATGTGGATAAAATAACCGCTCTGGTGAAAAAGGTTTCTGTTAACCGTACAATCTTGATGGTTGAACATAACCTCAAGGTCGTAGCTACCCTGGCGGACAGGATAACTGTTCTTCAGCGCGGAGAAATCCTCGCTGAAGGGACATATGCTGATGTTTCACAGAATCCGCAGGTGTTGGAAGCGTATATGGGGAGTGCTCATGTCGGAATCTGAGCAGAAAGAAATGCTGCGAATTACTGATCTGCATGCTTTTTATGGTGAATCTCACATCCTTCACGGTATCGATCTGACTGTCGGAGAGGGAGAAGTCGTCACCCTGCTGGGGCGAAACGGTGCGGGTCGGACCACGATCCTTAAATCGATCATCGGACTGGTCGGGAAGAGGAGCGGTTCTATAACGATCAGTGGGGTTGAAATTATCAGGATGCCCACTCACAAGATCGCCCACCTCGGCATCGGGTACTGTCCCGAGGAGCGCGGTATCTTTTCCAGCCTGACCGTTGAAGAAAACCTGCTGCTGCCACCAGTGGTAAAAGAGGGCGGCATGCCGCTTCCTGAAATTTACGCGATGTTCCCCAACCTGCAGGAACGGCGCAGAAGCATGGGAACCCGCCTTTCGGGCGGAGAACAGCAGATGTTGGCTATGGCGAGGATCCTGCGCACCGGGGCGAAACTCCTGCTGCTGGATGAAATTACCGAAGGGTTGGCGCCGGTAATCGTTCAAACCCTGGGGCGACTCATTGCTCAGCTGAAGGGGAAAGGATTCACCATCATTCTGGTCGAGCAGAATTTTCATTTTGCCGCTGACCTGGCCGACCGCCATTATGTGATTGATCACGGTGCCATAGCAGACATGATAACCAGGGGCGAGCTTGGTTCCAGCATGGAGAAACTTAACCAATACCTGGGTGTGTGATCAGGTATACAAACCGAAAGGAGTATCTGTATGAAAAATCTGTTTTCCAAAGTAGCACTGTCCGTTGCCGTACTGGCAATGACGAGTGGGATGGCCGGCGCGGCAACCAAGGGGATTTCAGACGGCGTAGTCAAAATAGGGGTACTTACCGACATGTCGGGGGTCTACTCCACGCTCGGTGGAAAAGGCACACAGGTGGCTGTGGAGATGGCGGTCAAGGATTTTGGCGGGAAGGTGCTGGGTAAGCCGATTCAGGTTATAGGCGCCGACCATCAGAACAAGGCCGATATCGCCTCCGCCAAGGCCCGCGAGTGGATTGACAATGAGAAGGTGGATATGATTACCGGCCTGCTGAACTCAGGCTGCGCCCTGGCGGTGCAGAAACTGGCGGGAGACAAGAAACGGATCACCATGAACACCGGTGCAGGCAGCACTGAACTGACCAACAAGGCCTGCACTCCGTACAGCATCCACTACGTTTATGACACATACGCCACGGGTAAGGTTACCGCAGAGGCCGTCGTTCCCAGCGGTGGCAAGAGCTGGTTCTTTATTACCGCCGATTATGCCTTTGGACATTCTTTGGAGCAAAATACCAGTAGATTCGTGACAAAACTTGGCGGCAAGGTGGTCGGCTCCGTGCGCCACCCTCTTTCTACGGCTGATTTTTCATCATACCTGCTCCAGGCCCAGTCATCCGGCGCCCAGATAATCGGCCTGGCCAACGCAGGCGGCGATACCATCAACGCAATCAAGCAGGCCAGGGAGTTCGGCATCGACAAGAAAGGCCAGAAATTAGTCGGTCTGCTGGTATTCGATACGGATATAAAAAGCCTCGGACTGAAGGTAGCGCAGGGAATGCAGTTCACATCCGGCTTTTACTGGGACCGGGATAATGCCACTCGTGCATTTGCCAAGCGTTTCTACGCCATCCACAAGGCCATGCCAACCATGGACCAGGCCGGCGCCTACTCAGCCACCATGAACTACCTCAAGGCCATCAAAGCCGCTGGAACAGACGATCCTGACGCGGTCATGGCCAAGTTGAAATCCATGAACATCAGCGACTTCTTCGCCGTCAACGGCAGGATCAGGGCTGACGGGCGAATGGTACACGACATGTATCTGATGGAAGTCAAGAAGCCATCCGAGTCCAAGGGTGAATGGGATCTGCTTAAGATCGTTAAAACCGTTCCCGCCGACCAGGCCTTCATGCCGCTCTCCGAGAGCACCTGCTCGCTGGTTAAAAAATAGGGACCTCTCCCCATCCCCCTCCTGAATCAGGAGGGGGTGCCCGTTAGGGGGTGGGTGGTATGAACTTTAACTGCAGCACACGGAGCGCACCATGGAAATCACATTTCAGACGGTCATGTCGCAGGTTATGCTGGGCCTCAACAACGGTGCTTTCTACGCCATTCTGAGCCTCGGTCTGGCGGTGATTTTCGGCCTCCTGAACATTGTCAACTTTGCCCACGGTGCACTCTATATGCTGGGTGCGTATGTGGCGCTCCTGGGCTACACGTCGCTGGGCCCCCTGATCGGGATGCCCGACTTTCACCTCAATTACTGGGCGGCTCTGATCGTAGCACCGTTGGTGGTAGGCGTATTCGGGATTGTAATTGAGCGGACCATGTTGCGCAGGTTGTACAAGTTTGATCACCTGTACAGCCTGCTGTTCACCTTCGGGCTGGCCCTGATAATTCAAGGGGTCTTTACCAATTTTTTCAATGTTTCCGGCGATCCCTACGAAGCAAAACCGGAAATTTTGAATGGTGCCGTCAATCTCGGCTTCATGATGTTCCCGAAATACCGCCTCTGGGTAATTGTAATTTCCCTGCTGGTCTGTTTCGCAACCTGGTATGTTATTGAGCGGACGAAACTGGGTTCCTATCTGCGCGCCGGTACGGAAAACCCGGAACTGGTCAAAGCGTTCGGCGTGAATGTGCCACTGATGATCACGCTGACCTACGGCTATGGCGTTGCCCTGGCCGCTTTTGCCGGGGTGCTCGCCGCACCGATCTATTCGGTCAGCCCGGTCATGGGTTCGGAGATGATTATTACCGTGTTTGCCGTGGTGGTCATTGGCGGGATGGGATCGATCATGGGTTCCATCGTTACCGGTCTCTTGCTCGGAATGGTGGAGGGGTTCACCAAGGTTGTCTATGCACCGGCCTCCAGCACGGTTATCTTTCTGATCATGGTTATCGTACTCCTGATCAAACCGGCAGGCCTGTTCGGCAGGGAGTCCTGATGAACAAGACTATCTGGATCGCCCTGATAATCATCGGCCTTTTGGCGCCGTTCGTTGTCTATCCGGTGTTCATGATGAAGCTGCTCTGCTTTGCGCTGTTTGCCTGTGCCTTCAATCTGCTGCTGGGTTACACCGGGCAGCTTTCCTTCGGACATGCCGCTTTTTTCGGGAGCGCATCCTACGTTACCGGTTATCTGGTCAAAAACAGCGGACTGACACCTGAACTGGGGGTTCTGGGAGGTACACTCTTCGCGGCTCTGCTGGGGTACCTTATCGGCAGCCTGGCAATCCGCCGTCAGGGGATCTACTTTGCCATGGTCACCCTGGCTCTGGCACAGATCGTCTATTTTGTGGCACTCAAGGCGCCTTTCACCGGAGGTGAGGATGGGCTGCAGGGCATTCCCCGTGGCAAACTCTTCGGGCTGATCGATCTGGGTCATGTCTATACGGTCGGCGGCAACCCCCTCGGGCTCAACCTGTATTACTTCGTTTTTGTTCTGTTCTGCCTGGGGTTCTGGATCATCTACCGGACGATACATTCGCCCTTCGGCCAGGTACTGAAGGCGATTCGTGAAAATGAGCCGCGGGCCGTATCACTGGGCTACAAGGTGGAGCGGTTCAAGCTGATTGCGTTTGTAATCTCGGCGGCACTGGCCGGAATGGCCGGCTCAATGAAGTCACTGGTATTCCAACTCGCGTCATTAACAGATGTTAGTTGGCATGCCTCGGGAGAGGTGGTCCTGATGACGCTTCTGGGCGGGGTCGGCACAGTACTCGGGCCCTTGGTCGGCGCATTCACCGTGGTGACACTTCAGTCGGAATTGAGTTCGGTCGGATCATGGATTACTGTAATCATCGGGGGAATCTTTGTGGTCTGCGTGCTGGTCTTTCGGCGCGGCTTTGTCGGTGAACTGGCGCGTATGCTGAAACGCTCGCTCTGAATACAATTTTTAACCACCCCTAACCCCTCCTGAATCAGGAGGGGGACTTAAGCTCCCCTCCTA
>JBBQXT010000082.1:0-13783 GCA_038209415.1 Geobacterales bacterium
TCGCATTGCTCTACGGTACCGTAAGTACTTGAAAAATTGTCTAAACTAAAACCTATTTGCATCTGAATTTCGTTCTTTGCCATGATCTGACTCCTGATTTTTGAAGTACCAGGAACGTATCATATGCATGCAACACAATAAGTCATTCTTGCAGCAGGCGGAATGAAAGTACTATTCAGGAACAAAAATGGGCAGAGCAGATGATAGTGCTTCTCAAGGAAATCAACAAGGCAACCAACGATGCAGGAGGCTGCCTTGAAAAAGCGGTATCCGAGCATTATCGGGAACGATACCGTGAATTGCTTTTTGAAGCTGAACTTGAATGTCCTCCACCCGGAGAACCAGCAGAAAAGAAGAAAGGCAAGACAGCAAGATCAACAGCAAGAAATCTTCTGGAACGCCTGAGAAACTTTGAAGAAGAAACACTACGATTCATGGATGATGAAATCGTACCATTCTCTAACAACCAGGCTGAAAACGACCTGAGAATGACCAAAGTTCAACAGAAGATACCCGGATGCTTTCGAGCAATGGAAGGAGCGAAAATCTTTTGTCGAATCCGGAGCTATCTATCAACATGTATGAAACAAGGCATCACTGCATCCGAAGGGTTGCGGCTGCTGTTTCAGGGGGAGTTCCCCGATTTTATGAATGTGAAAGAACAAAGTGCTGAATAGTTACGGTTATTGTTACATGGGCGGGTCACGGACCGCGCCCCTACGATCAAACCCCGCCCCCGCCATTGTTCCAACCGCTATCAAAAAAGCCCGCCATATTATCCAGGCGGGCTCAAGAAAACTCTCTCAAGTAAACCCACTTCGACAGCCCCTCTATCCGCCTTTCAATTTCTCAGGGGGATGGTAGCTTTGCGACACACGGTTTCCCGTGCTGTGCCTTTTCGGTGAGTGTTTATTTATTCGGTTTTATTCAATATGCTTAATTGCTGATAATAGCAAGTTTCCAATATTTCTCGCACTCCTACTTCCCCAGCAGCACCTCTCCCGTGTCGGTAAACAACCGCACCGGCAGTTCAAAGACACGCCTGAAGACGTTTAAAACCCCCTTGCCCACTGATTTGGCCGGAATTGCAGTCACCTTGGGATCAGCCCACTTGCCCTTGGCCTCGAAAAACACCGTCAAAAAGTCCTTGCCTTTGCCGGTCAGCAGCCAGCCAACCACCGGTATGCGGTTGACGACCTTGTCCACCGTCTGAAGCGGCTGGACCCCGATGGTAAAATCCAGGTCCTCCTTGACCATGTCAGCCTTGCCGATCACCGAGATGTTGATGGCATCGCTGTTGATGAACAGATCCTGGGTTGCAAGCACACCGTCGCTGACGGCAAAGCTCCCCTTGATATCTTTGTAGGGCATCCCGTCCGCCACCATATCCGGCAGCTGGAACTTGAGCAACTGGGAGAAGTTGAGAATCGAGAACATCTTGGAAAGAACGTTGAACTTGTGCAAGGTTCCGTTTTCCAGCTTCAGCCTGATATTGCCCAGAGCGGTCTTTTTCATGTCAAGCATTGTGTCACCCCGGGCGGTCACATCTCCCTGGATGTTCAGTGCCCCGGTTACTGCGCGGCTGATATCCAGCGCATGCAGGAAACGGTCGGCATCAACACGTTCGAGGCTGAAGTTGATGTCGTAACGATTGCCCTGCTCCCTGCCGGGAGCAACCCTGCCCTTAGCGCTCAGCCTCCCACCGAACAGGCCTGCGTCAAGACTCTGCAGATACACTATGCCCGACTCCAGGTTGACGGAGGCATTCAGCCTGGTAAAAGGTAGTCGGCCGTATTTTCCGGTCTCTACCGCCAACTTGAGTTTCAGGTTGGTATTCTTTACCGACTGGCTGAGCTCATCGCTCGAACCGGCACTCCCGGACTGACCAGCAGCAGCCGCCTGCCCGACCGGCCCCGTAAGTATCAGCAGATCATTTACATCGAGACGTGACGAAGTCAGCGTGACATTTGCCTCAGGAATCCCGCCCCCCGAGTAGACGCCGTTGATATTGAAATTAGAGCTGTTCAGCTGCCCGGAGAGATCCTTTATCTCATAATTGTCGTTATGAACCAGTATGGTTCCGCTCAAACGCCGTATGGCAAGCTCGGATTTCAGCGGTGCGCGGTTGATGTCGCGCAGGAACAGCTGCGGAGATGAAAGCTCAATTTGAGCCTCACGGTTTTTCAGGCTCGTCACGCGACCCTTGACCGTCAGCAGCGAATCCCCGTAACTGGCCTGTACGCTGGATGTTTCCAGTCTGTTACCCTTGAAGGATATGCTTCCGTTGATACCGCTGACGGTCTTGAGCTTGTCATCCGGCTGAACAGAGAATGCATTGAGCGCAACGCTGCCGGTGTAATTCATGGCGGAAAAATCATCCGGGTTACCTTTGCCGGCAACATGAGCCTTGACCCTGCCGCGGGGCTGGTACTTCTGCCAGCCGGAAAGGATCGGAAGCGCTTCACTCATGGTGAACTGATTGGTCTGCAACTCGAATCCCAGGTAGGGCTGGTCGCTGTACCTGAGCAACGCCGTCGCGGACAGCATCAGAGGCGACAGGTTGTAGGCCAGGCTGGTCAATCTGGTTTCGCCGGAGCTGATAACGGAGGTGAAGGCGAGTTGGTTGTTCATGCCGGCCGGCTTGCGGATCGCTCCCGGAAAGGAGTAAACCGCCTGTTTCAGGTCCCAGCTGCCGTTTAGGCGATAGGCCGAATAATGACCGCTGCCGTTCAGAACGAGAGTCGATGCACCGCCGAACTCCAGCTTGTTGGCTCCGGCGATCCGGGCCAGCCAAGCAATCTCGGGAGAATAGGGGGTGACTTCCATGCGAACCGGGTAATCAGAAGGTTTGTCGGTGTTATATTCGGTGATTGAGCCGTTCAGTTTAAGCGGAGATTCACCGAAATTGGCGGTCATATTGATCAGGTTGAAGTTTTTATCCTTGAGTTCGATTGTGCCCTTGATGCTGGAGAAAACCGGAGCCTTGGGGCCGTAGCTGAGAACCGCTTTTTCGACCGGTCCGCGTATCAGCAGCGTTTTGTAGTTTTCACCCACTTCCATGTGAGCAATCTGGCTGACACGACCGTCCAGCACCCCGGTAGCAAGCTTGAAAACACCCGATTTAATCTTATGTTCGATGTAATCCGCCGTATCGGCCGGGATGATGCCGTAGGGCACATAACTCCTGACATCTTCATAACGGAAGGTTCCGGGTGTGCTTGCCCTGGCAACAATGCGCGGATCCTTGCCGGCATAGTCATGCATCTGGAAACTGCCTTTGATGCGGAAACCATCCGTTGTCAGTTCCAGAGTGGGGATGTCGATCAAAGCGGCGGACAGACGCAGGTCATAACTCAGCTGGACGGAACGCGGAGCCACTGTGTAGTGAAACACCTTCGGCCAGACCAGCGAGGCACCGCTCACACGCAACCTGCCCTTGGCGTCGAATTCCTTGAGCCGACCTTTGAAGTTGGAAGTAATGTCCAATCTGCCACCGGTGCTGGCAAACGGAATAAAACGCTCAAAATAGGGCCAGAAAAGGCCGATTGCAACCTGCTTGATATCTACGCTGCCGTTCAGTTCCGTCTCCGTCAGCGGGCGTGGCGCCAGTGGCATTTTTACCGAACCGCTCAGCGATAGCACTGCAGCAGGTCCGGAGACAGCCGGGATTTCGCAGGAAAGCTTGACATTCCCTTTGCGTCCGCGTGCCAGGTGATCGAGATCCAGGGAAATGTTCCGTACGACCGCCAGAAAACCATCTTTCTGAACCACCATGTCCCGCCACTGCACGGTGCTGTGCCGGAGTTGCACTTTTCTGAACTGAACCGGTACCGCTTCTCCGGACGGCTTGAGCAGGTCATCTATGTTCAGCCGGCCCTGGCTGTCACGGACGAGGTGTATAACGGCACCCTCTGCGATTACATCCTTCAGAACAACCTGCTTTTCCAGCAGTGGCAGCAGCGCCAGTCGAACCGTTATGCGCTCGGCCTTGAGGAAATCACTGCTGCCGTCCAATTCTTTGACGGTGACGCTGTTGAAGTCGAAGGAAGGCCCGAAGTGCCAGGCAAATGTGCCGCTGCTGAAACTGACCTTACGGTTGAGAGTCTGCTGCAGGGTGGCAAGGATTTCATCACGATAGGCATTGACATCCAAAAGGCGCGGCAGAAACGCTGCAGCACCAATGATAAGAGTCCCGGCGATCAGCAACAGGATCCCGGAAAATTTAATGTAAGTTCGTTTTTGCATCAGAGGTGTGATTACCTGACAGAATGTGGAATATAATGAGGATAGACCGCAAGAGGGGTTGCGTCAACTGCATTCACCCTCATGTGGTTCTGGTTTGCGACTCCAGAGGCGGCAACTTGACGACCCGCACCGTGAGGATGGAAGTCTGCGTCACCTCTTCACAGATCAGGCGGTAGCTATGCCAAACGACCGATTCACCGGAGAGCGGAAAGCGCCCCAGCTCATGCAGGATCAGGCCGGCCACCGTTTCAAAGGGAACATCCTCCACCATCTTGACGCCAATGGCATCGGCCAGTTCGAATATGGAGAGCAATCCGTCAACCAGCTGGCTGCCATCGGCCAAGTGCTGAAAATGAACGGCTTCACCGGCATCGTGCTCATCCCTTATTTCACCCACCAGTTCCTCGATCAAATCCTCGGTCGTTACCAGACCGCTCAGACCACCGTACTCATCAACGACGAATGCCATCTGGTTGCGGGTTCGCTGCATCTGCTTGAGCAGCCGACTGACCTTCTTGCTCTCCGGCACGAAAACCGGAGGCAGCATGATGGATGCAAGATCGAAGGTTTCACCCACCACCAGTTGTCCCAGAAGGTCCTTGCCATGCACAACTCCGACGATATCCTCAATGCTCTTGCGGTACACCGGATAGCGGGAGTACATATTTTCCAGCACGATTGAAAGCACTTCTTCGCGGGGCGATGACATTTCAAGACCGACAACGCGCATGCGCGGCATCATGACTTCGCGCACCTCGGCATCGGAGAATTCGAAGACCCGGTGCAACAAGCGCTGCTCGTCAGGTTCGAGGGTACCGCTCTTTTGGGAAACGTCGATAATCTGGCGTAGTTCGTCCACGGTGTAGACTGACGCATGGGTCCCGGAAGGACGCAGACCGAACAACCGCACCGTGCGGTTGCCGGCCCAGTCCAGCGAGCGGATCGGCCAGTGGAACAGTTTGTGAAACAGGCGCAGCGGCCAGGCAATTGCCAGGGCAACCCGCTCGGCCCGCTCAAGCGCGAGGGTTTTGGGCGCCAGTTCACCAAGGACAATGTGCAGAACGGTGATAATTGTGAAGGCAACCGCAAAAGATATGGAATGCCGGACCGCATCGGATACATGGTTGCGCAGCGGTGCATCCATCAGTGTGGCCAGGGCCGGTTCCCCGACCCAGCCCAACGCCAGCGAGGCCATGGTGATGCCGAGCTGGGTGGCGGAAATGTAGGAATTGAGATGATTGAGAAGTTCCAGCAGGGTCACGGCACGACGGTTGCCGGTGGCAGCCAGCGCCACGATGCGGGAGCGCCGCACCGCAACGAGGGAAAATTCCGATGCAACGAAAAAACCATTGGCGGCAACCAATAAAATGACTGTCACGATATAGGCGCCAGAAAATGACATGCCGGTATATTCCTTTATGACTCGATTAAAGTCAATCCCTATAGTGTGTCAAACGTCCGGCAGCAGGTAAACGAAGAGCCTGCCGGAACTGTCCGGCAGGCTCTTGTATTCCTGTTTGTATCGTCAACTGCAATTTATGCCGCGGTAACTTTCACCTTGAGGCTGGCTGATACTTCAGGATGAATTTTAACCGGCACATCAAACTCGCCCACCTGCTTGATCGGTTCCGCCAGATGGATCGTCTTGCGATCAATATCAAAACCCTTTTCCTTGAGGAAGGCCGCTATCTCCATGTTGGTAACCGATCCGAACAGCTTGCCTTCTTCTCCGGCTTTGTGAAGCAGTTCGATTGACAGTCCGCCCAGTTTGGCAGCCAGGTTTCTGGCAGATTCCAGGGCCTTGTCCTTCTTGTACGCCATCTGACGCTTGACGTGCTCAAGGGCCTTGGCATTCTTTTCGGTCGCCTCAACCGCCAGTCCCTTGGGCAGCAGGTAGTTGCGGGCGTAACCGGGGGCAACCTTGACGATATCGCCGATGCGCCCAAGAGTCTCAATGTTTTCCTTCAGAATTACTTGCATGCGTCTCCCCTTTCAAGCCTGTTTTACAGGTTTTCCTGTTTTCTGGGGGTGCGAAAATCACCCCACAGGTCAAATATTCCGATTGCTGCGACCAGAGCGGCCAGATACGGCTGCAAGATCAGCATGATATACAGCCCTGCCCGCAAAACCCCTGCAATACTCTGCCGGGATATGACCGTGGTAAGCACCGCCAGCCCCTGCAGGAAATACAGCACGACAATAATCGCCAGCGCATTCAACGCCGGGGTGGTAATGAACGGGTTAGTGGACAGTAACGCGAACCCGCCAGCTATAAGACCCCAGACCAGCAGGTCGGGATTTCGGTACCCCCTGAATTCGCTGATATTGAGCATATGGCCCATACCGGCGGCAAACCGTCTCAGGAGCAAAAGGTTGCATCCCGCCATGACAATCAGCGTTATGGTTATCAAGGCCGGATACAACCTGATAACCAGGTCGGCAGCAGTGGCCATGGTCTGCTTCAATACTGCAAGTTCATCACCCGTGACACCGCTTTTTTCGTAAATGGCAACTGCCTGGGCGACACTTTTATGAATCTCGGCCACTGCCATGTGATGGATGTTCTGAGCGCCGGCCAAACTGAAAAAAAACACCGCGACGCTCAACAGGACGGCAGTGGCGACGGTCGTCCAGGCAATCGAACGGACTGCGCTGAAGCCCCGCAGCAAAAGCTCGGGCATCAGCAGTGCTATCAGACCGCATTGCACCAGATAGAACGTGCCGGCGACAAGACCGAAATAGGCGGTCATGGCGGCAGTGGCACCCAGGATAATGATCAACGCCGTCCCGCGACCGTGCCGGAAACGAACGTACGCCGCCGGAAAGGGCGCCAGCAGACCGGAAAAGATACCGGCCGGCGGGATTACCAGATATGCGGCGAACAGAATAAACGAGCCGGCCATGCCGATCAGCGCCGCTGAAACGCGGGAACCGAGGACATGTCCGGCCTTGTCGGTCAGGCTCATCAAACGGGAGATCAGGGCAGTGCGTGGTTAGAAGCAACCGGCAGCAGCGCTATGTTCCGGGCGCGTTTGATGGCCTCGGTGATTTGGCGCTGATGCTTGGCGCAGTTTCCTGAAATACGGCGCGGGACAATCTTGCCGCGCTCCGAAATAAAATAGCGCAGGGTGCGTGGCTCTTTGTAGTCGATGGCCAGGTTCTTCTCGGCGCAAAAACGGCATACCTTCCGGCGCTGGAAGGGGCGTTTCTTGCGCGGGCCGCCAGGGCCCGCAGGACGCTGACCAGGTCCGGAAGAGGGGCGCTGATAGGTGCTGGTTGGTCTTTCGTCACTCATGGTATTCTATCCTCCAAGGAATTATTCGGTTGCCGTTTCGACGGGGGCCTCTTCCACTTCAGTAGCTTCAGTAGCTTCAGTAGCTTCAACAGCTTCATCCGACTCGGACTCAGCCACAGGTGCCTTTTTCTCGGGCACGATTTTCTCGGGCTCATCGGTGATGTTGACGCTCTGATAGCGCAGGACCTTTTCGTCCAGCCTGAGACGGCGCTCCAGTTCGGCAATCAGCGCGGCGTTGCCGTCATAGCGGACATAATAATAACGCCCACGTGCACATTTCTTGATGGAGTAGGCCAGTTTCCTGATACCCCAGTCATCCAGCCGGAACAGTTCGCCCTTGTAGGACGTAACGACGTCCTGAATCTTGCCGGTGACGACACTAATGTCGTCTTCGCCAAGATCGGGCTGGAGGATGATGATTGTTTCGTACTTCCTCATAATGATGCCTCCTCACGGATTACGAGCCCCGGTCCTACCCGGAGCAAGGAGATACGGCGCAGTGGCCGTTTTGAAAGAACGAGTTTTGTACTATAATTTCCCGGAGAGTGCAATCATTTTCTTGCGCAGGGTACAATTCTGAACTTCTTGACCAGCTCCAGCGGGTGGTAGGAAAGCTTGGCATTGCGCAGGCCCGGCTCGCCCAGATCCTGCCCCCGGTTGACATACCGGCAGTCGCTGAAAAGCAGACGACAGAACTCGCGGTTGACCAGTTGCGACAATCCCTCCATGAAATGATCCGCCTTTTCAAATTGACAGACTGCCGTATCACGGTTGAGACGCTCTCCCACCGCAAAGGCACGCACCTCGCCCTCCACCGTCACCACGACCCCCGCCAACCCCAGTTCATCAGCCTTTGACAGAGCCTCGACCGTGGCATCCATTTCCAGCCCAAAGGAGAGGTTGCCCTCGACCTCAGCCACCCTGCCCCATTCATCCAGCAACTGGAGACATCCACACAGATGCTGCGATGAATACAGCTGGACCTCATGGGCGTGTCGGGCTGCAAAGTAACTGATCCGGTTTTTCTTCTTATGGAAACGGTTGCCGGGCAAGGTTGCCAGATCTTCGCGCAGATACAGGTAGTCAAAGGAATCGCGATCCTCGACAGCCTGGCATTCCCGGTTTACCGGATATTGTGCTGCAAAGCCCTCTTCTGCGCCGTACAGATCCAGGCCGCTGCCCAGCAACAGACCGCAGGCGGCGGGGATATCACCGCCCAGTGGCGGCAGACAGTAGTGCCCGCCGTCATAACCCCGCCCCTGCACCACGATTGAATCCCCGATCCGTGAAAGCCGATATTCGTGTGCCGTGCGGAACAGGTACAGACCGGCAAAGGTCAGCTCGGAGACACGCGGCTGGAGCTGTTCGAAGAGGCCGTCAAACTGCGGCTTATCCAGGAGATCAAGCGCTCGTGAAGCGGGCCAGACTGGAATTTCCATTGAGTTCTCCGCGTTTTGTTGTACTATTTCGGCGCGTTCAACCGACCCGGCTACACAGGATAACGCCTTCCACGAACCGTTTTATGCCCAAATTGCACAGAATATATATCGTAACTTAGTACCACAAAACAACCCATGGAGGAAACAGCAATGGCTATCGCCATGAAAATCGCCGGTCATATTTCCAAATCATCCTGGATTCGCAAGATGTTCGAAGAAGGAGAGCGGTTACGTCAGGAATTCGGTGCAGACGGGATCTATGATTTCACCCTGGGAAACCCGGATGTCGAGCCGCCCGCGGCCTTTCAGCGCGAGTTGCTGAAACTGGCACGGAATCCGCTGCCCGGAATGCACCGCTACATGAACAACGCCGGCTACACCGAAACCCGTACCGCGGTGGCGGCCAAGCTGTCAAAGGATTCGGGACTGGCCGTGGCCGCCGGGCACGTTATCATGACCTGCGGCGCCGGTGGAGCGCTCAACGTGGTCCTCAAGACCATCCTCAATCCGGGCGAGGAGGTCATCATCCTGGCCCCCTTCTTCGTCGAGTACAAATTCTACATCGACAATCACGGCGGCGTCCCAGTAGAAGTCTGGACGAACCATGACACCTTCCAGCTGGATATCGATGCCATCAAAAAGGCCATCAACCCCAGGACGCGAGCCATCCTGATCTGCTCGCCCAACAACCCGACCGGCGTCATCTACCCCGAAGAAAGCCTGCGGCAACTGGGGGCGGTACTCAAAAAAATCCACAAGGACAACGGCCACCTGATCTACGCCATCTCCGATGAACCCTACGCCAGGATCGCCTTTGACGGCAAACATGTCCCCAACATCTTCCCGCTGGTGGAAAGCTCAATCATCGTCACCTCCCACAGCAAGGACCTGGCCCTGCCGGGCGAGCGCATCGGCTACTTGGCCGCCAACCCGCGCATGGACACCGCCATGCAGTTCATGGAGGGGGCCGTCTTCAGCAACCGCGTGCTCGGCTTTGTCAACGCCCCGGCCCTCATGCAGCGGTTGGTGGCCAAGCTGCAGGACGAATCGGTGGACGTCGCCGACTATCAGGCCAAGCGCGACCTGCTGGTGACTGAATTGACCGGCATGGGCTTCAGCATGGTCAGGCCGGACGGCGCCTTCTACCTGTTCCCGAAATCGCCCTTGGTCGATGATGTGGAATTCGTAAAACTGGCCCAGAAGCACCATATCCTGCTGGTGCCGGGGGCCGGTTTCGGCGCACCGGGGTTTTTCAGGATCGCATATTGTGTGGACAAGGGGATGATTGAGCGCAGCCTGCCGGCCTGGAGAGCGCTGGCCAATGAAGCAGGATTGAAAGGGTAGAACAGCGACAGTTCAGGTAGTGTTGAAGTGAATCGTAATATGGTGGACAGGGATGATTGGAAAAATGTCCGGCCCACCATTTTTTTTGTTAATAACGACTCTCATCGTCCTGCCCTGTAAGCTTCAACCTCTTTTGAAATCATCTCGCCGGCGACAGCCTTTACCTGGGGCAAGCCTGATTGTCCTCCCATCTTCCTATATTCATCAAACAACCTACTACCTTGGAACATAATTGTTTTCGGATCAATGTAGGCCGGTTCAAGCGCAGCGGAACCGGATTTGTTGCCGTAGCCACCAGTGTTGCCGTATCCGCTTCGCTTGATACGGCCTACGAAGAAAAAAGTGTTACACGGTACTACCACATTTATTGAAAATCAAATCTTATGATTTCACGTCATTCTCCAGCCTTTGTTACTACCCAAGGGCCGCCAGCTCGCCAGATTCCTTTGAACTCTGCCATGGGATCATGTATTTCAATTGGTGGCATGACAAAGCCGGCAATGAAGATCGCAGCTTCTGCAAAATCTACGTTTGCAGACAACCCCGCCCGAATCAGGAATGCTTTCCACTGCCAGACTTTCTGAACATCTGCATAAAACTCGGGAGTCAATGCCAGTGGCAATTCGGCAGGCATTGGAGTGTTTCTCCGTTCAAAGGTTCGTTCGAGTGCAGCCGCCAATGTTGTTCCGTCGAAATCAAACTGTCTTCCGATGATCCACAGGTCGTGAAAATCCTTCATGCGGCTGTTGGCAATACCCAGGTGCACCATTGCCTGAAACTTTTCCGCCACCACTGTTTCCCTCGGATATACCCGCAGATGCGGAGCAGGGCTGTCGAGCAGCGTTGGATAGTCGGCCACTTCTGCAGATGGAGTTATCACGTCGCCAAAGCCGATATCCACCTGTACATGTATTCGCGCTCCGGCGAGGTCGGCGTTGAATTTGAGCCTCGTTCCGCCATACCCAATCTGGTCCCTGATGTCTTCGGCCTTTACACTCGCTAGATCAAAGAATATCCCGTCATCTTCCACTGTTGTTTGACAGATTGTGCGAAAGACTGTTACAAGCGCGTCAATCTCGCTTTCTCCGTATCCAAGCAGGTCGATATCCCTTGTTGAACGGTGACTGACAACTCCCCACAACGGGAAGAGCATTGCTCCCTTCAATATGAAACGTTCGCAGTACTCTGATTTCCCCAGACGATAGAGAAGCCTTTCAAGGCCGTAACGGGTGAGCAGCAGATTGAAATCAACCCGTTGGGATCTTGCCTGGTCGAGCAATCGCTGCCGAATTGAAGCTGCGGCATTTGTCCCTCGTATCTGTGTCATATCGCCAGCGCCTCCAGGTAGGGTCTCATCACATTGCTTACCCGACAGATCTTGGCGTATCTCCAGAGGTCATCCATGGAGCAACGACCGCTTCTGCGACATTCGCGAAGGGCTTCCAGCGCTACATCCAGTCCTATTTTATGACGGTACTTGAAACAGTCGGCTACCGTCTTGGAAAGATTGTAGATTTTGACATCAACTCCATCCACGACGTGGTTTTCCACACCTTCACTGAGCGCATGTCCGGAAAAACGGACAAACTTTATCGGCAGACCGGTTTTGGCAAGATAGGCTTTGACATCGATCGCAATCCATATTTCGAAAGGGGCTTGAGTTGTCAGGTCATGAAAGCGGAGTGCCGACAGGAGGCAGACAACACCGTTTGGGACAGCCTTGCCAGCTTCAGCAAGTGTTTGGTGCTCTGTGACCAGTGCATTAGCAAGGCGATAGAGGCCGCGTCCGACACGCAGGATCACGCCCTGATCGCAGAGACGGCTCAGTTCAACCCTTTGAATCTCATGCTGTTCAAGATCGCGAGACCGGATGACGCCTTGCCTGGCAAAAAGGTCGAGGAGTTTTTTTTGTGCTGTGAGTTTCATGCTGCACCACTTTTGTTTCAATAGCTCTGCTTTTGATAATATATACATTGAAATTGTAACAAGCAAGATAAACGACACCTGTTTATTCAATCACACAACTCAAATTCAGTCTCTTACAACTTGAGTCTACACAAAAAATGAGAAGAATGTTCAAGCAAGACATGACTCACGCAACGACGCAACGAAAAGGCTTTTAAACTAGATTCTCGATTCATGGTTTTAAACCGCTGCGTCGTTGCGGCGTTGCGTTGAAACGGTTTTCAAGGTTACGTCTATATTTTAGAAAAATCCCATTAATCGTTTGATTCCGGCTATGCCCGGTTGGTTTATTGTGCCGCTTTGGGATGTTTAGTATGGACGGGGGAAAGTGGGATGCGTCGAGGATCAATAGTGCATGATTGTTGGACAAGAGCCCTTGGTTTTTACTTATTGCACATCACCCCAGATGTCGCAGATGGGCATCCTGCTCGTTTTTGTGGTAGATGTCGAAGAATACGACGCTGTGGTCAGTCACGTCGCCGCACGCGCCGCAGTGCTCCAACCTCTGAGCCTCTTTGCGGCATTGCTCGCACCAGTGGTAGATCAGCCGGTAGTCACGCCGGCCCACGTACTTCTTCAAGCGGCCATGATGCACGCCATGCATCCAGCCGTCGGCATCGCCCGGATTTTCAAGCAATCGGCCGATCACCTGCTGTATGCGCTCATGTCCGGGCGGATCGATGCGACAGATTTTTTCCATTTTGGTGGAGAACTGTTTGGTTGGGTAATAGACGTATATGCTCATTTCTTTTTCTCACTTTTTAACTAACAAGGATGTCGAGTCAACAAATTCCATATCTGTTTTTAACCGCGCCCCATTGATACACATTCTACAGTCATCGCATCAATCTGTCCTGTCACAATCCCGTTGGCAATGCTCGTGTCAGACAGAACCTGGGGAAACCAGGTACATACCCCATATTCAATTTAATCAGGGAAATGCCACCAGTTTTTCCAATGTTAACCACTGACAGATTTATAGATTCTGTCCAAAAATTTCCGGGCACGGATAAACTACAGCGGCAAACTATGCCGCCTTCAATATGTGCACGTTCTCCAAAACCTTTCGATAGCGCCGTTTTGCATGCCACAAATCGAAGACATTTTGAGCGTTCAGCCAGAACGTCGAGGAATTACCGAACAGTCGTGAAAGACGCAACGCCATGACCGGGCTGACATCACGGCGACATTGCAGCAGTTGTTTCCAAAATGGAAGTAGTTGCCTCTTCGGTATGCCGTACTGTTTTCTTCAGACCGGTCGCTTCTTCACTTTCGGCAGTTTTTCAAGCTGATTCACGGCCTGTTCAAATTCCCGATCACCGGTCGTGGCTGCATATCGATCAAAGCGCGATAGTGAAGTGGCCCCGAATATTGAGACAGGTGTATAAGCAATGAACCGACCTAATTCGAGAGGAGAGGTTCAATGCAACATCGCACACGTCACAGCGCAGATTTCAAGGCCAAAGTAGCTCTGGCCGCCCTATCGGAGTCAAAG
>JBBQXT010000083.1:0-13769 GCA_038209415.1 Geobacterales bacterium
GGTCAGGTGACGATTCCCAAGAGCGTCAGGGTTGCCAGCGGTCTGGACGAGGGGTGCAGCGTCACCCTGATTCCGCTGGGAGATAGCATCCTGATTGCCCCACAAAAACTTGGACTGGACGAGGCGCGGAGAAAGATCCAGCAGGCGATCCATGCCACCGGTATGACTCCGGACGAAGTTCTGGGCGGTTTGGCATCGGAGCGGCAGACACTGTTCGAGGAACTTTATGCCAAGCGGCGTTAACCGGGTATTTCTCGACTCCAACGTCATCATCTCCGGGCTGCTGTCCGCCAAGGGAGCGCCCCGCATCATCCTTGACCTGCTCTGCCTGCACCTGCCGAACCTGCAGGGCCTAACCGGCGCCTATAACATGATGGAGATCGAACGGAACCTTGCCCGCAAGCTACCGGCCGTGCTGCCCGCTTTTGAGGAATATCTCCCCCGATTGAATCTGGATATCATACCTCTACCGACATACGATGCACTGGTGCCGTGGCTCGGCGTCACCGCCGACAAGGACGTGCCGGTGTTCGTCTCGGCCATAAACGGCAAGGCCGATTTTCTGGTTACCGGGGATACGGGGGGTTTTGGGGTACTGATGCTGCGCGACGATCTGCCATTCAAAGTGCTGACTCCAGCAGAATTTGTGGTGCTTGCGGGAGAACTACTCGGGCAACAGCAGGAGAAATAAACGTTCCAACTGGGTGGATGAGCGGTTCACGCATGCGCGCGCGGGGGGCTGGTGATTAACATGTTGTGTAAAGAGGAAGAATGAATAACAGCAACGACGAAAAATCGGAAACCATGCTTGAATTCCGCATATCGAAGGCAAAGGTATTTATGCTGCTGATCCCTGTGGTGGCAATGGTCTTTGGAAGTATTTACGTGGTGATATCTTCTAAACAAATTTCGGTGAAAATTTACGTCATATTGTTAACAATAATCGTAAGTACTACATTGATAAGAATTTGCAAAAAGCTGATAAAAGACGTTGACAATCCAGCCCTTATAATCAACTCAAACGGAATTTACAGTAAAGGATGGGATACTGAATTCATTTCCTGGGACAATGTCAGACTGATTTGGAGCCGTCCGTACTGTTTTCCACGGAGGTTATGCATCGAAACTAACGATCAATCTCCTGCTGACTTTCCTCACTCACTGTTTTTCGCGGCGCTTACACCTGGATTTAAGGATGCTTGGAAATTTATCAAGATTCATCATCCTGAAAAGTTGAAAGGGTTATCTCGTTTCAGCTAAACAGAATTTCAGACACAACCAGGTGGCGGCACGCAGTCGGCGCGATAAAACTGCGCCGCTGGTGCGCCCCCGGCCCGTTGAGGCAAGGAATAAAAATGACAGAACTGAAAGCGATCCCTCTCCAAAGGAAAAGTGGCAATGAGCATTTTCACCGAGATGGTCAGGCATACGATTTTAATTTGCTTCATTTTTGGCAGTGGTCCGCCTCTGATCTTTCGAATAATACCCTTAGAGGAAAACTTGCCGAATTTTTGGTAGTTCAAACCCTTGCCGCTTCTGGCGGTGTCCGCGTAGAGTGGGACGCATACGACATCAAGCTCCCAAATGGTCTTACAATAGAAGTGAAATCAGCCTCGTACCTTCAATCCTGGTTTCAACATCGCCATTCAACAATTTCTTTTGACATTCGACCAACTCGAAGTTGGAATCCAGACGCCAACAACTATTCAGGTGAAGCACGTCGACAAGCTCACCTGTATGTTTTTTGTCTTTTGTCGCATCAGGAGAAGTCCACTTTTGACCCTACTGATTTGAAGCAATGGCGATTTTATGTATTGCAAACAAAGATACTGAATGAACAGCACAAAGCGCAGAAGCAACTTTCGCTCCGCTCGCTTATTTCACTCAACCCAATCGAATGCTCTTTTGCCGACTTGAATGAAATCATAACCGATCAGGGTAATACGGCATTGATCACCTATTGACCTTATGCTAAAGACTATCTCAAAAAGCGCCTTGACAGTACATACAAACGTACATACAATAACATTATGAAAATCATCTGGGAAGCCAAAAAGGCTTTAGTTAATCCGAAGAACCATGATGGTGTGACCTTCGAGGAATCCCAGAATGTTCTTCTTGATCCTTTCGCCCTGACGCGGGAGGATAGCGACTCGGAAACGGAGCAACGCTTCGTCACTTTGGGCATGGGAGGTAAGGGACGGATTCTGATGGTTGTTTACACCTACAGGGAAGAAACAATACGGCTGATATCGGCATGGAAAGCCAATGAGCCGCAACGGAGGCGTTATGAAAACCAGTTCTGACAATATGCACGACAAATACAAAGATTTTGATTTCACAGACGCAAAGCCCGTCAGCGAAACGCCTCACCTTGCTAAATTACAGGCGGAAACAGGTGGGAAATCCAGAATTACCATGCGAGTTGATAACGAGGTGCTGGCAACTTTCAAGGCACGTGCCGAGATGATCGGCGGCAACTATCAGACCATGATGAATGATGCCTTGAAGCAGTTTACCCAAGGATTGAAGTTGTCTGACGTGGTTCGCGAAGCAATACATGAAACGTGGGAAACATGCCTAACAACGCGCTCAACCGGTCGCGGAAAGAAGCTCCGCGCCGGTTAGCTCTCCACCGTTGGCGCACAATCTGGATTCGCGACAATAATTCTTGCCATTCGCGACATTTAACGACAATATAGGGTCGCGATTTGTCGCAAATCCTGCAGCAGGAAAAGCTTATGCCTAATACGCTGTTGACAAGCCAACAAGAAGAGATTCTCTCCATCCTAGCTCGTAATCCCAATGGCCTTAATAGTGAAGGGATTCTGAATGGCCTGAAATACCCTCCCACCTTGCGAACCGTGCAACGCCGGCTTGCCGAACTCATGGCAGAAAGACATATAGCTGCTGTCGGCAAAGGAAAGGCAACGGTTTATAAGCTCCTCGCACCAATCGACATCTACGCAAAGTCTCCCAACTCCGACGCTCCGGGTGCGGAGGAAACCTATTTTGCCTACATTCCACTCTCAGAGGAAGGTCGTGAGGTTTTCAGCTATGTCCGTCGCCCGGTAGCTGGGAGAACTCCTGCCGGTTATCAGAGAGAATTTCTCGATGCCTACATCCCCAATGAAAGTTGGTATTTAAGTAAAGCTGTTAGGTCGCACCTGCAACGCATCGGTGTCACCAGTGACCTGAAACGTCCTGCAGGCACGTACGGCCGAGCAATTCTAAATCGTCTTCTGATAGATCTTTCCTGGGCATCCAGTCGGCTGGAGGGCAACACCTATTCTCGCCTTGACACTCAGAATCTGATTGAATTCGGGCGCTATGCGGAAGGTAAAGATGCGCAGGATGCGCAGATGATCCTCAACCACAAGGCTGCGATTGAGCTCATGGTCGATGATGCCGATGTCATAGGCTTTGACACCCACACCTTCCTCAGTCTTCACGGTCTCCTGTCCGAAAACCTCATGCCCAATCCGGACGCAAGTGGACGTCTGCGTACACGTCCTGTTGATATCGGCGGATCTGTCTTTGTGCCACTGGGCGCGCCGCAAATCATCGAGGAGTGTTTCCATGAGATACTTGACAAGACGGCGGAAATTTCCGACCCTTTTGAACAAGCCTTCTTTGTTATGGTTCACCTGCCATATCTGCAACCATTCGAAGATGTAAATAAGCGAGTCTCGCGGCTCGGAGCCAACATACCGCTCCTCAAGCACAATCTTTGCCCGCTGACGTTCATAGACGTACCTGATCGTGCCTATATAGATGCCACCCTCGGTATATACGAATTGAATCGGGTCGAACTTTTGCGCGATCTGTTTGTCTGGGCATATGAACGCTCCACACGTGAATATGTTGTCGTAAGCAAGAGTTTGGCGGAGCCTGAGCCGCTCAGGCTGAAATATCGGCTGCAACTGCATGAGATTGTTGCTGACATCGTGCGTAATCTGAGACTGGACGTACTCCAAGCCATCAAACAATATGCTGATGAACAGCTTAACGACGAAGATCGCCCAGCTTTTATTGAAATGGTCCAGGAGGAGATCAAGCGCTTACACAAGGGAATAATTGCCCGTTATCGGATACGTCCTTCGGAGTTTGATGCCTGGCAAGAGGCACGAAAGCTGTCATGAACGAGGTAAAAACGAAAAAATACGGACTGCCAACCATATTTGTTGATTTGCCATTTAAAAGACTTTGTAGGGGCGAACCGCGTTCGCCCGCCTTTCGATGATAATGGCAATTGTAATGGCTATTGCAACAAGGGCGTATGCCATACGCCACTACGGTAAAACGGTAAAACGGTAAATTTGCAACTTCCAAGTCCCTAAGAACAGGGTTCAATACCAACTCCCAAAGGATCGCACCATGTCTCTTCAACCATACGCCGTCATACTCCCCGACACCGAAGAACCGACCCTGACTCTGAAGCTGGATCGCAAAACTGGCACCATTCCCAAGGGTACCTACGGATTCGTAGAATTCTACTGCAACGATCCGGGGTGTGACTGCCGCCGGGTTACCCTGTTTGTAATCAACGAAAAAATGAAGGAAAGGGCGGTCATCAGCATGGGCTTTGATCCGCTTGAGCCGCTGGCCGGGCCTTTTCTGGATGATTTTCACAAGCAGTCCCCTTACGCCGATGAGCTGATGGATTTCTTTGTAGATATGATCAATGACGACCCGGATGCCTTGGAAATGCTGTATCGCCACTATCGCGAGGTGCGCGGCGCGGTGGAAGGTAAAAAATATCGCGGCAAGGCGTTTCCCAAAGCTGGGCGCTATATTCGTGAAGCGGCACCGTCACCGGATATGTCCGGTTTTATGATGGATGTCATGCGGACAATAGATGGTGATGGGGGAGAAAGACTTCCGGCAAAGGGACGAAAGAAAAAAGCTTCCGGCGCGGCTCAAACCCCGGCCGGAGTACGCTCCTTCGCGGAGAGGTATTACAAGGCCCGGAATCAGTCAAATCTTTCGGAACATCAGAATCTTATGGACGAATTGCGCCGCTACACTCTGGATCATGATCCGTTTGCCTTGGAGATTGCCTCGCTGCTGGTTGAGCTGTGCGACGCTTCTTCCGAAGATGACGAAAGAATAGATGCCGCCCTGCGAGTGCTGTTCGATATGCTGGAAATCCTGCGGGTCGAGCTTGAGCGCAAGCGTCCCGGTAGCGCGGAGCGTATGGAGCGGTTGCAGAGTACGCTGGCTCAAAAGATATTTGTTGAATATGGCGAGACCGACCTGTGCGCTGCGGTGTCGCACACCCTGTTGCAGAGCCGGGTCGAATTATTGCCTGTCCTGCATGACGCCAACAGTCAGCGGATGTTGCTGAATGCCCATAGCACCGGTCTTCGCGATATGCCCAAAGATCAGGTCATGGAGGGTCTGTTCAGGGGCATTGAGGAGATGGGGTGTAACTCCCCGTTTGAGGCGCTGGAAAATCTGCTCCAGCTCTTCGCACTGGGGCATGCCGAAATGCAGGTTGCATTATGCGAGGAGATGCTGGGCGCGGAAAGTCATCTGGTTCGCGATACGGCCGTTTTGATGCTCATGCACCCATCTCCTGAAGTGCGTCTGGGTGTATCGCAGCTTCTCGTGACAGTGGGGAAAAACATGACACCGGATTCCCTGCGCCGTCTGATCATTTCCCGCAACTGGTTCCCGGAAGCGATCCGCAAAAATATCGATCAGGCTGTCAGTACTGCCCGCAAGGGACGGGTCGAGTGCGCGCCACTCCCCAAAAGCCTTGAAACAGCGGTCTATGCGTCACCGGTTGACGGCGCTTTTGCCCAGTCGTTTCAGGTTGTAGTTCCCGCAGGAAAAGGGTTTAGCAGCTGTTCTATCCTGCTTAAACAGGGTGTGGGTGTCGCGGATGCTTTTGTGGTGTCGTTGCCGACCAAGCGGGACCGGAATGATTTTCTGACGATGATGAACAGTGAAGGAGCCTTTATCGAATCAAGCATGGAGTATCTGGATCAGCGAGTTTGCCATGCACTTGCCGAGGGAGCTGCTTTGGGCAAGGCTCCCAACTTCTGGTTGCTTCATGTCGCCGAAACGTTGGGGAAGGATCAATGGAAAGCGGTGCCGTTCGATCCGCGCCGGGAACTGGAAAGTCTGCGTGCCGCATTGTCATCCCGCTCACCGGAATTACTGACGGACAAATTTCGTAATAAGGCGTTGAAAGAGTCTGAGTCCTGGTGCGAGGATCATCATTTTGCCTCTTCCTGGTTCGAGGACGACGCCGATGTGGATCGGGTGATTGAAAGGGTGTTGAAAAAGAATCGCAAAGAAGCCGATGGTGAGTTGCAGGCTGTTTATGCCGTTATTGACGATGTCCTTGAGAAGCGCCGTTCAATCTGGCTTGAGCGGCTGACTCTCTGCGCCCTCTGGCTCAAGGCCTCCCGTAAAGCGCCGCTCCCTTGGCACCAGATGCTCCATCTGGCCGAGGCGGTTGACGATAGATTCATTCCATTAGCCGAAATTCCGCTGATGAAAACCATCGCAGTTCAAAGTCTGGGGGCTTTTTTTGCTCGCGCGGAGGAAAATTGTTGCTGATCTCACATGACACCTCGACCAACAGATTGAGGTGTCTGAATATGGTGATATAATCACTTTTTCTCGTCGGACAAAAATCATGTTTACTGAGGTGCATGAATATGGAAATAAAGATACCTGAAGTCGGCGAATCGGTGCGTGAGGCGCTGCTTGCCAAGTGGTTCAAACAAAACGGTGAGCGGGTGAGCAGGGATGAAGCACTGTGTGAGATAGAAACCGACAAGATCACGCTGGATATACATGCCGATGCCGCCGGTATCCTCTCGATTCTGGTGGCAGAGGGGACAACGGTGGCCGTCGGTACGGTGGTCGGGTCAATTGCCGAACAGTCTGCAGATGCTCTGCTTTCGGATAGCAAGACAGCAGCAACCGTGACGACGACTTCCCCCGAAAACACCCTCAACTCTACGATTTCATCACCGTCCATCCGACGTGAGATGCGTGAGCAGGGCATTACCCCGGATTCTGTTACAGGAACGGGCAGGAGGGGCAGGATCACGCCGGATGACCTGGTTGCCCGTAACGGGGAGAATGCCGGTCGGACGTCCGGCTCAGGGGCTGTCCCGGAATCCGCCCCGCCGGCTGTCTCGGCAACTCCTCCGACATCGTCCCTGGCTCCTGTCAAACCGGCCGCCGCGTCTTTTCAGGCCGCTTCGGTACGCACGGAGGAAGCGCCGCCTTATAATGCCAGTCGCGAAGAGCGCCGGCCCATGTCTCCCATTCGCCGGCGGATTGCCGAGCATCTGGTGGCTGCCCGCCAGCAGACCGCCATGCTGACGACTTTCAATGAAGCCGATCTGAGTCACGTCAAGATCTTGCGCGAGAGATACCGCGATCAATTCCAGAAGCGCCACGGGGCACCCCTGGGGCTGATGCCGTTCTTTGTCAAGGCCTGCGTGGAGGCATTGAAGGAGTATCCCTCTGTCAATGCCAGCATTGACGGTGATGACTTCGTCTATCACAACTATTACGATATCGGCATCGCCATTGGCGCGGAAAAAGGGCTGGTCGTGCCGATCTTGCGTGACGCCGACCGAATGCATATGTACGAGATCGACCGGGCTATCGCTACGTTCGCGGAAAAAATAAAGACCAACCAGATAGCCATCAGCGACTTGCAAGGCGGCACCTTCAGCATCAGCAATGGCGGGGTCTATGGTTCCATGCTTTCCACCCCGATTCTGAATGTCCCCCAAAGCGGTGTGCTGGGGATGCATGCTATCCAGGACCGGCCGGTGGCCAGGGATGGGCAGGTTGTTATCCGCCCGATGATGTATCTGGCGTTGTCCTACGATCATCGCATCATCGACGGCCGTGAGGCGGTCGGTTTTCTGAAGAAAATCAAGGAATATATCGAAGACCCTGAAGAACTGCTGCTGGAAGGGTAGGACGGATTATGAAGATTATGGCACAACGTATAGTTCTGGCGCAGATGGTGGTGCTAATTCTGTCGGGGGTGACGCCGCTGTCTGTTTCAACGGCCGGTGCACAGGGGAGTCCGAACTATCGCACGGTCGATGCTGCTGCGCTGCCACAGAAATTAGGTACAGGAGTGCCGAATAAACCGTCGGAAGCCTTCCGACGCATGCGGATTACCGCTAAGCGGGGTGACTCGCGCGCCCAGTACTCCTTGGGTACGTATTATTATCAGGGTTTCGGAACACGAGTCGACCGGCCATCTGCGGCGGTCTGGTTTAGGAAGTCCGCTGAAAAAGGTTTTGCCGAAGCGCAGCTGGCCTACGGCATGCTCCTGCTTTCCGGTGACGGGATCGCGCAGGATAAGGCCCGGGCCATAAAATGGTTCGGCAAGGCGGCCAGGCAGGGTAACGGCAGAGCCAAAGAGGTGCTGCGGGAATTGTTGACCTATCGGGGCCATCCGGCTGCTTCTCAGATGACAGACGCAGCACCAACCCTCTCTCCAGGGAAACCTGAAAGCGATAGCCAGTTGCGCCTGGAAGGCAAGGGTGTCTTTCTTCACCAGGGTTCGTTTGGTCTCAAGTTCTCGTTGCCGAACTTGAAAGATGCTAATGCATCGCCACAGGAGCAGTCTGCCACCCGGCCACTGCGGGATAATCTCCAGGGGGGCACCTTTGACATTATTTTCCGAACATCCCCATAAGCTGTTGTTATTGCGAGCTGTTCGGCAGGAAAATGGATTGAAAACGGAGGGAAAAAATGATGGAAGATATACAGTATGATCTGATTGTTGTCGGCGCTGGCCCGGGCGGGTATGTTGCAGCCATCCGCGCTGCCCAGCTGGGTATGAAGGTGGCGGTGATTGAAAAACGGGCCACTCTGGGAGGAGTTTGTCTCAATGAAGGCTGCATCCCCAGCAAGGCGCTGCTTGATTCCAGCGAGTTGTTTGCCATGGCCCGGGACAAATGTGCCCTGCATGGTGTCGTTGTTGAACCACCGCAACTTGACCTGCCGACCATGCTGCGCCGCAAGGATGACGTAGTGAAGAAGCTGACCGACGGTATCGCCTACCTTTTCAAAAAAAACGAGCTAACCCTGATATCAGGGAGTGCCGAGCTGAAAGGGCATGATCCGAAAGGGCTGCAGGAGGTCGCCGTCAAGACCGCCTGGCAGCTGCCCCTTCCCGATGGCGGCAGCCAGCCGTCACAGGCAGATGACACGGGAATCACCGTGTTGCGTGGAAAACGAGTGTTGCTGGCGACCGGAAGCGAGGCCGCTGCCCTGTCCGGTGCCCCGTTTGACGGGCAGGTGGTGGTCAGCGCCCGGGAGGCGCTCTCTTTTGCCACGGTACCTGAGCATTTGATCGTGGCCGGAGGTGGTTATATCGGCCTGGAGATGGGTTCGGTCTGGCGTCGTCTGGGTGCACGGGTGACGGTCATGGAACTGCTGCCAGGAATTCTTCCGACCATGGACCGGCAGGCGGCGGATACGCTGTATCGTTCGTTACGCAAGCAGGGCATTCAGTTCAAGCTGGGCACGCGTATTACCGGGGTGCGTCGTATCGGGGCCAAGGCGATTGTCCAGTTTAACGACGGCAGCGGCAGCGAGGAGGTCGATTGTGACCGCGTACTGGTGGCAGTGGGGCGCAAGCCGTTGACAGCCGGCCTGAACCTTGAGGGTGTTGGCGTGAACGTCGATGAAAAGGGCCGGATCATGGTCGATGCGGATTATCAGACGACAGTAGCGGGAATCTACGCAGTTGGCGACCTGATTGCCGGACCAATGCTGGCCCATAAGGCATCCGCGGAGGGCGTCGTCTGCGTGGAGCGCATGGTGGGGCAGCACTCCGTGATGGAATATGACTATATACCCGGAGTCTGCTACACCTGGCCGGAGCTTGCGGGTGTCGGTCAGACCGAGGAACAGCTCCGTCAGGGCGGGATTCTTTACAACACGGGCAAGTTCAATTTCGCGGCTCTGGGGCGGGCGCGTTGCATGGACGAAACGGAAGGCTTCGTCAAGATACTGGCTCATGCCGAATCGGACCGAGTTCTGGGGGTGCATATCGTTGGGCCGCGCGCCTCGGACCTGATCGCCGAAGCGGTTGCGGTAATGAGTTTCGGCGGCACTGCCAGGGATATCGCCTTGACCTGCCACGCCCACCCGACCCTCCCGGAGGCTCTCAAAGAGGCGGCGCTGGATGTGCATAACGAGGCCATACATGCGTGACTATTTACCTCTGGAAACTGGGTGACTCCTCCTTAACTCCTTGACTCGCCAGCACTCCAGGTTTATTTGTATGTGCAAATATTTTTATTTGATGACGTTCTCGGAGTTGATGAATGGTTTTGACTTCAATAGAGTTCAATGTGTTGATAAAGTCCGCTTATGCCAGTGTTTACCCGGTGCAGCGGGCTTTTTTGTTTTTAGATAGAGCGATAATTGAGTAAAGGAGTCCTTTATGTCTGATGTTGCACCAATCACCTACGAAAAAGGCAAGCTTTAAGACCTCAATATTGCCGATGTACAGCCCGACCCGGAGCAGCCGCGCAAGTATTTTGATGAACAGGCGCTGGCGGAACTGAAGGCATCGATTGAGAAGCATGGCGTATTGCAGCCGGTTCTTGTGCGCCAGGGGGCGGACGGCGCTTTGTTGTTGGTATCCGGCGAACGACGCTATCAAGCTTCGAAACTTGCTGGGTGCGCGACCATTCCGGCGGTTTTTACCGATGGCGAACCGGCGGAGATTTCCATCGTGGAGAACCTGATAAGGGAGAACCTTACCGCCATTGAAGAGGCAGAGGCGATTGACCGGTTGCGGACCCAGCATGATTATGCCCTGAGCGATCTTGTATCTATCCTGGGGAAATCCGATTCCACCATATCTGAAATTCTCTCCCTCAACAAGTTGCCTGCAGAAGTTAAAGATGACTGCCGCAACGATCCCAAGGTGTTTCGCAGCATCCTGAGAGTCATTGCCAGGCAAAAAACGACGGAAAAAATGATTGCTCTGTATCAAAAATACAAAGAGAGCGGTCTTACCTGTGGTGAAATACTTAAAAAAACGGCTAAGCCCAAACCCGTGGATGCGCCGATAGACCTGACGTTTGTGGATCAATTTTACGACCGACTGTATACACTGGATGAGACAAAGCTGAGCGCAGACCAGAAAGAGGCACTAAATCTCAACTTAATCAAGCTTCGCAGCATGGAATATCAAAAAATGAAGAATCTGAAGTAATGACGGCATCTGGAAACCGGCAGAAAATATCGGCGGTTTTTAGACCTGTATTGTTGTTTATCAGCATGTTAGCTTAAAATTCCGCACGTGCGGAATTTAAGGGGTTGGTGATTTATGGGAAGAGGAGTTGTTAGGGTTGGATGGGGCGGGGTTGCGGGGTTTGGTGGCGGGTGGGTGGTTTTGTGGCTGGGTGGAAAACAGCAGGAAGGATGACTCGATTCTACTGGTTTTTCCTTGAGGCAGAGGTTGAAGATTCTGTCCCCGAAATTCCCCCAATAATCCGTTACAGTGGGAATTGGACAGGGAAAATACGAAGCAGGACAAACTGCAACAAGATTTAGAATGATGGAGAGATTGTGGTGGCTTGGTCTGTCAGGCGGCAACAATCTGAAAAGCGATATTCGGTGCTGATCGGGCGTCTAGGGTTTGGTTCTATTGGTGCTGTTGATGAGAGGATGGGGGAGTCATCGTAGGGTAATGTTGCGGGAAGTCCTCATTTTTCTAAGGGGTGTATATTGTATGGGAATAGATAAATCTGAACGTAAGCAGCGTGGCAAGGTTGACCGAACTGTTATGTTTCCTGTTGCACCAACGGCCAATGAACTACCTGGTGATTATGCCGAGTTGCTTGTTGACCTGAAACAGCGCATTCGTCAGGAACGTCTGCGTGTTGTGCTGGCAAGCAATGCAGCCATGGTAATGCTGTATTGGGAGATCGGGCAACGTGTTCTGGAAAAGCAGAATGCACAGCGGTGGGGTGCCAGAATCATTGACCGGCTGGCAAGTGATCTGCGTGAAGCCTTTCCGGAAATGAAGGGATTCTCTCCAAGAAATATCAAGTATATGCGGGCATTTGCCGCTGCTTGGCCGGATCGTGAAATTGTGCAACAGGTCGTTGCACAATTAACATGGGGACAGAACATAGCCCTGCTTGAAAAGCTTAAAACCACCGATGAACGTCTGTGGTATGCCGCTAAAACTCTGGAACATGGCTGGTCGCGAAATATTCTTGCCATTCAGATTGAAGGTTGCGCTCAGCAACGTTTTGGCAAAGCACAAAACAATTTTCCTGCAACGCTGCCTCCAATCGATTCTGATATGGCGGTGCAGATTTTCAAGGATCCGTATCTGTTCGATTTTTTAGGAACTGATGCCCCGCGTCGCGAAGCCGAACTTGAGCGTGGCCTGATGGCGCACATACAGAAGTTTTTGCTGGAGCTGGGGCAAGGTTTTGCTTTTGTTGGTAAGCAGGTGCATCTTGAGCTTGGCGATCAGGATTTCTACCTTGATCTGCTTTTCTATCATTTGAAGTTGCGCTGTTATGTGGTTATAGAATTGAAAGCACGAAACTTTGAGCCTGGCGACGGCGCACAGCTCGGGATGTATATGACAGCTGTTGATCGGCTGCTTTGTCATACTGACGACAAGCCGACGCTTGGTCTGTTGCTGGTAAGAGAAAAGAACCGGGTGCTGGTGGAGTATGCACTGGCAGGGACGACCAAGCCGATCAGCGTGGCGGAATGGGAAACACAGCTTACTCGCGCTTTGCCAAATGAGCTGAAGGGATGCCTTCCGAGTATTGAGGAGATTGAAGCCGAGTTGAGCGAGGGGTTGGGTTCTGAAGAATGATACGATTTCGGTGGATATAATGTGTTGAAGGATGACAAGTCGACCTTTATAGACCAGTTCTGCTGGTGCTGTGGGATTATGCTGGGATTGGAGCAGGCGTGGTTGAGGTGTTTGGCTGCGGGTGGTTGGTTGTGTGGATGGGTGGATGGGTGGGAAATGGTCGGAAGAATGACCTGATTCTACTTGTTTTTCCTTGTGGCAGAGGTTGAATATACTGACCCCGAAATTACTACAGTGTCTAACGTTATATGCCTGAACAAAGTGTCGAAGCATCTAATATTGTACACCACGTGGCATCTAATATTAGATAACGGCATATAATATTGTATGTCGGCATCTAATATTGGATGCTTGTTTAAGTAGGTGATTAAGGAGTTGAATTAAGTAAAAATAGCTTCACGAAAAATCGAGGTACGAGTAATGGACTCGTTCATAATTGTAATAATGGGAATATTGTGCAGTCCACTTATATACATTTTCGTTCTAATGTATTTAGGTCAAAGCTCCAGTAAATGGTCATCTACCGCAGGTAAACTCCTAGAATTCAAAGCAGAGCAAGTTCGATTTGTTTCAATAAAGGTGAAATATGAATATTTTGTGAATGGAGAAAAATATATTGGAAAGAGAATTAGTTTCATCAATCCGTTCTACTCGACACTTGAGGAATTTAAATCAGATGAATTCTGTAGCCGAATCCAGCGAGAGGACTTTAACGTATTTTATTATGATAAGTACCCCAAGATATCGACGCTAAAGAGAGGCTATTAGGTTTCAAAAGCCGGTCAAGGCCGGAAACCTTGGGCAACTGAAGGCCTGAACAGAAAGGAGAGTGCACAGACGTGGCTCAGATTGACGCAGCAGATCAGAAAACAACGGACACCTCACGTGACGATGATACGGGTGAAGCCCAGAA
>JBBQXT010000084.1:0-13493 GCA_038209415.1 Geobacterales bacterium
TCTCGGTGAATGCCAATACCGGTTTAACCGCCGCTTCAAGCTGGCTGCCATATTTCCCAGGCTAGTCTATGCTGCTGTGCATACCGGGTGCCGTCCAGAGAGCTTTCTGCGCCTAGCCGTGAATTAGAACGATTCAGGTCAAATTTTTAAAGAATTCTCGCACTTCAACAGTCTGGCCGCAGCAGAACTGCCCTTCCGGGCAGGGGCCGGCGACACAGCCCGGGCCGGCCGAGCGGAAGATGACCGGAGCGACCCGTTTCACCAGCCGCAGCATCTCGATACTCATGGCGCGGATCTCCCACTGGGCCCGCTGGCAGCAGCGCAGGCCGAAGTAATGCAGCAGCTCACGGGCATTCATGGTCATGATAATCTTGGTTTCGGTGGAGTTGGGCAGAATGTAGCGGGCATCCTCGGCCGGTATCCCCAGTTCAACCAGCCGGGCATAGGCACCGTGGATCGCTGCGGACATGGAGTCAAATATCCGGCGGGCCTCGTCATTGGCGGCAATGCTGTCCGGAACGATCGATGCGAAATGTTCCGTATGGGACACGTAGCGCTGGGACTGCTGGGAAAAGGACGCTATGCGGTGCCGCACCAGCTGGTGGGTGGTAACCCGCGAGATGCCCTCGATGGCAAAGGTAAACGATACGTGCTCCAGGACCGAGTGATGCCCCAGAGACATGATCTTCTCCAGGAATTTCTCGATATCGGCCTTTTCCAGCTTTTCACGCAGCTCGCCGATGGATACCGGCGAATAGCAGAGCCGGGCGGCCAGCGCCACTGTCTGTTCGGGATTGGGGGTATGTTCAAGCAGGGTCACATTCAAGATATGGCCTTCCGATGGTCAGGATGCAAAAAGGGGGATTTGTCTTTGTGACAAAACCCCCTTCGTACGTTGAACCGGTGGTGTACTAGAGCTGGCCGTAGCGTTTTTTGAAGCGCTCGACACGTCCGGCGGTGTCCATCAGTTTTTGCTTGCCGGTAAAGAACGGGTGGCAGGCGGAACAGACTTCCGTGTTGATTTCCTTGAGGGTCGAGCGGGTCTGAAACGTGTTGCCACACAGACACTTGACCGTAATCTCATTGTTCAGCGGGTGGATTCCTTCTCTCATCTTTTCCTCCTTCAAATCGGTGCAGCAAGAAAATGTTCACATGGTTGCCGTAAGTTATAATCGTAACGATTCAGATTTTTTTTTGCAACCCTTTTTTCTACTTGCTCATGGAATCAAGGAAATTCTGGTTGGTCTTGGCCTCGGAAAGCTTGTCCAGCAGGAACTCCATGCTGTCCACCACATTCATGGGGTGAATCACCTTACGCAGGATCCAGATGCGGTTGAGGGACACCTTTTCGATGAGCAGCTCCTCTTTGCGTGTTCCGGATTTGTTGATATCGATGGCCGGGAAGGTGCGCTTCTCCACCAGTTTGCGGTCCAGGTGCAGCTCCATGTTGCCGGTGCCCTTGAACTCCTCGAAGATGACATCGTCCATCTTGCTGCCCGTATCCACCAGCGCCGTGGCAATGATGGTCAGTGATCCACCCTCTTCAATATTGCGGGCAGCTCCGAAGAAGCGCTTGGGTTTGTGCAGGGCATTGGAATCGACACCGCCGGAAAGGATCTTGCCGGATGGCGGGATGACGGTGTTGTAGGCTCGCGCCAGACGGGTGATGGAATCCAGGAGGATGACGACATCCCGCTTGTGTTCCACCAGCCGTTTGGCTTTCTCGATGACCATTTCGGCTACTTGTACGTGACGGGTGGCCGGTTCGTCGAAGGTGGAGGAAACCACCTCGCCGTTGACCGAGCGTTGCATATCGGTCACCTCCTCCGGACGCTCATCGATCAGCAGCACGATCAGGTAGACCTCGGGATGGTTTGCTGCAATCGAGTTGGCGATGTTCTGGATCAGCATGGTCTTGCCGGTGCGGGGCGGGGCCACGATCAGGCCGCGCTGTCCCTTGCCGATCGGGGCAACCAGCTCCATCACCCGCATGGGCATATTATCCGGAGTGGTCTCCAGTTTCAGTTTTTCGTCGGGATAGAGCGGGGTCAGGTTGTCGAAAAGGATCTTGTCGCGGGCCACCTCGGGCGGCTCGAAGTTGACTGTTTCAACCTTGAGCAGGGCAAAATAGCGTTCACCTTCCTTGGGCGGCCTGATCTGTCCGGCAACCGTATCGCCGGTACGCAGGTTGAAACGTCGGATCTGACTGGGGGAGACATAGATGTCATCCGGGCCCGGAAGATAGTTGTAATCAGTGGCGCGCAGAAACCCGAAGCCGTCCTGCAGCGTTTCCAAAACGCCTTCACCGAAAATCATGCCGTTCTGTTCGGTCTGCGCATTCAGCAGGGCAAATATCAGATCCTGCTTGCGCAGGCTGGATGCACCCTCGATATTGAGCTCGCGTGCAATGGTGTTAAGCTCGTTGATCTTCTTGCCCTTCAGTTCCTGTAAATTCATCGATTCTCCTGCATTGACGAGATAATGACCGGCTTGCGTGCTGAAATGGAATGTTTTTGAATGTGGGTGAATTGCCTCAAACGCGGACATTGCGCGGGAAGTAGCTGGGGAGGATCCATGCCGTTGTGAAAAAACCGAGTTTCGTTGGGATGCCCTGATGATGGATTTGCTGCTCTTACTTAAAAATCGTATGAAGGATTTGGGGTCGTGTGCCGGCAATTGGATACTTATAATTGGAGTATGGAGTGACGTTACCCTTAACATTGCGGGGTTGTCAACAAAAAATAATCACTACCACTCTGATTTACCGTTCCAATCAAGCACTTCCTTGACCAATTCCGTATTTACTGCTAATAATTATCTTTTGAAACACTACATTCAAACTTCCCCTACCGGAGGTACCATCGTGACATTTCAGGACCTTATCCTCTCCCTGCAAAGCTATTGGGCCAAACAGGGCTGCATCATCCAGCAACCCTATGACACCGAAAAGGGCGCCGGTACCTTCAACCCGGCCACCTTCCTGCGCGTGCTCGGCCCCGAACCGTGGAACGTGGCCTACGTGGAACCGTCCCGCCGCCCGACAGACGGGCGCTACGGCGAAAATCCCAACCGGCTGCAGCATTACTACCAGTTCCAGGTGATCATGAAGCCTTCCCCCATGAACATCCTCGACCTGTACCTGGATTCGTTGCGCGCCTTTGGTCTGGATCCCGCCAAGCACGACATCCGCTTTGTGGAGGATGACTGGGAATCGCCGACCCTGGGCGCCTGGGGCCTGGGGTGGGAGGTCTGGCTGGACGGTATGGAGATCACCCAGTTCACCTATTTTCAGCAGGCCGGCGGCATCGACCTCAAGCCGGTCTCGTC
Organism: Geobacterales bacterium; assembly: GCA_038209415.1. GTDB lineage: Bacteria > Desulfobacterota > Desulfuromonadia > Geobacterales > Pseudopelobacteraceae > CAIPTY01. The sequence goes on from JBBQXT010000084.1 coordinate 3,328, forward strand.
CGAGATCACCTACGGTTGCGAACGCATCGCCATGTACCTGCAGGGCGTAGATAACGTCTACGACCTGGAGTGGGTCAAGGGCATCAAATACGGCGATATCCACCACGAAAGCGAGGTGGAGTTTTCGAAATACAACTTCGAGGAAGCCGACGTGACAATGCTGCTGCAGCTCTTCGGCATGTACGAGAAGGAGTGCCTGCGACTGGCGGAAAAGGAGCTGGTCCTGCCGGCCTACGATTATGTCATGAAGTGTTCCCACACCTTCAACCTGCTGGACGCCCGCGGGGCCATCTCGGTCACCGAACGCGCCTCCTACATCGGCCGGGTACGCAACGTGGCCCGCGTCTGTGCCGAGGGCTATCTGCGGATGCGCGAGAGACTCGGCTTTCCGCTGCTGAAAGGAGGTGTGGCCTGATGAGCACCAAGGAACTGTTTCTTGAAATAGGCACCGAAGAGATCCCAGCCGGCTTCATCCCACGCGCCATGGCCGAGATGGAGGCCATGATTACCAGGGAGCTGACCAATGCCCGCCTGACCTTCGGCGAGGTCAGAACCCTGGCAACACCGCGCCGTCTGGCGCTGGTGGTCAAAGGAATTCCGGCGGTCCAGCCGGATGCCGAGATCACCGCCACCGGACCATCGGTAAAAGCCGCCTACGACGCCGACGGCAAACCGACCAGGGCTGCCGAGGGCTTTGCCCGTGGCCAGGGGGTCGATGTCTCTGCCATCCGGATCGTCACCACCGACAAGGGCGAATACATCTCCATCACCCGCACCGAAACCGGGCGACCGACCCATGAACTGCTCTCCGGGATCCTGCCGAAACTGATCCACGAGATCCCCTTCAAGAAATCCATGCGCTGGGGCGATCTGGATGTTCGCTTTGCCCGCCCGATCCACTGGATCGTGGCCCTGTTCGACGGCATCGTCGTGCCCTTCGAGTTCGGCAATATCACCAGCGGCGCCGTATCCCGCGGCCATCGCTTCATGGCCAACAGCACCTTCCCGGTGCGCGATTATACCCATTACCTGGAGGAGTGCGAACGCCACTTCGTGATCCCCGACCCGGAACGGCGCAAGGAGATCATCCGCCGCGAGACCCACCGTGTGGCGATTGCGGCGGGCGGACACCTGCTGCCGGACGAGGAGCTGCTAGAGCAGGTCACGTTCCTGGTGGAATACCCCAGCGTGGTGCATGGTACCTTCTCCGAGGAGTTCCTCAAGGTTCCCAAAGAGGTGCTGATCACCTCCATGCGCAGCCACCAGCGCTACTTCTCCATCGTGGACGCCGATGGCAGGCTGCTGCCGGGCTTCATCACCATCAACAACACCCTCACTGAAGACCCATCGGTGGTGGTCAAAGGCAATCAGCGCGTCCTGCGGGCGCGCCTGTCCGACGCCCGTTTCTTCTTCGAGGAGGACCAGAAGGTCAGTTTGGATGAACGGGTCGCGGCCCTCAAAAAGGTCGTTTACCAGCAGAAGCTGGGCACCTCCTTTGAAAAGATGGAACGTTTCCGTGCTCTGGCCGAGGGTCTGGCCGGACAGCTCAATCCGGCCGTCACAGTCCAGACCGCCCGGGCTGCCACGCTCTGCAAGGCCGACCTGGTCAGCGCCATGGTGGGCGAATTCCCCGAGGTGCAGGGCATCATGGGGCGCGAATACGCCCTTCTGGAGGGCGAGGATACTGCCGTTGCCACGGCCATCGCCGAACATTACCTGCCGACCCAGGCCGGCGGAGAACTGCCGGTCTCGGACATCGGCGCCTTCGTCTCGATTGCCGACAAGCTGGATACGGTCTGCGGCTGCTTCAGCGTGGGATTGATCCCGACCGGTGCCGCCGACCCCTACGCCCTACGGCGCGCCACCATCGGCATTATCAGTATCATCCTCGACCGGGGCTACCGCCTGTCGCTGCCCGGTCTGATCGGCCAGTCACTGAATCTGCTGACGGCAAAGTTGACCCGCCCCAAGGAGCAGGTGGCCGTTGATGTGCTGGAGTATTTCCGTGCCCGTTTCATCAATCTGCTGGGCAACGACTTCCCCAATGATGCGGTGGATGCGGCCGTTTCAGCGAACTTTGACGACCTTGTAGACGTCAAGGCCCGCATTGCCGCCCTGGCCGAGTTTGAGACCCATCCCGACTTCGAACCACTGGCCGTGGCCTTCAAACGGGTCGGCAACATCATCAAGGCAGGCACGGATGCGCCGGTCGATCCGGCGCTGTTCGAGGACTCGGCCGAGAATGCACTCTACGAGGCCTTTTCGACCGTAAAATCGTCGGTTGAAGCCAGGGTGGCAGCCGGTTCGTGGCTGGAGGCCCTGACCGAGATCGCCACCCTGCGCGGGCCGGTGGACACCTTCTTTGACCGGGTCATGGTCATGGCCGAGGATCAACGGGTGCGTAGCAACCGCCTGGCTCTGCTAACCGCCATCGCCCGGATGTTCGGCAAAATCGCCGATTTCTCCAGGATTGCAGGTTAGGGATATGATCGCTATTATCGATTACGGCATGGGCAACCTCCGTTCCGTGCAGAAGGGTTTTGAAAAGATCGGAGCCGAGGCGGTGGTCACGGCTGACCCGCAGGTCGTACTGGCCGCCGACAAGGTGGTATTGCCGGGTGTGGGAGCCTTTCGGGACTGCATGCGCAATCTGGAACAGGCCGGTTTTGTCGAGCCGATCCTCCGGGTCATCGCCGAAGGGCGGCCCTTCCTGGGCATTTGTGTCGGCATGCAGCTGCTCTTCACCGACAGCGTTGAATTCGGCCTGTATCAGGGACTCAATGTGATACCCGGTCATGTGCTGCGCTTTCCCGAGCAGATGCAGGTGGCCGCCGAAGAGCTGAAAGTTCCCCAGATGGGTTGGAACCAGCTGCACTTCCAGCGCCGCCCGCCGGCCTTCGAGGGCATTGCCGACGACTCCAACGTCTACTTCGTCCACTCCTATTATGTGCAGCCTGACCAGGACGATGTCATCGCCACCACCACCGACTACGGCATAGAATTCTGTTCGTCAGTATGGAAGGACAACATCGTCGCCACCCAGTTTCACCCCGAAAAGTCCCAAGATGTGGGGCTGCGGATACTGAAGAATTTTGCGGAGCAAAAATGATCGTCATCCCCGCCATTGACCTGAAAGAAGGAAAGTGCGTCCGCCTCGAACAGGGGCTGATGGACAAGGATACCGTTTTCAACGACAACCCGGCGGCCCAGGCCAGGGCCTGGCAGGACCAGGGTGCCGAACTGCTGCATATCGTCGATCTCGATGGCGCCTTTGCCGGTGAGCCGAAGAACCGTGCTGCCATCGAGGCCATCGTCAAGGCCATTTCCATACCGTCCCAGCTGGGTGGCGGCATCCGCGACATGGCCACCATCGAAGGCTACCTTGCACTGGGTTTGTCGCGCGTGATCATCGGCACGGCCGCCCAGCGCAATCCCGAGCTGGTGCGCGAGGCTTGCCTGAAGTTTCCCGGCCGGATCGTGGTCGGCATTGACGCCAAGAACGGCATGGTGGCGGTGCAGGGCTGGGCCGAACTGACCGACATCAGCGCCGTGGACCTGGCCAGAAAGTTAGAAGGTTTCGGCGTTTCAGCCATCATCTACACCGACATCTCCCGCGACGGCATGCTGCAGGGTCCCAATCTTGAAGCGACCAAGGCACTGGCCGAGTCGGTCTCCATCCCGATCATCGCATCAGGCGGGGTATCCAGCCTGAAAGACATTCAAAACCTGATGGCCATCGAGTCAAGCGGCATCAGCGGTGTCATAACCGGCAAGGCGGTCTACACCGGCGCCATCAGGCTGGCCGAAGCCGTGGCACTGACCAGGGGATCGGCCTGATATGCTTACAAAACGCATCATACCCTGCCTGGATGTAAAAGGTGGAAGAGTTGTCAAGGGCGTACAGTTCCTGGAACTGCGCGATGCCGGCGATCCGGTCGAGATTGCTGAGCGTTACGACCAGGAAGGGGCTGACGAGCTTACCTTCCTGGATATCACCGCCTCCTCCGATGAGCGCGACACGATCATCGACGTGGTCCGCCGCACCGCCGAACGGGTCTTCATGCCGCTGACCGTGGGCGGTGGCATCCGCAGCGTCGAGGATATCCGCCGCATGCTCAACGCCGGGGCCGACAAGACCTCCATCAACACAGCGGCCGTAAATCGCCCGGAGTTTGTCCAGGAGGCGGCCGAGCGTTTCGGATCGCAATGCACCGTGGTGGCCATCGACGCCCGCCGCGTACCGGGAGAGCAGCGCTGGGAGGTCTATACCCACGGCGGCCGCAGGCCGACCGGCATCGATGTCGTCGAATGGGCAGTCAGGATGGAAGCCTACGGCTCGGGCGAGATCCTTCTGACCAGCATGGATTGCGACGGCACCAAGGACGGCTACGACATCGCCCTGACCCGCGCTGTTGTAGACGCAGTATCCATTCCGGTGATCGCCTCGGGTGGCGTCGGCAACCTGGAGCACCTCTACGACGGCTTCACCAAGGCCGGTGCCAGCGCCTGCCTGGCGGCGTCCATCTTCCATTACCGGGAATACACCATCGCTGAAGCCAAGCACTACCTAAGAGGAAAGGGGGTACCGGTACGCCTATGAGCGAACAACAGCACATCCTGGATGCCGTTTACCAGGTCATTCTCGACCGCAAGGCCAATCCGTCGGACACATCCTACACAGCCTCGCTGATGCAGAAAGGGATTGACAAGATCCTCAAGAAGCTGGGTGAGGAGGCGACCGAAGTGGTCATCGCCGGTAAAGGCGGCGTTCGTGAGGAGATTGTCTATGAAGTCGCCGACCTGTTCTTCCATACCCTGGTACTGCTGGGCCATCAGGGCATCCCGCCGGAAGAGGTGTACCGTGAGCTGCGCCGGCGTTTCGGCACCTCGGGTATCGCGGAAAAGGCATCCCGTCCCGCATGAATCCCCCGTCATGAAACAACACCTCTTTACCGTATTTTTATATTGACAATAGACCGGTTGCTGGTATGATACGCAACTCTGAAAATTTTAGATTCCGGCTTCGGCCGCAGTCTATACAGACACTTTATAATGAGGGGGGGGATATACGATGCCGGGAGTAAAAATCAAGGATAACGAGCCGTTTGAGCTCGCACTGAAGAAATTCAAGAAGCAGTGTGAAAAAGCGGGCATCCTTTCCGAGGTTCGCAAACGCGAACATTTTGAAAAGCCAAGCATCAAGCGCAAGAAGAAAGCCATCGCAGCCCGCAAGCGCGCCCTCAAAAAACAGCGCAAGATGGTTGACTAGCACGTCGTTCACGCACCAGGGAGCACACTGCATGTCGCTCAGGGACCAGCTTAACGAATCGATGAAGACAGCCATGAAGGCGCGGGATGATCTGCGCCTTTCGGCTGTCCGCATGATTCGCTCCGTGGTGCAGAATCGCGAAATAGAGCTAAAGAAGGAACTGAACGATCAGGACGTGATTGAGGTCATTTCGACCCTGGTAAAACAGCGCCGTGAATCAATCCGCATGTACCGGGAAGGTAACCGGCCGGACCTGGTTGAAAAGGAAGAAGCGGAATTGGCAATTCTGCTCGGCTTCCTGCCGGCTCAACTGAGCACAACGGAGATCGAAGAACTCGTTGACAGGATCATCCTGGAAACAGGCGCTCTGGACGCCAAGGACATGGGGCGTGTCATGAAGGCGCTCACACCCCTGACCGCCGGAAAAGCTGACGGCAGGACCGTCAGTGATACCGTCAGACAGAAACTTGCCTGACCCGTCACGGATTGTCGGAACTGCTGGTTCGCGGTGCATTCTTCCATACCAGTGCAGGGGGCTTTCTTTCCGATTGCCCCTTCTTCGTAAGCGGCACAAGGCTCCCCGATGAATCTATTTGACATCATCATCTTGGCTGTGCTGATTTTTTTCGCCCTGAAAGGGCTGGTCAGGGGCTTGGTCAACGAAGCATCGGCCCTCACCGGGCTGGTTCTGGGGGGATGGCTGGCTTACCGATTCTATCCGGCACTCGCGGTCCCGATACGTACCGCACTTCACGTACCCGAGCATGTTTCCGCATTTCTGGCCTTCATGCTGCTTCTGCTTGTCACCGGCATTGTTGCCCATATTGCAGGAAACATCATTACCGCTGCGCTGAAACTGGTCATGCTCGGCAGCCTGAATCGCCTGGGGGGTATACTGATCGGAGCAGCCGAGGGTGCGCTGCTGCTCTGCATGCTGTTCAGCGCCGCCACCAGCAGTTTCATGCCCGATACGCTGAAAAAAAAGGTCCGCGCCTCGGAATCGGCCAACCTGTTTGCCGTAACCGGCGACAGGATCCTGTCCATGTGGCGTAGCAGCACCGGTTCCCGGCCATGATTCCTGACGACAAGGTCCGAGAGGTTGCGGAGCGGCTCTCGATTGTCGAGGTAGTTTCAGAGTATGTGCCGCTCAGGCGTGCCGGTGCAAATTATACCGGCCTCTGCCCGTTCCATGCCGAGAAGACCCCCTCCTTCAACGTCAATCCGGCCAGGGAGATCTTCCACTGTTTCGGATGCGGAGCCGGCGGCAACGCTTTCTCGTTCATCATGCGGATTGAGGGGCTCAGCTTTCCGGAAGCGGTCAAACTGATGGCCCGCAAGACGGGTGTCGAGATTGAGGAACGCCAGCTGACCCCGGCCGAGAAACAAGCCCAGAGTGAGCGCCAGACATTCCAGCACATCAACGATCTGGCTGCCGGTTATTACCGTTCGGTCCTGGAACAAAAACCGGATGGAGCCCTCGCGCGGGCCTATCTGGAAAAAAGGGCCGCCACCGGAGAGGTTGCCGAGGCCTATCGGCTTGGCTTTGCCCCTGACCGCGGCGACGGGTTGGTACAGCACCTCAAGTCCAGCGGCATGGCTCTGGAGAGTGCCCTGAAGCTGGGACTCGTTCGAAAGAGCGAGCGGGGCTGGTACGATCAGTTCCGCAACCGGCTGATGTTTCCGATCCGTGACAGCAAGGGAGCTGTAATCGCCTTTGCCGGGCGGGTGCTGGATGCCTCGCTGCCCAAATACATTAATTCACCGGAATCGCCGCTTTATCACAAGAGTTCGGTTCTGTTCGGGCTGGATATGGCCCTGCCGGCCATTCGGACCGAGAACAGCGTCATTATCGTCGAGGGGTATTTCGACCACCTAGCCCTGTACCGGGCCGGCATCCGTAACGTGGTGGCCACCTGCGGCACGGCCCTAACGACGACCCATACCGCTCTGATCAAGCGCCATACCGCCAAGGTCTACACCCTGTTCGACAGTGACGCAGCCGGACAAAAGGCCACCATCCGCTCCATGGAACTGTTCATGGAACAGAGGCTTCCGGCCTACGTCATCAGTCTGCCGGCCGGTGACGATCCGGACAGCTTTCTGGCCAATAACCAGCTGGAGGCCTTTCGCGCCTGTCAGGAAAAGGCGCGGCCGGCCTTCGAATTTTTCATCCGCTCGCTGTTGGCTCAAACACCGCCGGACAGTGTTGACAGCAAGGTTCGCATCATCGATGAACTGCTGCCGCGTTTCAAAAAGATCGCCGACCCGGTCGAGCGGGATCTGTACGAAAAAGAAATTTGCCGGTTGCTGGGAATTACCGTGCACGCCTTCCGTAAACGCATGGGAGGCATGAACCTGACCACCCGTGACACCCGGACCGAACAGAGTCAGGACGTTCAGAAGGGTGACCCTGTTCAGGAAATGCTGCTGGCCCTGATCGGCAGTTACCCTGAAGCCCGGGCTGAAGCAGCAAAGGCAGGTGTGGAAACCCTGTTCGACGGCGACTTCCTGGAACTTGCCAGACTGGTGCTTGACACCCTGGCCAACACGGATGATGCCCAGGCATTGAGTCGCCTGTCAGACCGGATCGAAGCGCCTGACGTCAGGGCACTCCTGTCGCGTATGCTCGTTTCCGATGCACGGATGGCTGATATAAACTGGCGCTCCGCCTTTGACAGCTGCCTGCGCAGCAGGGAAAAACTGGCCATCCAACCCATCAGGGGTATGGCCGCACAACTGGCGCTGCTCGATCCGGATAGCCCGGAGTACACTGCGCTCCTGAAAAAAGCCGACGCATTACGCACCAGAAAATCGAAGATTCAGCCCTAAGGCTGCAACTTGAGGTGAATTGAATGGCTAAGAAAAATCTGGATGAAGTCAAGCAGCTGATCGATCTGGGCAAGGAAAAAGGTTTTCTGACCTTCGACGATGTCAATGACATACTCCCGCCCGACATCGCTACCGAGCAGATTGACGATGTCATGGGGATGTTCGGTGACATGGATATCGAAATTGTGGACTCTGCCCAGAAGATCAAGATCCCTAAGATGAAAATCGACCTTGAGGAAGATGAAGAGGCCGAAGGCGAGGCCGAAGAGGTTGAGTTCGAGGCCGGCACCATCGGGCGGACCAGTGACCCGGTACGCATGTACCTGCGCGAGATGGGATCGGTATCGCTTTTAACGCGTGAGGGTGAAGTCGAGATCGCCAAGCGCATAGAGGATGGCGAGCGGGATGTGGCCAGCGTCATTCTCAACACCCCCATTACTGTGAAAGAAGTCATCCTACTGGGAGAAAAACTGCGCAAGTTCCAGATCAATGCTTCCGAGATAAGCAAGGAAGTTGAGGAAGAGGAGCTGGAAGAAGGCGAAGAGGATGTCAATAAAACCCGCATCCTTGATGTTATCGACGCCATAACCGCCCAGGATGTTTCCCTGACTGAACTTATCGTAGAGCTGGAGGCAACCAAGACGGCGGCCAGGAAGAAGGAGCTGGACAAGGCCGTGCGACTTGCCAGGGAGAATCAGGCCGTCCTGCTTAAATCGCTGCGCATGAAGGACCGTCACATCAACAAGATTGCCGAGCGACTGAAAGAACTCTCGTTCAAGGTTGATCGGCATATGCGGGAACTGTCCGGTCTGGAAACCGCTATCACCCCCGAAAAGCTCAAGACCCTGGTCGACAAGTTTCAACGAGATGAAGAAAAGGCGGTTCTCGAACTCAAAAAACTGAAACGGGACCCGGAAGAGACCGATAAGCTTGACAAACTCCTGCGCAGCACCGCTCGCAAACTGCAGAAGGTGGAGCAGGAATCCGGTTTCAAGGCCAGCGAACTGGCGACAGCCCTGATCGCCATCGAGCAGGGTGAGTGCAAGGCCCGCATCGCCAAGAGTGAGTTGATCGAAGCCAACCTGCGTCTGGTGGTCTCCATCGCCAAAAAGTATACCAACCGCGGCTTGCAATTCCTCGACCTGATCCAGGAGGGCAATATCGGCCTGATGAAGGCCGTGGACAAGTTTGAATACCAGCGCGGCTACAAATTTTCTACCTATGCCACCTGGTGGATCCGTCAGGCCATCACCCGGGCCATCGCCGACCAGGCCCGCACCATCCGCATCCCGGTTCATATGATCGAAACCATCAACAAGCTGATCCGCACCAGCCGACAGCTGGTTCAGGAAAACGGGCGCGAGCCGTCACCCGAAGAGATTGCCGAGCGGATGCAATTGCCCCTGGACAAGGTGCGCAAGGTGCTCAAGATCGCCAAGGAACCCATCTCGCTTGAGACCCCCATCGGCGAGGAAGAGGATTCACATCTGGGCGATTTTATCGAGGACAAGGGGGTTGTCTCCCCCATCGATGCGGTCATCAAGGCCAACCTTTCCGAGCAGACCTCCCGTGTACTGGCTACCCTGACCCCGCGCGAAGAGAAAGTACTGCGCATGCGCTTCGGCATCGGCGAAAAGAGCGACCACACCCTGGAAGAGGTCGGCCAGGATTTTGAGGTCACCCGCGAGCGAATCCGCCAGATCGAGGCCAAGGCACTTCGCAAACTGCGTCACCCCAGCCGCAGCAAGAAGCTCAAGAGCTTTGTAGAGTAGTAAACGCAGTAGTAACCACACCATCAGTCCACTTAAAATTGCACAAGCCCCGCTCCTGACATCAGGAACGGGGCTTGCTGTTTCAGATCAAATTCCTATTGTGGTGTTACTTCTTGGGCTCATCCTTCTTGGCAACTGCCATGGCGTCGTTCAGTATCTTGACGCCAGCCTTGGAGGCCGAGATGGAGCCGGTCAGGGACTCGCGAGCCAGGCCCGGGTTATGGAAACCGTCCGAGTTTTCGGCGGTCCAGTATTCCCAGAGCACATGGGCTTCCTCATGCTTTTCGCGGGCCTGG
>JBBQXT010000085.1:0-13447 GCA_038209415.1 Geobacterales bacterium
TGCTGGGCTACTCGGCCACCGATGCCGGTATGGTCATGGCCCCCGGCGGCGTGGCCACCCTGATCACCATGCCTTTTGTGGGTGCGGCACTGGCCAAACGTGACGGCCGCAAGATCGTCTTCATCGGCCTGCTGCTGGGGGCCACCTCCATGTTCATCATGCAGGGACTCAACCTGCAGGGGTCCTTCTGGAATTACACCTGGCCGCGCATCGTACTGGGGGTCGGCCTGGCCATGATCTTCGTACCGCTGACCACCGTCACCCTGGCTACCATTTCACGGACCGAAATGGGTAACGCCACCGGCATGTTCAACCTGCTGCGCAACATCGGCGGCAGCGTCGGCATCGCCATGGCCGCCACCCTCTTGGCCAGATACGGACAGTTCTACCAGACCGGCCTGTCAGCCCAGATCACCCCCTACAGCCCCAATTTCCTGACCCGCCTGGAAGGGATGAAACAGGCCCTGATCTCAAAGGGGGTCGCCATCAGCGAAGCGGAACATACGGCTCTGGGGATGATCTACGGCGAGGTGCGCCGGCAGGCCGCGGCATTGGCCTTCAACCGCATCTTCTTCATTGTCGGTCTGGCCTTCCTGGTGATCATCCCGCTACTGCTGCTCTTGAAGCGGCCGACATATCAGGGAGAACCGCCAGCTGGGCATTAAAACAAGACAGCCCGGCACATTCGCACCGGGCTGTCTTCTTGCAGCTGTATCCTCCTGCTGATTCGTCATGATTATCGATTGCGAACCGTGGCCAAAACCAAAATCCAAAAAAACTCACGCAGTACCCCCTCCCGGCTGATCAACGCTGCCAGCCGTGCCCCCTTGATCAGCGGCTTTCCAGTACGACTTGTTACCGGTCATAACGGCTCACCCTCCTTGGTCTTCAAGCGCAGGTACAATTCCTCGACCTTGTCCCTGGCCCAGGGCGTCCTCCTCAAAAACTTCAGGCTGGAGGCGATGCTCGGGTCATGGGTAAAACAGCGGATATCGATTCGCTGGCCCAGCTCCTGCCAGCCATACTCCGCCTCCAGTTGGGTCAGAATGGCCTTCAGCGTAACACCGTGCAGGATATCAATATTTTTTTGCTCACTCATGGCTCACACCTCGAAATCTGATTCCAATCAGGTTAGGGCTGGTTTGTCAAATTCAATCGTGCACGTTCAATTTGACAAACCATCATTTAGCGATTCGGGGCAATTCAGACAACACTTTAACGCATTCCTCACCCCCCCTGTCGTCATACTCGAAAAGCGCCGAATTGGTAGTAACAAAGTCGATGCCGAATACAATCTGCACTGTATCATACCTCCATGCAAAAAAACCGCACGGACCAGCCCCGGCAATTTAATCTCTGCGGGTAAATTCCCCGCCACTTGTGGCGATTCAACAATCAACTAAGGTTACAGATACCCCGCTGCTTGCGGCGGGGTTATTCATTTTGATTGATTTTTATTTTTGTCGCCGGTATAGTCAACCTTAACGATAAACAAAAACGTTAGCAGGATACACGACAATACTAAACTATCCGCGAGGATAGGACGGAAAACCTACGGGTCTCAACGAGACAGCCGGGTCGCCGAAATATCGCACAGACGATACGAAGCCCCGGCTTTTTTGTATTCTAAATACGATACAGGAGGTGACCCTTCATGACCCAGTGCTAGCGTCTGCTAAGACGTAAATTTATGCCGCATGTTTTTTTTGCATGAGAGCGGTATAAATCAGGTGGTGGTACACGATAATACTAAACCATTCGCGAGGATGGGGCGGAAAGCCTATAGGGTCTCCAGGAGACAGCCGGGTTGCCGAAATATCACGAGATTTCGGCAACCCGGTTTTTTTGCGCCCATTTCCGGGGAATTTCTGAAATCTGCTCAACGTGAACACGCCGCGAATCAGCTCCTGATGGGCCAGGGGATGTGATCGCAACAACATCTGCCGGCTATTGACTCGTTTTCGTGAGTCCGGTGGATAGAGGAAAACTAGATGAAAGAAAACTCCACGAATAACTCTTTAAACAATTTAAACAGGATAACTCCAAAAGGAGATGTAATGAAAAAACTCTTCAAACGATCATGCGTAGCCATAACAGTTTTTACCCTGATGACCCTCGGTCTCATGCTTGCCGGTTGCGGCGGCGGCTCCGGCGGGGTTTCTTCACAAGTCGTAAGTGGTACTGCCGCTGTAGGTGCACCTTTGTCTGGACAGGTCAGTCTCAAGGATTCATCCACTCCCGCGCAGCAAAGGTCGACGGTCATCGGTAGTGATGGTTCCTTTGCCATTGATGTTACCGGCATGAAGGCGCCCTTTGTGCTGCAGGCAAAAGGCAGCGCAGGCGGAACAGAGTACAAGTTGCACTCGTTTGCCGAAGGGACCGGCACTGCCAATATTAACCCACTCTCGGATGTAATCGTAGCCAGTGCCGCTGGTGATGACGACCCGGCGGATGTATTTGAAAAATCGGACTCCGATAAAAGTAAAAAAATAAAGAACAATCTGGCACAGACCGTCTCTATTATGCTGGGCAAGCTGCAACCGCTGCTAAAACAGTACAACGCGGAACAGACCAACCCGATTACATCCCGCTACATTGTCAATCATCTTGATCTGGACGATCTGTTCGACCATGTGAAAATCACCGTAGTAAATGGGACACTGTCAATTATCAACAAGAAAAGCGGCGCTGTAATTTTCACCGGAAAAATCAGCGATATCGCCAATGGTATCTTTGATGGCGGCGCCTTGCCTCCGACCACATCCCTTCCTGCAGCACCCAGCGGCCTGTCCGCCGTCGGCGGCACAGGTCATGTGACACTTTCCTGGACATCCGTCAGTAATGCAACCTCTTACAATATTTACTATGCAACCGCAGCGGGTGTGTCCATAACCAGCGGCACAAAGATTTCCATGGCCTCCAGCCCCTATGTCCAGACCGGTCTGACAGCTGCAACCTCCTACTACTACGTGGTGACCGCCGTCAACAGTGCCGGTGAAAGCGCAGCCTCGGCCCAGGCCTCGGCAGCTACCGCTTCAACGACACCGATCCCCACGGTTCCGGCCGCACCAACCGGTGTGATTGCCACCGGCGGCACCAACCAGGTGACGCTCAAATGGGACACCGTCAGTACCGCCACATCGTACAATCTGTATTATGCAACCACCAGCGGTGTAACCAAGGCCACAGGGACAAAAATATCCAGCGCCACCAGCCCTGCGGTTCAGACCGGATTGACAGACAGCACTGCCTACTACTACATCGTCACGGCCGTGAACAGCGCCGGTGAAGGAGCCGCTTCCGTGCAGGTTGCCGCAACCACCCTTGCCGTCACACCGGCCCCGACCGCGCCTGCCGCACCGACCGGCGTAACGGCCGTCGGCGGCACCAATCAAGCCACCATCTCCTGGCCGGCGGTTGCCGGAGCAGCATCGTATAACGTGTACTGGTCCACGAAAAACGGTGTAACCATGGCCAGCGGAATGAAGGTGGCCGGTGTAACCAGCCCCAAAATCATCAACGCACTTTCCGCCGGCACCACCTACTACTTCATTGTAACGGCAGTTAACAGCGTCGGCGAAAGTGCTGCCTCATCCCAGTCATCGGCAACTACCGCTGCAGCGCCTCCGTCAGTACCGGCAACTCCGACCGGCGTAACCGCCACCGGCGGCGCTAATCAGGTCTCCATTGCCTGGACAGCGGTTTCCGGCGCCACCTCCTACAACATCTACTGGTTAACAGCGACAGGTGTGACTACCTCTAGTCCAAAAATCACCACCACCACCAATTCCTACATTCAAACCGGACTGGCAGCATCCAACACCTATTATTATATCGTGACTGCAGCTAATGCCGCTGGACAGAGCGCTCCCTCGGCCCAGGTCTCTGCGGCCACCAATGCACCGGTAGTTGTGATTCCTTCGGCACCAACCGGTGTAACCGCCACCGGCGGCGCCAATCAGGTGAGCATCTCCTGGACGGCCGTTTCCGGCGCTGTCTCATACAACATTTATTACGCCACCACCTCCGGCGTGACGAAAACCAACGGAACGAAGATTACTAACGCATCCAGCCCGTATGTCCAAACCGGCCTTGCCGCCGGCACGACCTACTACTACATCGTCACGGCCGTCAACAGCGCCGCTGAAGGAGCCGCCTCGGCCCAAGCCAGCGCCGCCACGAATGGCGCACCGCCTGCACTCACTACACTTACACCAAACTGTGCAACTGCCTGCCACGGTCTTCCGCCGACCACAGTGCCAAATGTGGCTGGTTCAACGTCCACTATGCCTCACACGACTAACACCAAGTGCGGGACCTGTCACGTGATCGGTGGTTGGGTCACGGGAACGACCACGTTTAACATGTCGGGTGTCACTACGCACAATAACGGTACAATCAATATCCTGGCCGGTTTGCCCACCGCGAGCTGCGGTGCGTGCCACGGATTGCCGCCGGTTAGCGCGATTCACCCGGCCGTTGCTGCAAATGCCTATGTCGCGAATTGCGGAATATGCCACCCGGTCGGCCCCGGCAATCCTATTACCATGGGGATAAGCACTCACGACAACGGAGTTGTCAACTTCATTCCGTAAACTGACGTTCACCAACAACACAACAGGGGCCGGTGTGAATACCCTCCGGCCTCTGTTGTGTTTAGAAAAATGATTCACCGAATAACTTCAGCGAAAAAAAAGAGGGGCTCCGATATTTGGGGTCCCTCTTTTTTTGGGTCAGGCGAATATATCTATGATACAACTCAAACGAATAGTATATGCGAGGCTCACACGAAAGGTTGTCAGGCAGAAAAAACTTTGAAATCATCTTCCTGTGCCCACGGAAGCCTTCCCTTCGGGATTGATATCCAGACCGTCTGCTTGAGAGGAACACATGAGATCTACTTTTTTTGCCGTCATCCTGCTCTGCTGCCTGGCCTCCGTCTCCCATGCGGCACGGCTCGATACCTCGTTCAGCTTCTCCACCATCGAGACGCCCAACTTCTCTATCCATTTTCATCAGGGACTCGATGCAGTCGCCCAAAAGGCCGCACTCATCGCCGAGGAGGTGCACGGCAGGCTGGTCACGGAATTCCTCTGGCAGCCGGGGGAGAAAACCCAGCTGGTGCTGATCGACAACAGCGACTTCAGCAACGGGCTGGCCTACACCATCCCCTATAACACCATCTATATCCAGGTGGTCCCGCCGACCCTCGCTTCGACCCTCGGGGAGTACGATGACTGGTTGAAGGTCCTGATCACCCACGAGTATACCCACATCATCACCTCGGACCCTGCGCGGGGCTACTGGAAGGTCGCCCGGACCATCTTTGGCAAGCCCCTGCCCTGGCTGGGAGATCCGTTCTCCGAATTGCTCTTCATCATTACAGCCCCTCCGAACAGCTTCATGCCGCGCTGGTGGCACGAAGGGATGGCTACCTGGTCGGAAACACAGTACGCCGGGCAGGGTCGCGGCAAGAGCAGCTATTACGACATGGTCTTTCGCACGGCAGTCGCCGAAAACAACCTCCCCTCCGTCGACCAGATCAACGGCGATGTCCCGAACTGGCCGGCCGGAAACCTCCCCTACCTGTACGGCTACAGGTTACAGAGTTACATCGCCGATAGCTATGGCAAGGAGGCCCTCGGAAAGCTGAGCATCGCCCACTCAGGTCGCTTCCCCTATTTTATCAACGCCCCGCCGGAAGATCTCTTTGACGGCAAGAGCTACCGCGAGCTCTATGCCGACATGCTCGCGGCGGTTAAAAAAGAACAGTCGCAACGCATCGAGATCCTTTCCAAGTCTCCCTTTACACCGCTTCGCACCATCTCGACCCAGGGAGAAAATCTCACCAATCCGAGGTATTCCCCTGACGGAAGCCGCATCGCCTTCACCAGGCGCGATCCGCACGACCACACCATGACCGTCATAACGGACAACACCGGAAGCACGGTCATAGCCCAGTTCCGACGCCGCTTCTCGGACGGCAGCCTCTGCTGGTCGCCCGACGGCGGGAGTCTCTACTTCACCCAGGCCGAGATCAACAGCGGCTTCGATGTCTACCAGGACCTGTATGCCTATGATCTTTCGCGCGACTCGGTGACCCGCCTGACCCACGGGCAGCGCCTGGGCGATGTGGAGATCTCTCCCGACGGTAAGCTCTTCGCCGCCATCGTCAGCTCGCGGGGGAGCCAGAACCTGGTGCTCATCGATGTGCGCGATCCGGAGAAAGCGGCGTCGACCCGGGTCATTACCGACTACGCCCAGCAGCGGGTCTCCTCTCCGCGCTGGTCGCCGGACGGTAAAACGCTCTGCTATGCGGTGACGGACAACGCCGGACAGACCGCGATCCGGCTCTACGATCCGGCGCTGGGCACGGATCAGCCGCTTTTCACCGTCAACCACACCGCAGCCTACCCGGTCTGGTCCCGGGACGGCTCCTGCATCTTCTACATCTCCGACGAGACCGGGGTCTTCAACCTCTTTGCCTACGACATAATGGAGCGGAAAAGCTACCAGGTCAGCCACCTGCTGGCGGGCGCCCTACAGCCCGACCCCTCGCCCGACGGCCGCGCGATCATCGTCTCCAGTTACGGCTCGCACGGCTTCGGCATCGCGCAGATGACGCTGGACAGTACACAGTGGTCGGAAACAAGGGGTCCCGCGCTGCCGCTTACACGCAAGGGGCCGACTACGGTTACCGCCGACAAGGGTGCCGCCGCCGGGGAGGACACGACGCAGGCGCTGGCCGCCCCCTACAACGCCCTCAACACCCTCTATCCACACTTCTGGCTTCCAAGGATCTCCGGCGACGGCTCGGGGACAACGGTGCCGGGGGCCTTTACCGCAGGCGCGGACGTACTTGGCTACAACTCCTACGCGCTGGCCGTCGATTACAGTCTGGAAAGAAAACGGGGTTATTTCGACGTCATCTATCAAAACGATTACTTCTATCCGACCCTGACCCTGAAGGCGCATGCGCAACCGTTTCTTTACGCGAACCTGCAGCAAAGGGGGGACTACTACGAATTGAACCAGGGATTTACCCTTGCGGCGACCGTTCCGCTCAATTTTTTGGAGTCCCGCTACCGCTTCAGCGCGGGATATCAGCTGCTGGACCAGAAGGCGCTCAGCACCCTAGACAACAACAGCCGTTTCAACGGCGTTTCCGTTTTTCAGGGCAGGCGGGACAACCTCTTTGCCGGCATCAGCTTTAACGATGTCCTCAAGTACCCCTACTCGATAAGTTCCGAGGAGGGGCGCAGCATCTCCTTTTTGTACCGGCGCTTTGCGCGGGCGATCGGCAGCAGCCAGGACCTCTCGGAATACAGCGCCGACTACCACGAATACCTGCGCCTGCCCACGGAGGCGCTCAAGCACCACGTGCTGCATCTTCGTCTCTCCGGCGCCCTTGCCGACGGCGACCTTCAGTCCGGCCAGCAGGCCTTCCAGATCGGCGGTATCCCGTCGGACCTGAACCCATATCCCCTGCGCGGCTACCCGGAACGCTCGGTGACCGGCAGGTACGTGGCGACGGGAACGCTCGAGTACCGGGTGCCGCTTTTCTACCCGCTGCGCGGCTTCGGCACGCTGCCGGCCTTCGCGGAAAAGGTGCATGGCGCGCTCTTTGTCGACGCGGGAAAGGTCTGGGACGACCGCAACGCAGTCAATGGCAAACAAGTGAGGGTCGGCGCCGGGATCGAGGCGCGCATGGACGTGACACTAGGCTACTGGCTCAAGGTGACCCCTGCCCTGGGTTTTGCCCACGGCTTCAACCAGGGAGGTGAAAATCAGATTTACTTCACTGTGTACATGAACTTGTAGCAGGGAGGAAAGGGTTAAAGAGAGAGGATGTCACCTGATATGTTCCCGGTCAGGAGCGGAGTGGCTCCCCCAGCAATAGGCGGTTTTTCGGTGTGATGTCGCCCGGAATCTGCTGCGTAATAACTCGGTAGCCCATCTCACGCAGGCGGGTGGCCCTGAGCACGTCCTGGGCCAGCGGCCCGTCCAGCCAGCCCTGCAGCCCGCCCATGTTGCCGGCATCCAGATCGTGACAGCAGGGCAGCACCGCCACCCGCGCACCAACCGCCATGGCCCGCTCCAGGACCAGATCGGTCAATCCACCGCAGGCATGCACCGATACGATCAAGTCATCATCCAGCAGCGCCACCTGCGCCAGGTCCTGTTCCACGAACTCCACCCGTCCAGCTAGTCGCGGCCAGTCCTCTTCCAGACAGGCGGCCAGTTTGGCGGCCTGTTCCGGAATGCGCCGGTCAACGGCCAGGGCCAGTGACGAGCTGTCGTCCAGCAGAAGCAGAATGTACGCCAGCAGACCATGCCCACAGGCCAGGTCCACCACCCTGCCACCCCGGAAACGGCGCCGTACCCGCCTGGCCACCTCCCACGCCTCATACAGCTCTTTGCGGGGCAGACAGCCGGCCCGGCAGACGCAGCGGGCCAGGCGATCAAAAAGAGTTTCGCCGGGGAACTGGGACAGGAGCCGTTTGGTGAGTCTATTGCGTGAAGAACGATCCATTGCCATCCTCACCACTGTCTCGTGTAAAAGGTGAAAGCCTTGTTAAAATCGCGCGGGATGATTTCCACATGATCGATACGCTTGAAAATTGTGCGGCTCCTGCCGTCAAGATCCGGAATCTAGGCGGGTTCTGTCTTCGGAACTGCATCCATCATGGATTTCAGCTTCTGACGATAGGCCGAAACGCTGATCTGGGCGGTGGTGTATTGCACCAGTGCTTCAAGATAGTGCAGGGATGGAGATGTGGCCAGTTCTGAGCCAAAGTCGGCATAGATGAAGGCTACGACGGTGTTTCCGCGTATGAAGGGAAAGAGCAGCACTTCCGGGCTTTCCGGCCGGCCGATCAACCGGTACAACTCATGCGACCAGGTGGAATCGCTATGAAAGCCGTAGTACATCTGGCCGGTTTTGACGACTTGTTCGAATATTTCCTGATCGTCCAGCGGGATACGCAGGTTGGCAAGCGGCGCGACACCCTCGCCTTTGGCCCCCTTGACCCCGAAAGACTGCTCCGCTACCAGCTCGCTGTCCGTTACGCTAAAGACAACCGCCCGTTCGAAGTCTGCGATCAGGAAATCGAGGACAGAAACCGTTATCTCCGTGCGCGTCTTGCAACTGCACAGCCGGGAGATGCAGGTAAAGAAGCGTTGATCATCGCTGCTGCTGTTTTCCACGGACAGGGTACGGAGAAAAGCCCCCAGATCCGAACAGAAAGCCAGCGCCTGCCGAGCCGAGGACTCTGCCTAGCACTCCTTGCAGGGGCGCGGGATGATCGAACGGATACCCGAACCGAGCGCCTGCAGTCCCTGCGTGTCCCAAAAGCGCGAACAGGCCACCAGCACCACGGATGCCTGCGGGTATTTCTGCAGGTCCCGGCAGATCAGGACTGTGTCCTGCCGAGTCTCGTCATGAGGTACATCGAGAAAAATAACCAGATGTAATGTCTGGCACAACAACAGTCTGATATTGATGTCGAGAGTGGCTATATTGTCCGTGGAAACCGCATAAACACCTTCCTGGTAACATACGGATCGGACCATGGTCGACAGCAGCGTTGACTGTGTAATCACGATCACCGCAATGGCCGGAGGGGCGGTCGTTACATCACCTTTCGATGCGTCACCTGTCAGAAGCGATAAGAGTTGCTTTTTCTGATCTTTCGCTGCAGCCGGGAACTCGTCAACAATCAGCTTTTTGACCGCATCTAGCGCGCGGTATTTTTGATCACTGCTGCGCTGGATCATGTTGCGCTGTTCATCAAGCAACTGCTGGAGCGCCGACGGGACCTCCGCCTGATCAGTTCCGGTCGGGATAATGGCGGGCGCGTTGCTGCCGGGCTGTTCCGCGTCCAGATCCAGATTACTGACACCGGCAATACTCAGGATTTCTTCCATGGTGCCATCCCGTACCTTTTCATCAAAGATACGCAGTGATTCCATCAAGATGCCCTGGGCGTTGAGCAGGATTCTTTGCGGAAATTTTGTCCGGGAAAAATGATAGCCGCCGGCATGGTCACTTTTGGCAATTTCCAAGGAGAACTGCCCTTCCTTCCAGGTCAGCACCTCGACAATAGTCATCTCAATCAACGATTCCAAGCCGTTATAGGCTGCCGTCTCATCGACCATGTCATGTTCGAGCATGGTGATAACCAGCGGCTTGCGGGCGTCCCCCAGATTCTTCTGGATATCCAGGGCCTGGACCAGCTGCTCTTCCGTAATGGCGCCGGCACTGACCAGGACCTGCCCGATCCGCACGCGGTTATTGAGGTAGTTGGCACTGACCAGATCGCCGTTATGGAACACCAGCTGACTCTCCCCCTTTGTGCTGGAGAGTCGCAGTATCCCGCTTTTCCGGGCTCCGTTCAGAAGCTGGATAACGTCGATTATCGGAAATTGTTCCAGGTTGCCATGTAATGACATTCATGATCTCCAGAAAGACATTGTATCAGGATTTCGCCACTCCCCGCACCCCGCGGGCAGCTTCAAACAACGCAATCCCCCCGGCGACGGAAGCGTTCAGCGAACCGACTCCGCCGTACTGCGGGATCGACATGACTACGTCGCACTGCTTGCGCACCAGCGGCCTGATCCCCTCCCCTTCACTGCCGGTCACTATGACTGTATTGCCCGAAAATTTGACCCCATAGATCGACTGCCGCGCATCGCCGTCCAAGCCGTAGATCCAGTAACACTGCTTTTTCAGAGCCTCCAGGGTCTGAACTATGTTGGTGACCTGCACCACGGCAATCGTTTCCACGGCTCCGGCTGAGGACTTCTCCGCTGCGGCGGTGATGCCGCAGGCGCGGTCCTTGGGGATGATGACCCCATCGGCCCCGGCACAGGCAGCCGAGCGGATCAGCGCCCCCAGATTGTGCGGGTCCTGGATGCCGTCCAGCACCAGCAAAAAACCGCCGGCGCCGGATTGGGCCACGGAGGCCAGCAGGTCGTCCAGCTCCGTATAGCGAAACGGCTCCACATCCAGAGCGATCCCCTGGTGGTGCGAGGAGGCGCACATGCGGGTCAGGTCCTGTTTTTCCTTGCGGTGAACCGCCACCCCCCGGCTTTCGGCCAGTTTGATGACCTTTTCCACGCGATGGTCCGTGGCGCTGATCTGCACATACAGATTGAATGCGCCCCGCGTACCCTGCAGGGATTCCTTGACCGGATTGACGCCAAATATCAGTTCACCTTTCATGGACACCCCGCCACGATCTCACCGGCAATCAACTCTGCTGCGGCGGTCGGGTCTGTAGCCTTGGCGATCGGCCTGCCGATCACCAGGTAGTCGGCCCCGGCAGTCACCGCTTCAGCCGGGGTCATGATGCGCTTCTGGTCGTCAGCCGCTGCAAAGGAAGGGCGGACGCCGGGGGTTACGATCAGAAAGTCCGGTCCGCAGGCCGCCCGGATCAGTTCGATCTCCAGCGCTGAGGCCACCACGCCGTCCATGCCGGAATCTTGAGCCAGTTTGGCCAGCCGCACGACCATCTCCTGCAGCGGGTGCTCGATACCGACACTCCGCAGTGTCTCAGCGGTGGATGAGGTCAGGATCGTCACCGCCAGCAGCCGGGGGCGTTGGTCGCCAAACTCCTTGCGCACCGCGGTGGCCGCGGTCTCCATCATCTCGGCACCGCCCAGGGCGTGCAGGTTGGCCAGTTGAACACCCAGGCGTGCGGCCTCGATCATGGCCTTGGCCACGGTATTGGGGATGTCGTGGTATTTCAGATCCAGAAATACCTGGCCACCGTGCCGCTGAACCGCCCGGACCGCCTCAGGGCCGCAGGCGGTGAAGAGCTCCTTGCCGACCTTGAACATGCCGACCCTGCCTGACAGCAGACCGGCAAAGTGGTCGATTTCAGCCACCCCGTGCACATCCAGCGCAAATATGATCTTGTTTCTGGCTTCATCGTGAGTCATGTTTTTCCTTTCAGTATTACGTATCGTGTTTACCGGCATCCACCGGACAAATTTCTGCTGGTCTGCAGGTATGATCCGGGAAAACTGTACCAGCATTTTTAGCACTCCGTTTCAGGCACTGTCAAGAATACGATGCATTCGGAGTTGCCGGCATGAATTTAACAACGAAGTATGAAAAATGAGGAATGAAGTTTCAAAATTTGCATTTGCGTTTGGTCGCTGCCGTCCAGCGGGTTCGGCTGGTGTCGGAGCGGAGGGTGGAGAAGGTATTTGGGGGGTAGTGGGTGAGTATGGGTTAAAGTTTGTAAATTTATGCCAGTAGCGGATTAACGATCTTCAGTTTGTTATCTATCAGCAAGCTATGCTGCATATCTTCGGAATAAAGCAGGGTGCATTTATTATCCAGCGCAGAGGCAATAATCAGGCTATCCCAGAAGGACACATTATACTTGCCACGAATACGGAATGCATCCTGATAAAGCATGAAGTCAAGCGGCGCAATACTGGCAACTGCGGCGATTCCTCTTGTCACTTTGGCCTTGATGGTGGCGTCATCAATGCCGTATTTCCTGGAAAGAATCCAGTGGAATTCGTTTACCACCTGGACAGAGGCAATCACCGTGCAGTCCGCCGGCAGGTTCTCCAGCAGAGATTGCACTCGCTGCTGCTTAAAGTGATCACGCTCGTTGTCCAGGAAAGCGTAAATCCAGATGTTGGAATCTATGAATATGTTAGACTTCACTGTAGATTTCATCACGCGATACCGTCAGGTACTGGGGTACACTTATGGTCTTGTAGAACTCGGCAGGGAGTTTTTTCTTAATATGTACCCGTTTCTTTTGTACCCGTCCGTATCGCTGCACAACAAATTTGTAAAAGTCTGCAACCTCACGACGGGCGGTATCGGGAAGGGTGGATAGATCGAGGATATTGGCTGTTGATTTCATCGTGTCACCTGAGTTGAATTTATGATGGCACTATACGATAATCATGCAATTTTGGCTATCGATTTGCGCGATAAGCCTGCGAACACTATCGAGTAGTTCGAGAGCAGCTCCGCTAGGATGTTTTTCTCCCCGTTCCCATTTGCTGATGGTACTTGCCATCTATTGCCGAGAAAAGCATCAGGAACCGGTAAGCATCGCCAGGGTGCGAGAATTACGAAAACAAATTGCAAATGATGCCGCAAAGGAGCTACGGGACCAGCGAGCGAGAAAGCAGCGCAAGTCCACCAAATTAAGACGGGTAAAACAAAACGACGTCATGCAAAAACCTGATATGTCTGCCATTAGTCAATAGAAAAGAGTAGTCCCTCAACACCGGTTTTCGCTGTTTGTTTTTGCTTGTATATCTCCAGGGCATAAGCAGAGACGCAGCCTGATACGCGACGGTTGTTCACTCTGATATTCGCGGGTTGTGTACCGCATGACTTGGCTACGTCGTGGAGCTGCCTCGGTCTAAAAGCGGGAGCTTGACTTACGTCTATCCCATAGTTTTTTCG
>JBBQXT010000086.1:0-13153 GCA_038209415.1 Geobacterales bacterium
GTACGGAGGCGGGCACTTTCCAGAGCCGGCGGTGAACGGACCCTGACCAATATTCTGCACTGCGTCGAACTGCTCCACCAGGCGGAACAGGAGCATGTCAGCGGGCTGGAGGGGCTGATCGTCTGGCTGGAGCGACGTATCGCCGGGAACGTGGCGGATGAAGCGGCCCTGCTGCGGCTGGAAACGGACGCCAATGCGGTTCAACTCTCCACCATCCACGCCAGCAAGGGGCTTGAATACCCGTTGGTCTTTCTGCCCTTTGCCTGGGACAGCCCGTCCGGCAAGACCGAACAGGTCATCTTCCATGGCGCTGACGGCACCCTGACCCTCGATCTCGGTTCCGACATGCTGGAGGCCAACAAGGCCACGGCCCGGGCGGAACGTGCCGCCGAGGCGGCCCGGCTTTTGTACGTGGCCGTCACGCGGGCCGAATTTCTCTGCTACATCGCCTGGGGATGCATCAGCGATGCCCATAACTCGCCGCTGTTCCCGCTGCTGCACGGCCGGACGGTCGCGGACCCAAAAAAATTCAAAAGTTGCTCCGACCAGGATATCCTGGCGGACGTCCGCCAGCTCGGCACTCCCGGCAGCGGCCTGGCGGCGGCAATCATGCCGGTAGACACCCCAGCGCCCCCCTATCTCCCCCAACAAGTGAATCTGGGCACGTTCGCCTGCCGCAGCCTGAAACAGCCCATTTCAAGCGACTGGCGGATTTCCAGCTTCAGCAGCCTGACCTCCGGCAGCGAGCGCAGCAACCTGCAGCCCCGCGATTATGACGCCCTGACCTCGGCTATTGCCGACAGCTCAGCCGACGAACCAACGGCCCGTGCCGCGACATTGTCCATCTTTGATTTTCCGCGCGGCGCATCGGCCGGCACCTGCTTGCATGAGATTCTGGAACGTCTGGATTTTTCGGCACTGACTGCCGAGCAGATCGAGCAGGTCAGCAGTTCCCGCCTGCGGGCCAATGGCTATGAGGATCACTGGCAGGCGGCGGTCGCTGGCATGGTCTCGGCAGTAACACAGGCGCCACTGGTTGCGGAGGCGCCCCTGTTCAACCTGGCACAGTTGCAGAAAGGGGCCTGGCAGACGGAGTTGGAGTTTTTCCTGCCGGTGGCGCAGCTGTCACCCGAGCGCCTGCGGCTGCTCTTTGACGGCCTGCTGCAGCCAACACTCCACGGCGATTTCGCCCAGCTGCTGGATTCGCTCAACTTCCAGCAGAGTCGCGGCATGCTGCACGGATTTATCGATCTGGTATTCGAGCAGGCCGGGCGTTATCACATCGTTGACTGGAAATCAAATCACCTGGGCTTCAACGCGGCGGACTACTCCCCTGACAACATGACCCGCTCCATGGCTGATCACGCCTACATCCTGCAGTACCACCTCTACGCACTGGCACTCCACCGCCACCTGAAGCAGCGCCTGCCCGGCTACCGCTACGAGACACACTTCGGCGGCGCCATCTATGTCTTTCTGCGCGGCATCAGCCAGGAAAACCCGCAGCTCGGTATCTACCGCGACAGGCCCTCGGCAACCTTCATCGAACGGGCGGACAAACTCCTGCTGGCGTGAGGCGCAGGCGGCGAAACACCCGACGACCATTGACGATCATGATATGATTAACTGGATAAATAAGAGGGGTTATTTCAGAGCGTGGTTCAGGGATTCGAGCAGCTCGACAATGGCCACCTTGTGAACTCCGGCGCCATGTTCGAGGGTTTCCAGATCGGCGATCTGGCACTCGTAGCAGTCGAGATTGAACCGCTGGAATACGGGGAGGGTTTCCGGATGCTGCCTGATGATGTCGGCGATTATCATGTCTTTCGTGATCATGGTGCGCACCTCGTGGGGGTATCTTCTCTGCCGATGACGCAGGAAGCACCGTGGCGGCGCCTCCTGAGCGGTTACCTTTCTGAATCAGTCCAGACCGTACTTGCCGCGCAGGGCAGCCTTGACTTCTTGAGGTACAAATCCGTCTATGTTGCCGTTCAGGGAGCAGACCTCCTTGACGATGGAGGACGATAGATAGCCGTACTGGAGCGAGGTCATCATGAACAGTGTCTCCACATTCTGGCTGATGCAGCTGTTCATCTGGGCGATCTGGAACTCGTATTCAAAATCCGAGATGGCCCGCAAACCCCTGATGACCACATGGGCCTTTCGGAAAGCGACATAATCTATCAGAAGTCCGGTAAAGGTGTCAACCGTGACCCTTTGCTTATCCTTGATAACCTGACTGATCAGGTCAACCCGCTCATCAAAGCTGAATAGCGCATTCTTTTGGGAATTGCAGGCAACCGCCACAATGATCTCGTCAAAAACCTTCAGACCGCGGTTGATAATATCCAGATGACCGTAGGTAAT
This sequence comes from Geobacterales bacterium, assembly GCA_038209415.1. Taxonomy (GTDB): domain Bacteria; phylum Desulfobacterota; class Desulfuromonadia; order Geobacterales; family Pseudopelobacteraceae; genus CAIPTY01. Next base: position 2,368 of record JBBQXT010000086.1, read on the forward strand.
CGGGTCGAACGATCCGGGATAGACAGCAATCTTTTTCATGAACTCTCCCTGGCAAAAAATTCAAGCGCCGTATCGCCATAGATGCGGCTGTCAATCTTTACAAGTTCTCCCACATTGTCAACCAGCAGACTCCTGGATGAACATTCTGCAACCAGCAGGGCATCGTCAGCCAGCAGCGCGAACGAGCTCAAGGCCTCTATTACCGGCTTATATAGATTTGCTGAATAGGGCGGATCTAAAAAACAGATATCAAAGCGTTTTCCCTTCCGCGCCAACAGGTTAAGCCCGCTAAGCGCTTCGAGAGCCAGGCACTCGCCTTTAGAGGCCAGACCGGCCCGGCCAAGATTTTTTTGCAGAACCTCCAGCGCCGGGCGGTTCTGCTCGATGAAACTGCAAGAGGCCGCGCCCCGACTGAGGGCTTCGATTCCCAGGCTGCCGGTGCCGGCACAGATATCCAGAACCCGTGCGCCGACCAGTTCCCGACGGCTGACGATGATACTGAAGAGCGCTTCCTTGACCCTGTCAGCAGTCGGACGGGTCTGCTCCCCGGCCGGTGCCATCAGCCGAATCCCCCGGGCACTGCCCGCAATCACACGCATGAGCCGGATGACCTCCACAATCTACCACAATATGTGCGGAAATTACCTTAAATCCGCCGAAGCGTCAAGCCGGAACCGGCATGATTTTGCCGAATTCCCCATCGTAGCCTGGGCTGATCCGTACTATCCCCTTGCGCATATTGACAATGGCCGTTGCCACGGCCTGTGACGATACCGCTGCAATAGCATCCTCAGACGCCTCCCGCAGGATATGGAATTCATTACCCAGACGCTCCAGCAAACCCACATAGACGGACTGGACACGTTTTGAGGCCGTACCGAAACCGGCAATGCAGGCGATCAGCTCCACCAGCGGCACAAGCGACTCGAAGGGTGGAAAGCGGTCGGGCTGTTCCGCAACACTTCGACCGGCCAACTGCTCCACCCGGTGCAGTACACCCACGGTCAGCTTTCCACCGCATTTCGGACAGCGCCCGCCACAGGAGCGGGTCTGCTCCGGCTCCAGACAGATGCCGCAGTCACGGTGCCCATCCAGGTAGTATTTGCCCTCCTGGGGGAAGAATTCTATCGTGCCGGCCAGACCGTTACCGGTTGCCAGAGCCGCGCTGATCGCGGCATAACTCGGCGGACAGTCGAACAGAGTCGCTTCACGTCCCAGCTTAGCCGGCGAATGGGCATCGGAATTGGAGATCAGCTGAATGCCGTCCAGAGCCGGAATACGGCGGTTCATGGCCGGATCGGAAGACAGGCCGGTCTCGATGGCCCGGATATGTGGGGTCAGGTCACCGAAACACTCCTCCAGGGAATCAAAACCGGAGAACGCTCCAAAAACCGAAAAATGCGGTGTCCAGGCGTGGGCGGGAATCACCATGATCCGCGGAGATATGGACAGCATCATATCCAGCAGTACGCAGGCATCCAGCCCCAGGATCGGGCGGCCATCGGAGGCCAGGTTGCCGATGCGGGCCAGGGCGGCATTTATGCGGGCTACTGTCGAAAAATCCGGGGCCAGCAGCAGCAGATGCACCTTGCGTGTGTGTTCATGACGGCGGTAGATGCAGCTGATTTCGGCGGTCAGCAGGAAGCGGACATCGGCCCGGCAGGAACCGTACACCTCCGGCAGGGGCAGCCCGGGGCGCAGTCTCAACAAGCCGCCACCGTCATCAGGCTCAAGCTTGTCCTGCAGCTCGCCAATCCAGCCGGGATGCGTAAAATCACCCGTACCCACAACAGCAATGCCCTTGAGCTGCGACCAGCGCCAGAGGGTTTCCGGACTCAGGTCGCGGCTGCAAGCGCGTGAATAGCGTGAATGGATATGCAGATCTGCAATCAGCATGCTGTATTTTCCTGTTATCTGTAATTCCCGGCGCAATAATCACGTAGCCATCCGTAAAAGTCCATCATTATCGAGCCCCCGTTTGTTCCACTCTCCTGCCTGATAGGGTTTATGAGTGCCTTGCTTTCCTTCAGCCATCAGTTTCCAGACTAAATAGTTGTTGAACTAATACAGCATTAGATTATAAAAGTCTGCTTGACTTTCATATTTGTGGATGTAGAGTGGGATTTGTATAATATGAGAATGTAAGCTGCACTTATGGTTGGGTTGGTTTTGCTTCATTTTAATGGGGGGTCCTTTCCATGTATTGTTATTTGCAGATAAATCTGCATATGTACAGAATGCTCTTGCTCCTCCCTTTTGTGGTATCACTTTTTTTATTTAATTTTTCGCAGCAGCATCATCATTACAACAACTCCTGTTATGATAATCACGACCCCCGCCATTATTTCATCACTAATTGTCCTCTCCAGACCGAACAGATAACGAAAGTTGAGCAGACAGCGAAAACCACTACTCACATTTTATCGACTTTAGAGTTTATTGTACTTAAATCAAGTTCCCCCATGGCGGAACCAGACCGTCTGTGTGCCGGTTATGGCTACTTGAAGTCCTCCATAACCACAATGTATGAACCTCCGTCCTTATTCCCCAATCGCGCCTCTCCTGTTTAGACATCTCCCTTCTTGAAATTCATCTACGTTTCCGGGCATGATTTCATGCTCAATAATACCTATGTTGTGTTTCAGCCTGTAAAATTCGAAGGATAACAGCGCCTTTTAAGGTTCTACGTGGGAAAGTGAGAAACTCGCCCAAACTCTTTGGATTCATGTGAGAGGCTGATTATTGGGAAAGGAGGAAAGAAATAGGCACGTGAAAATGAAGAATTCTGCCAGCACATCACGTCACATACCATCAACTAAAGGAGAAAGAGATGAGTAATCACATGCAGAAGATGATTAAGTATCTGGCTCTTTGTTCCACCCTGTTGCTTGTTGCAATTATGTTCGGTTGCTCAGGAGATAACGGCACTAACGCAAGCGCATCCGGTACCATCAGCGGCAAAGTCGTTGATACCTTCGCTAATAACGTCGCCGGTGCCACGGTGACAACCACGGTGGGCAGCGATACCGTTACCGCCACCACTGACGCCAATGGCGTCTATAGTATGACGCTCGCTTCCGGTATCCGCACATTTGCTTTCTCAGCTACCGGTTACACTACCTATTCCCAGAGCATGGAAGCGGTTCCCGGCAAGACCACGACTCTGAATTGCACCCTCAACCCGACCGGCCCGGCAGCGGTTACTGCTGCCAGGACCGATACGACGAGTCCGGTGCTGCCCGGCAGCCAGATTACGTTGTCCGCCAAGGTCTTCAAGTTCGATCCTGCGCTTGCCTCAGCGACCCCTACCTACACCTGGAGTGTCGTATCGGGCCCGGCCGTTACCTTTGACAACGCCAACTCCGCTACTCCAACCGTGACTTTGGCGTCAGCCGCGGCCTTCAAGAAAACCTTGGTGGAACTTGCCTCCCCACTCTACAAGGTAAATCCGGACGAACCCCCCGTCAACATCGACCGTTATAAGGTTGTCCCCTTTTCCTACGATCAAGCTATTTCCCAGGGCAACACCACAAAACTCAAAGTGACTGCCACCGTTGGTGCTAAGACATACACAGCTGTCGTTTCCGTGGCCGCAAAAATTCCGGCAGTTCCGTCCACCGGCCTGCAGAACGTACCGATCAACCAGCCGGTCGTTCTCCAGGGACAATTCCCGTTCAAAAACACTGATGGAACGTATGTTTTCCCGCAGAGGTCAACATGGAGTTGGTCTGTTACCGGACCCGTTCCGGTAACCGTTAATGACGCCAGCACCGCCTACCCTGACTTTACCCCGACAGCCTCCGGCACCTACGTAGTAAGCGAAGGTGGTTTGGTAAGACTTACGGTCTATGCCGGCACCTATACGGGCATGATGACAAGCGCTGCCACTCCTGACCCGGCCTGCAACGGCTGTCATTCTGCCAAGGTCACTACATGGTTACAGACCGGGCACAAAGCGGTTCTGTTCTCGGGTATCATGGAGCCACTCCCTGACGGTCATTATGCTTTTACCTGCACCCCCTGCCACTCGGTCGGTAATGGCGCCACCGGTTCCAACGGCTTTGCCGACGCGGCAGCAGCAGAAAAACTCACCGATTTCGCCAGACTCCAGGGTGACAAGAACGCAGAAGTAGACTTCTGGAAGAGCAACCCAAAATCCGCGGCCCTGGCTGGAGTACAGTGCGAGAACTGCCACGGCCCACAGGCCAACAGCGGACAGCACCAAGTCTCCAAAGCGAGTGATCCATCCGTCGGAAACTCACGGGTCTCCTTTTCATCCAACACCTGTGCTACCTGTCACGCCAGGGCGCCCAGACACGGACGTTTCCCGCAGTGGCAAAAAAGCGGCCACGCCAGCCTCGCCACCGTCACTTTCAACTCCAACCCCGATGGAACTCTGGCCAATACCTGCGCCTGCTGCCATACAGCTCAGGGTTTCAAGGCGTACCGCGCAATTCTGCCGGGCAACACCGGCAACAGGGGGCTGACCGTTCTCCCGGCCAGCCTGACCATCTACAATGCGGAACCGATTTCCTGCCCCGCTTGCCATGCTTCGCACAACGAGGGTTCATCAAAAGTCGCTGCAAATGGCAACACCTATCAGGACGTCAACTCGGCCAACCTAGCCACGGTCGGCCCCGACTCCAGCAGCACCTACATGCTTCCCAGCGGTTTTGCAGCCAACGGCGTCGGCAAGGGCGCGCTCTGCATCGCCTGCCACAACAGCCGCCAGGGATACAATGCAGCTGCGGGTAAAGCTGACTTGCATGAAGACGGTACTTCCATTGCCGCTTTTGCAACCCTTGCCAACTACGGCGCACCCCATGAAGCTTGCCAGGGCGACGTGCTGATGGGACGAAATGCCTACTGGATGGGTACCAACCGCTACAACAGCCCTCAGACCCGCTCCAAGCATTCCTACATTGCGGATTCGTGCGTCACCTGCCACATGGAGTTGACTACTCTTGATCTTACCCTGGCCTTACCTGGTCAGACTCGGCATGACTTCAAAGCAACCCTCGATGTTTGTAACAAGTGTCATACATCTTACAGTGGAAAGTCTATTCAGACCACGTTCGATATCAAGCTGCTGTTGGTTAAACAGGCAATCGGCGCAGCCATCGTGAATCTCAAAACCAACATGACCCCTGCTGGCGTCACTGCGGTCCTGGTCGCCAACCGCAGCGGCATGGTCGATGTCACGACCGGCGGCGTCACCCGCAGATGGTTTATCAATAACAAGACCGGACAGGATGCTTTCCTTGCTGACCCCAACAACGGCGGGGCTCTGGTGCAGGGATGCACAGGTAATACTGCCCTTGCTGATTGCACGGGATATCTGGCTGGTGCCCCCGGTATAGCTGCTAATCCGAATGCCACCGTTTCCTTAACAGGTGTCAACGGCATCATTGCCAAGGCGCTCTGGAACACCGTACTGGTTCAGGACGACGCCAGCCGCGGTATTCATAACCCGGCTTTCACCTTCGAGGTGCTTGACAACACTTATATGCACGCAAGCTCCTTTACACCTTAACTGACATTCCTTTACCCGGCGGGCCTTTACCGGCCCGCCTGTTTTCAATCTCCAACGGATGTACCGCCAGAATCACTTCAGGAAGGATGTGTTCATGTTTATTTACCGTTGTGGCGTGGTTGCACTCGCGCTAATGCTGGTTTCCTCAGCGGGATGCAAGGAACAATCAAAAAACGTTTCCCAATCCAATGAGGAACAACAACCGAAAGTTCTCGCCAAGGTCAATGGCGTTCCCATTACCGAGATGGATCTCGCCTTCAAGATGAGCAAGGCACATGGCACGTCCAGCAGCCAACAACCGGAGCGGGGATTGGACGATGTTATCAAGGAAGAGCTGTTGTACCAGCAGGGCGTCAAGCTGGGGCTCGACAAGGACCCGGGCTATAAGGCGCAGATAGAAAAGTTTGAAAGACAATTGGCCAACATGAAACGGATTGAAATGAACCGCCGGGTTTTCAATACGCAGATTGCGGCCAAGGTCAATATCACCAACGATGACGTGAAAAATTATTACACCAAAAATGAGAGCAGGATTACAACAGACGTGCACTTGGGTATGCTGACGTTCAGCAGCAAAGAGGCGGCGGAAGCGGCGCTGAAGAAGATTCGCGGCGGCGCAACGTTCGAGTCGGTGGCGGCGGAAACGGTTGGAGCGGCAAAGGCCGCTATTCCCGGAAACCTGAAGCCGTGGGACATGGGTTATACTACCTGGGACCAGATACCCATTGATTTTGTCGATGCAGCCTACAAATTGAAACCGGGAGAGGTGAGCGACGTTGTTTCCATGAAACAGACCGGGTTCTACCTCTTCAAACTTTTCGAGGCCCGCAAAAATCCCAAGGCTGATCTCACCAGCATGGCAGGCATCATTATGAACCGACTCAGAGAGCAGAAGGTTACGGAAGAATACGTTAAATTTGAGGAACAATTGAAGCGGGATGCAAAAATCGAGAGATTTTAAAAAGGAGGGCACATTTTGAAAAGCCATGACTCGCGGAAATCGCCCTTTGCGATCTTCCCCCAAACCCTTATAATGGCTGGAGGTATTGCCGCCGCATGCTCCCTGTTATTATCGGCACCCGTATGTGCAGACTTGACCGCAATTTCTGTTGAATCCAACACGATACTCCGTATGGGAACGACTACCGACAAGAAAGATATCTATCCGCTGTACGAATACCTGCGGCTTTCGGTATCCTCCACGGAAAAAGACGGCAGCACGACCTCGCTGCATGTTGGTGGCTGGGCACGGGGAGACCTGGGCGACAAGTCGGCACGGGACAGATACACGGATGCCGACCTGCAGTACGGCTACCTGAGTTTCCAGGGAGCCAGGAACAATCTGGTGATCAATGCCGGACGCCAGTTTGTAAATGAAGGAGTGGCGACCCAGCGCCTGGACGGTTTGTACGTTCGCAACGATTTTGCAGCCGGCTTTGCTGCTGCAGCCTTTGTTGGATCACCGGTTGTCACCGAACCGAACCTGAAGGCCGATGACTTCGTTTTCGGTGGCCGCGTAACCCAGGGCAACTACAAGTATTACACCATCGGCGTCAGTGCTCTGAAATCCTACTCCAACAATGCCGATTATCGCGAAGAAGAAGGGATTGACCTCTGGCTACATCCGATCAAACAGGTCGATGTCACCGGCCGTTCATCCTACAATTCCATAACCAATGGATGGATGGAGCATGCCTATACCGCTTCATTCGCACCCATTGACAACCTGCGGCTTTACGCAGACTTTTCCAACATCAATTACAAGGATTACTTCTACAAGGTCACCACTACTGCCCTGGTATTCAACCCGCTGACCAACGGGATCGATCCCAATGAAGTATTAACGACGCTGGGTGCCGGCGTTTCATATGCCGTTCTCAAGAACCTCACCGTTGCGGCCGACTACAAGCACTATGACTATGACATCGCCCGTAATGCAGACTACTACGGCGGCAAAGTCACCTATGCGATGCCCGATTCATTCGGGACCGGTCTCTCCATTCACCGCATGGATGGCAAGAACGACAGGCTCAAGTTTACCGAGTACCGGCTGTATGCCACGAAAAAGCTTGGTAAGACAGATCTGACCCTGGATTTGATCGACCTGAACTATGACAGCACCACCACCACGAACAACGTCAAGAATGCGGTTACGGTTGTCGTCGCCGGATCCTACGAATGCAGCAAAAGCCTTCAACTTGGCGCATCCGTCGATTATTCCCATAACCCGTTCTTTGATAACGAAGTAAAGGGCCTTGTCAAGCTGACCTACCGTTTTGACATGAATCGCTCAGCCGAAGGGGGGACAAAGAGTGAAAAATAGCAAATTCATACTAATCATACTGGTGCCGATGATGACTTTCTTCCTCTATGCCTGCGCAAACACCAGCAGCGTTGCCAGGATCCACCCCGAAGCGGTCAAAGGCCTGCCCAACTGTAACGAGTGCCATACCGACTCGTGGGGTGCTCTCAACCACCAGGCCCCGGATTTCATGGCCAAACATAGCATCTATGCCGGATCGAAATTTGCTTGTGCGTCCTGCCATCAGGAATCCTTCTGCGTTGACTGTCATGCTCACAAGGAAGAGATCAAGCCGAGTGACAAGTACTTCAACTCTCCCGAACGTTCGCTTCCCCATCGCGGCGATTACCTGAGCCAGCACAAAATCGACGGCAAGATAAATCCGGCTTCATGTTTCAAATGTCACGGACGTCAGAACAACGAGGGGTGCGTAACATGTCACAAATAAAAACATCATCTTTAGCGATTGCCACGCTGTTGTCGCTGTTTGTCATGGCACTCTCGGGCTGTGGCGACAGGAATTCCCTGGCAGACCTGAATCCGGTTACCGGCAAACATGCGGCCGACTGGCTGCCTAAAGGCCACACTGTTGCAGTAAAGGACCACGGATATGCATGCACCGAATGTCACGGGGATGACCTCGGCGGAGGCATTTCAAAGACCGCCTGTACCAAATGCCATCTGGGAAACCAGCAGATGGTTCACCCCCTCAAATGGGGAAAGTTTGCCTATGCCCTGCACAGCCAGTTCGTCAATCAGAACGGTTCCTCCAGTTGTGCCGTTGCATCCTGCCACGGCAGCGACCTGAACGGCGTAGCCGGAAGCGGCTTCTCGTGTTCAAGTTGCCACCTGGGCGGCCCGACGTCGGCGCATCCCCAAGCGTGGAACAGGGATATCATTTCACTTCACCCAGCAGGAATCAATGGGAGTTTCATATCCTGTGCAACCGCCGTATGCCATGGAACTGACCTCAAAGGGGTTTTCTTGAGCGGGCCAGCTTGTAACACCTGCCATCCCGTTTTCCAATAGTCTTCCTGAAGGCGCAATTTCATTCGACTCATTATATTCAAAATGCATACGCCAAGGGCCGCCTGACAAAAAAGGGCTTTCAGCCAATCGTTTAATCGGTTGGTTAATCAACCGATTAGGGTTAAGCCCTTTTTCTTTTATGCGACCTCTGGCGCAACCTCCTGTTGCCTTGCTGGGATGAAATGCAACGTTTTTTATGATTGCCAGATTTTCTCACTCGCTTCGTAGAACTCATATAAACCAAACAACGACTTCTAACCACAGAGGTCAGTAGAGAACACAGCAGATAATACTTCAGCAATTTGTTTCCGGCTTTACATCGTGATTGGGTATGAATAAAAAACCGCAGCTTTTTGATTTTTCTCTGAGATCTCGCTTAAAAGCGCCTGCTTCTGGCTATGTACTCTGTGGCCTGATGTTTTTTTAAAGCATCACGCTGTACTCCTCTCTGCTTGACAAACCAGGCGTCGAAGTAAATAATTCATACTTTCTTTGTATACACCATCAGGAAGGATGTCCTCCATGCGCATCGAAAGCGATTTTCTGGTCATCGGCAGCGGCATCGCCGGTCTCTCCTTTGCCCTCCAAGCAGCCAACCATGGCAGCGTCGCCATAGTTACCAAGCGGGACATCTCCGAATCAGCCACCAAGTATGCCCAGGGCGGCATCGCCTCGGTCTTCTCGGCCGAGGACTCTTTTGACGCCCATATCGAGGATACCATGGTGGCCGGGGCCGGCATCTGCCACGAGGATGTGGTCAGGATGGTGGTCGAGGAAGGCCCCCAGACCATCCGCAATCTGATCGAGTGGGGCGTCAAGTTTACCACCAGCGGCGCCGACTACGATCTGACCCGCGAGGGGGGCCACAGCGCCCGACGCATCCTGCACGCCGAGGATATCACCGGTCGCGAGATCGAGCGAGCCCTGGTCGAGGCGGTTCGCCAGCACCCCAATGTAAAGGTCTACGAAAACCATATTGCCATCGACCTGATCACCGCCGCCAAGATAAAGCGACGGTCGCTTGAGAAAAACCGCTGCCTGGGCGCCTACGCCCTGGACATCAATGACGGACGGGTAATCACCTTTTCATCGAAGATAACCCTGCTGGCCAGCGGCGGCGCCGGCAAGGTCTACCTGTATACCTGCAACCCGGACGTAGCCTCGGGCGACGGCGTGGCCATGGCTTACCGGGCCGGCGCCACCATCGCCAACATGGAGTTCATGCAGTTCCACCCCACCACACTCTTCCACCCACTGGCCAAGTCATTTCTGATCTCCGAGGCGGTGCGCGGCGAGGGCGCCATCCTGCGGCGGCGCGACGGCACGGCCTTCATGGAGAAGTACCACAAACTCAAGGACTTGGCCCCGCGTGACATCGTGGCCCGGGCCATTGACCACGAGATGAAGACCAACGGCGACGACTGCGCCTACCTGGATATCACCCACGAACCGGCTGATTTTGTCCGCAACCGCTTCCCCAACATCTATCAGACCTGCATGGAGTTCGGCCTGGACATGACGAAAGATTGGCTGCCGGTAGTTCCCGCAGCCCATTATCTGTGCGGCGGCGTGGCGGTCAACACCAATGCCGAGACCGATATCCCCGGTCTGTACGCCATCGGTGAAACAGCTTTTACCGGCCTGCACGGCGGCAACCGCCTGGCCAGCAACTCGCTGCTGGAAGCGGCGGTCTATGCCGGACGCGCCTTCCAGCATTCCAGCACTGTTCTGAAATCAATGACACGGGATCAGCGAGACATCCCAATCTGGGATTCGGGAACCGCCACCAACAGCGACGAGATGGTGGTCGTTTCCCAAAACTGGGACGAGATCCGCCGCACAATGTGGAATTACGTCGGCATTGTCCGCTCCGACAAGCGCCTGGCGCGGGCCATGCGGCGCATCCGGCTGATTCAGGACGA
>JBBQXT010000087.1:0-12752 GCA_038209415.1 Geobacterales bacterium
TGTGGGCCGACGACAAAGGGGTGGTATTCTCCCTGCCAGTCCTTGACCTGGATGGTGGTGGAGAATTTCTTGTCAGAGACGTCTGAAACCGGAGGCATTAGGGACAGGGATATGCCGATATAGGCCAGGTAGACAATTCCGGCTAGGAATATGTACAGGATGAGCTTTTTCATGGGGTGTTATTTTTATCAGAATATGAAGACGCCGTGAACTACTTTCTATCAGGCGAAATGGGTTGTTGCGATTCTGACGAGATCAATTCGGCCGTGACGCGTCCGAGAGCAATCGAGGTCACGATTTTCACCGGCACCTTGCAGCTGTCGTCGCTTAGCCAAATTTCCACATTGCCGGTGCGTTTGAAGAACCCCTCGGTACTCAGCTGTGGATGGACCACCAGGGCCGCGATCTCTCTGAAGACCGGCAGATGGACCATCTCGCGGCGGACTACCTGCACCGGTACGCTGGCATAGGTGTCGCTGTCATAGATATGGAGTGTCTCTGTTGTTCCGACCTGCAACGGTCTGTTTCGGATGAAATACAGCCCTGAAAGTATGTCGAGCACCTCAGAGTTTGGTAGCGGTTCTTTCAGATTTCGGTTTGTCAAACGATCGATCCAGAATACGCTCTTTTCCCGCAGAAAGAGGGTGAAACCGCGATCTCCGCGGAATGTGCCTTCCTGCTGGCGGATTCTGGTAAGGATGAAATTGCCGTTGATGTGGCGCGTTTCGATCAGGTCATCGACCGGGTAAATGGCTGATAGCACCGCATCCGATCTGACTCTCAGGGTGATTAGCATGTCCCCGTTCTCGCTTTTGGCCTCCAGTTCGGCACTTCCAACCGGGAGACCAAGCATGCTGATCCGGTAGACAAGTTTTTCATGGACTGTTTGCAGGAACTCTCTGGAAGTCCGAAAATGAGGTTGCAATTCAATCACTTGTTGTTGAATGTGTTTCGAGGTACCTACCGTTGTAACAGGGCCATTTTCAGGCAGATCTTCTTGTAGTAATGGTGAAAGTATTTCATCCGGATCATGATCGGCCTTTTGTGCAGTAGACGCTAAGACCTCAGGTGCAATTGATAACGCTGACCTCTGCTTAGCCGAGCGTTGATCAAGACTGGATTGTTTAGGTGGTTTTCTCTGGTAACGGGCTGTTTCGGATAGAGTCTCTTTGGGTTGAAGTTCATCCGTCAAAATGACATTCAAGCTTGATAACGTCGTTACCGGCTTGCCAAAATCATACCGTCCAAAAGCAGTGATACCTTCCATCAATAGAAAATGAATAAAAACCGAAAATAGCACACAGAAGAAAAAATCATGCGCTTTAACATGCCGATATTTCTTTATTACTAATGGATTCATTTCTGGTTCAATTCTAAAACAACAAAGCCCCGGAAAAATCCGGGGCTTTGTTGTTTCTTGCGTACGTATTTAGTTACTGATTTGCATCATACGTTCCGCCCAAGGTAACTGCGCTACCTCTGACGTACGCACCGTAGTTGACCGCCTGCCGTGCACCGGCAGGGCGGTTGGCGTTAAGTGCGGCAGGAGTCGGCAGCCCGGCCGGAATGACAGCCGTGTTGTTGTACAGGTCGGTGTAGGAGTCCAGCAACAACTGGATAATGTACTTGTAGTTGTGGACTGCCGCCGAGTTGTTCGGAACGAGTGTCGCCGACGAATCCGGGACAAGGATACCCCCCGCGTTCAGGACGTAGGTGTTCGTTGGTGAGGCTGCCGCAGATGGCAGACCCTTGACAGCGATTCCCAGGTTGAAGGCGGCCTTGTAAACAGGCAATGTCCAGGCAATGAAGGCTGTGGCATTGCTGTGATTGTTGGGGACACCATTGGCTGAAGTAATTGGGACCGTATGGAAATAGGGATAAGCCGAGTCATCATAATAAGCCGGCGTCGTTTGGGCAGCCAGCAGCTTGATGATGTAGTTTTCCAGGTCCTTAATCTGAGCTGCAACCGATACACTTGCTAGATTTCCACTATAGTTGGTCGTACTTGATGTAGCCCTACTGGTATTCAAGAAACCCGGCACATCCGTAGCAGCCGTAATTGCACTGTGGCAGCTGTTGCAGCTTGCACCATTGGGATTCCAGGTATGGCCGCCGGCCTTGACCGGCTCCGTTCCATTGGCCATATGGCAACCAACGCAGTTTGTCTGTTGGTGACTGACATTAACACTGTAGAGCTTGCCGGCATACTCATAGGCATTGGCACCCCAGAGCATTGCTGCTGTGCCAAGGTAATGGGCGTTTTTGAAAGATTTGCCGGCAATGGTCCTTCCGGCGGCCAGCTTATCCTTGAAGAGTGTCAGACCGCTCTCACGGCCCTGGTGGCAGAAGATGCAGATGCTAGAGTTGCCAGCCGCAGATGTGCTCGGAATAGGCTGGTTATCCAGGAATACATTGCCAAAGATGACGCCAACGCCGGCGCCGGAGTAGTTGGTCATGACAGAAGGCTGACGAACATTTTTGCTGTGTCCGGCGCTTGCCCCGGAGTCGTGAGGATCGTGGCAGGTGATACAGGTCGCCGGTGCAGAACCCCAGACAACACTCGGATTCGACGGCCTGCGGGTGACAGGGTCGATGTCGCCCATGTAGTCTATGGCGGTGAGGCCGTTATGGCACTTGAAGCATGCCGTCGGAGCGGAGTTCGTCGGTATGCTCATGTCGAGCGGGAAAGTCGTTTTGTGACCAGCAGCTGGATCGCCTGAAAAATCGAACCAAGCGGCAGCTTTCAAATCGCCGTGGCCGGAACTTGTCCACTGGCTGAAGGTGTTTGCTTGATGCGTCTGCGTCCTGCCGTACTTGTATAGCCCCTTGGTATGACAGGCGGCGCATACTGACTCACTCGATGTAATTGAACCGGCAGAGGGTTTAAGCTCTGGCCTCTTCAAGGCACCTGCGCCAGCGATCTGCTGCTTGCGGAAGATCGGAACATTGACCGTTCTTGTACCAGCAGTTGCCGGAAGTGCTACCTGATGGGCATCATGACAGTTGGCGCAGGAAACGGTCGGGTTCGGCATGTTGGCCGGATCCGGTTTGGTCAGATTGCCGGTGATGTCACCATTTACGTATCGGAAGTGCTGGTTCGAGTTGTGGCAGACCGAGCATTCTTCGATATGCTGGTTTTTCGTGACAGGGGTTGTTGTACCGTTCACAACCTCGGGTGCGCCATGTGTTGCTGCCTGACCGGTTCCTACTCCACCCTGGAAGAAGAATTTGTCAGGGCCGAAGGGCGCTCCCGGTGTTGACAGGTGTGCATTGGCGTGGGCCGTCTGCTGGAATACTGCTGGGGCATCAAAGTATGGCGGTTTGTGGCAGGTTTGGCAACGCTGGTAATCAGGAACCGGGTAAGCCAGGGGACCTATGCCAAAGTGCAAGCCGCCGCCGCCGTGGCAATCCTCGCAGCCGATGGTTTCAAAACCGTTGACACTGATATGATGGACAGAGTTTCGCCATGCATTTGGAATCGTTGCCGGCAACGTACCACCTGCGGCTGTCGCTATTGTGTCACCAGGCTGCATGGTGATGTCTTGCGTTGCCGCATGGCAGGTATTGGTGCAGGAATCTGAGCCGACTTTAGGTGCGTTGGCAACGGACGAAAGGGGTGCTGCAGCACCCTCTTTGGAGCTGGAGCCGCAGCCTCCAAGGAGCGAGGTGACTGCACACAGCGATAAAAGGGTTAAACGTACTAAAATTTTTCTACGCATTCGATGGACCTCCTTATGATTTTTGTAAACTAGTACTTGCCGGGATCATGGCATTGAAGACAGCTTCTGCTGTTGCTTCTGGATCTGAAATTGTCCTTTACCGATCCCCAGTTTCGCGGATGCGGGCTTACTCTCAGGCCGCTACGGGCGCTGTGGCACTTGATGCAAACATCACCGTTGTCATGGCAGGTCTGGCAAGCCTGCAGATTTCTGCGGGCCTCACGGGCATGGTCTCCAGACCACTGGTGCGTCGGCACGATACCGCCGGGATGGCAGGTCTGGCATTGCGACGCGTTGAAAGACTCATGGGTCGGTCCGGCAGGAGTCAATTTGATGTCGCTGAACTGGCGACGGTGCGACTCGAACTGGATCCTGTTGCTTGGGAATTTGGAGTGACATTCTGTGCAGTACTTTTGGTCGTGGCAACGAGTGCATGTCTGCGGATTATCCTTTGCCTTGAGCGGGTGCAGCGTAAGGAAGTTGCTGCGGTGGCTTTTGGGCTTATAATCCCTTCCGAAATTCTCGGTAGCGAGATTCATGCCTGTCCCACCGCCCTGATGACAGTCCAGGCACCAGGCCTGCTGGTGGCATTCCTTGCAGTTGTTGCCGGCCTTGCCTGCCACAACCCTGTGGCCGCGCACCCAGTCGGTGTCGTGGTTCAGGCCCACACCTTCGCCATTATGGCAGGAGTTGCAATCCTTGATTTCCATGGTGGCATACTCGGCGTGAGCGGTTTTCTTTTCAGCATACGATTGCTGCTGGAGATACACCAAGGCGCATCCCAGAAGCGCAACTATGAAAAAGATTTTTTTCACTGATGTCCCCCCTTTCTAAAAGTCATAGTTGAAGACTACACGACCCTGCCAGTCTTCCTTGAAATTGAGATTGACGTCGTCTTCTATCCTGAGCGCTGCCGACATCTTGTCGGTCAGCCGGTACTTTCCGCCCAGCCAATATTTGCGGGCGAAGTCTTCACCGGTCATGGAGTCGCGCTTGATGACATCGTACTGGATGCCGCCGGCCAGTTCCAGCTTTTTGATCGGTTCATAGGCGATCTCGGCGGTGCCGCCGTTCAACTTGCCACCATAGCCGCTGCGCCTGTCATAGTTGAGCAACAGGGTTACCTGGCGGACCGGCTTGATACGCACTCCGACTTCATACACATCCGCATCAGCATTATCGCCGTAGTCCTGCTTGCTGTAGCCGGCATTCACGGCGAACATGTCGTTGATGGTGTAATCAGCCCGGAAGACGCCTTCCTGATAACGGTTGACGGCAAAGACCGAGTAGATCGAGGTAGTGTCGAAGGTGGGGTAGCTTTGATACCATTCGCCGGTCAGGATCAGGTTTGCGGTCGGGAAATATTTCACCCCAGCCAGTACTTCGTTAAAAACCTCGCTGGTCAGGTCAAAGCGGGCGTTGGCGTAAAGCTTGACGTTGCCGAAAAGGAACTGTTTGAAGGTGGCACCAAGGATATCACGGGCCACGTCACCCTGGTCCAGTTTCCGGAACCAGGAAAGTTCCGCATCGGTGTTTTTAAAGCCGCTCAGGTAAGTGGATACGCCGTAAGCATAATCACCTTCATGGCCGCTTTCTCCGTTAAGGCTGAAGGCCACATTACGGCCACCCCTGACCGAGAAGGCAACCGGACCAACGTTTTTCAGATCGATCCGGCCCCCGTCAATCAGGGCACTTCCGGCGGCATAATTGACAAACTGCCGACCGAAGCGAAGATCAACCTTGTCGTACAGGTCACGATAATCGCCATACAGGTAGTAGAGTCTGCCGTTCATCGCCTCGCCGTTGCGAACGTCCTGGGTTACACGACCGTATCCTTGAAACGACAGCTTGCCCGCCTTATCGACATTGGTGATCGACAGGTTGAGGTACTCGGCAAATTCAGCCTGTTTATTCTCGGTAAATACGTTGTTGAACCACAGGAACTGGGTAGAGCTTCTGCCATGAATCTCTGCTGACCAGGCGACTGTCGATGCAAGCAGCAGTGCTGTTCCGGTCAGCAGGCAGAAATTTAGTTTAAAAGCCATCAGAAACCTCCTTTCATTCATAATTAATAATCGCACTGCCATGAGCCACACTCGCGAAAATTTAGGCCATCACCTCCTTTTTCAAAAAGTTCTGGTCCCCCTGCAAAACAACTTCACAAACGAGTCGAGCATTTCGCGACGAAGCGGTGTCAGCCCCTGCGAAACGCCGAGCATGTCTTCGATGTGGAAAAAACCGAACAGCATGCTGTGAAATGCCCGGGCGATGTGTTCCGGGTCCAAGTCAGGCCTGATGCGCCCCCGTTCACGCGCATCGGTGAAAAAATCCGTTAAAACACCAAAAAGACGCTTGAGAAACTCGCCATACACCTGCTTCATCTCTTCCGGTGCATAGCCCACCTCGCAGCTCAATATCCGAATCCAGTCACGATTGGCCTCAATCCCTTCAAAAAAGCGGATAGTAAGGGTTTCAAGGGCTTCTTCATAGGGCAGATGCTTCAAATGCGGCAAGAGCTCGGACAAGGTCGGGATCGCCGAAAAAGAGCGGAGTACTTCTGCAAAAAGAGCCGCCTTGCCGGTGAAATGACGGAACAGGGTCACTTCGGCCACCTGGGCTCGCTGGGCGATCTCTCTGGTCGAAGACCCCTGGTAGCCCTTGCTTGAAATCAGCTCGAAGGCGGCTTTGAGGATCCGTTCCCTGGTGGAGTTGGACATTGGCATAGTGCCTTTCAATGCATGTAAGCGATAACTTACAAGCATATTTCGGGCCAATAAATAGAATGGTTTAATTATTTGCTCTCGGGCACATTTTCCGTGATGGTGTCGATGCCGCTGCCGAAGCCGGGCCGGTTTACTGACGCTCAGACGCGTTGTTTAAGCTTGTAGATTGACAAACCGGCACCTGAATCCTTATAGTTAGTTACAGAGACTAAATTTTCCAGGAGGAAACCATACGTCATGCCCATGTACGAGTACAAATGTTCATCATGCAGCCATCAATTCGAGTTGCGCCAGAAGTTTTCCGATGCGCCTGTTAGTCAGTGTCCAGAGTGCGGGGCGGCTGTTGAAAAAATGATTTCCGCCACTGCCTTCAGCCTCAAGGGTAACGGCTGGTTCAAAACCGGTTACTGCCCCAAGACGGAAGCTCCCAAACCGGCTGCTTGTGTTTCTGGCGGTGGCTGCTGCGGAGGTAAATAAATTTTCACCAATTCTACCACCTGAAATTCAAAGAGCAAGTAGTGCCTAGAAAAAACGCCCTTCCATTTAATAAATGTGAAGGGCGTTTGTAAAATGTATGAACGCCTTCTTTTTGGTAACTCGGCTGTCCATCGCAGGATCCGTAGCTTTGCGTCCCCAGGTTGCCCTTAGGTTTGCTCTTTACTAAGAAGTATATTGTATACAATGGATTATTCCTCCTGCAGCTGTTTGTCAACCCAAAATGTTTATTTGAAATTGAGGATAACAAGAGCATCCATAACGTGCTTTACAAGCACGACCGCTCCGAAGTAGTATGCCCCACTATACTGGCAACACACTTGGAGAAGCACATTCTCATGGTAACGTCATGATCGTCTCGACCCAGAAAACCCTTGAAGACATTCTCTCCTCCCTGGAAGGAGGCCGCAAGGTCTTCATCATCGGTTGTGCCAAGTGTGCCACGGTCTGCAAGACGGGCGGCGAGGAGGAGGTCTTCCGGATGCAGGAGGAGCTGACGGCGGCCGGCAAGGAAGTCACCGGCACGATCATCATCGACGAGACCTGCCATATGCTCCGGACGGGTCGCGACCTGCGCTCCCGCAAGGAACAGGTGGATGACGCCGATTTCCTGCTGGTGCTCTCCTGCGGCGCCGGTATCCAGTCGGTTGCCGAAGCGTCTGACAAAAAGGTCGTGGCCGGTTCCGACTCGAAATTTCTCGGCAACATTCGCCGGTTCGGTCACTTTGAACAGCGCTGTTCCCTGTGTGGAGACTGCCGCCTGAACGATACGGGCGGTGTCTGCCCGGTGACGGTATGCCCTAAGGGGATGCTCAATGGGCCCTGCGGCGGCATGGAGGACGGCAATTGCGAGGTTGACAGCAACAACTGCTGTGCCTGGGTGACCATTTACGAACGGCTGGAGCGTCAGGGGCGGCTGGAGGCCATGGACCAATCAGCAGCGTCACGTGATTTTTCCCACAAGCGCCATCCCCATCAACTCAAGCTGGAGAAATGACGATGCCCAGCACCCTGTCCCGGAAGATGGGCGACAACTGTTTTGTCATCACCGCTGAACTGGCGCCCCCCCGCGGCAGCGATATGACCGCTTTTCTGCGCATGGCGGATATTGTTGCACCCCATGTGGATGCCATCAATGTCACCGACAACCAGGGTGCCAATATGCGCATGACCCCGCTGACCGCTGCTGCGCTGCTTGTGCGTGAAGGCTTGGAGCCGATCATGCAGATTACCTGCCGCGACCGCAACCGTCTGGCCCTGCAGAGCGACTTGCTGGGGGCGTCGGCCATGGGGATTCACAACATTCTGGCGTTGACCGGCGACCATATCAGCTGTGGCGACCACAGTCAGGGCCGGGCCGTATTTGATCTTGATTCTGTCCTGTTGATCCGTACGATTCAGGGTTTGAACGAGGGCAGAGACATCAATGGAAAACCCCTGGACGGAAGAACGGCATTCTTTGTCGGTGCCGCGGCCGCGCCCGAGGTGGAACCGTTTGCCGTGACGCGCCCCAAGCTGGCAAAAAAGGCCGTTGCCGGTGCCCGTTTTTACCAGACCCAGGCGGTCTTTGAACCGCGGCGCCTGAGCATGTTCTGCACAGCGGTCAAGCCCCTGGGGGCGAAGGTCATAGCCGGCATCCTCGTGCTCAGGTCGGCAAAGATGGCCGAATTCATCAACCGCAACATTCCCGGACTAAAAATACCGCCGGCGGTTGTGGAGCGGCTTGCGCAGGCGGCCGATCCTGCCGCCGAAGGGCTCAGAATCGCCATAGAGCTGGCGAAAGAGTGTCGCGACATCTCCCATGGTATTCATCTCATGGCCATGGGGCGTGATGAGGTGGTTGCCGATATTGTGTCGGCACTGAAATAAATTTTATGGAGGTACCATTTTGAAAGTCAAAAAAGCCGTTTTCCCGGTGGCCGGTATGGGTACACGTTTCCTGCCGGCCACCAAGGCATCTCCCAAGGAGATGCTGCCGCTGATTGACAAGCCGCTGGTGCAGTATGTCGTTGAAGAAGCCGTGGCGGCCGGCATCGAGCAGATCCTGTTTGTCACTGGTCGCGGCAAGCGTGCCATAGAGGATCATTTCGATATCTCCACCGAACTGGAGCTGCACCTGGAGGAAAAGGGCAAAAAGAAAACCCTTAAAGCGGTGCGTGAAATTACCGACCTGGTCGATATTTTCTACGTCCGCCAGAAGAATGCTCTCGGCCTGGGTCATGCCATTCTCTGTGCCAGGGATTTTATCGGCGATGAGCCGTTTGCCGTACTGCTGGGGGATGATATCATCGACAGCCAGCGCCCCTGTCTGAGGCAGTTGCTGGATGTGTTTGAGGATCGTAACGGTTCCGTGCTGGCGTTGGAAAAGGTGCCCATGGAGAATATCTCCTCCTACGGCTGTGTCCGCGCCGAGCAACTTTCCGAGCGGGTGTTCCGGGTGACCGATATGGTTGAGAAACCGACCCCGCAGGAGGCCCCTTCGGATATGGCCATCATCGGGCGCTATGTGCTGACACCGCGCATCTTCAGCATACTGGAACAGCAAGAGGCGGGCAAGGGGGGTGAAATCCAGTTGACGGATGCCATCTTGAAGCTGTCAAAGCAGGAAGCGGTTTACGGATGCCTCTTCGAGGGGTTGCGCCACGATTGCGGCGACAAACTCGGCTTCCTCAAGGCTACGGTCGATATGGCACTCAAGCGGGATGAGTTCAAGGTGGAGTTTGAAAAATACCTGCGGCAGCGGTTAGCATTGGCCTGAACACATAAATCCGCGCAGGGCATGAAACAAAAAAAGGCGAACCGCTGATGGTCCGCCTTTTTCATATATCTTTCAATCCCCGAGGATTCTTTATTTGCCGTTTTCCGTAACAATCGGCGACGTGTTCCGTTTGGATTCCCAACCCTCCCAGACATAGGCCGGTTCAATGGTCGGGTCATAGTAACCGGGCTGCGGTACGCCGAAAAACAATGTCTCGGTCAGGCCGATGGTCGCGCGGTAAAAGGTCATGCCGATTCCCTTGAGAGGGCCGATAACAAAATATCCAACAGTCCCCATGTCTCTACCGGTCAGGATGATCTGCTTGGGCAGTTCCGCTGGACTGGTGACAAGGTTGGCAAGCCCGCGGCTGAGCTTGATGGCCATTTTTTCGGCAATCGTCTCTGGCTGTGGTTCTGCATAGGCGGCCAGCGGCATGACGAGCATTACGGCGAGCAATAAAAGGGGGACAAGCGGTGTTCTTTTCATGGAGTCTCCTTTTCAGGGCGATGTAATCATTTTCTGTCTCATATCACAAAGAAATGCGACATGCAAGCATCACAGGTCGAATAGCGTTGGCTCCCGTGGCAAGAATGCTTCAAAGCGTTTCTTCAGGTGGCGTAGTTTATCAACATAGTAGGCGACATTGATATCAGGATGGGCCGGGTCGAATGCGCTTGTCGGCCGGCAGTTCTCATAGGCGACCACGTCTTTGACCGACCCTCTGACATAATAGCTGACCTGGTCGCCGGCACGGTAGGGGCGCTGTGCGGCCAGAGCGATCTCGAAGGCGGCCGAGGGGTTGCGTTTGCCGAGCCACAACTTTTCGCGGTAGGCTGCCGGTGACTCATTGAGCGTCTCGGTGCGGCTGATCCAGGCCACGACAAGGTCCCGCCCACGAAGACGGTTGACATAGTCCGCGTAGAGCAGCTCGATCCCGGCCGCATTGCCGTCCAGCAGCATCGTGATCATCTCCTGCATGAACTCGCGCAGGTAACGCTCGATCCCGCGGGATTTGAGGCTGCTGCCGCGGATAATGACCCTTCCTCCGTATTCCAGCAGGGCGTAATTCTTGGTCTTGTAGGCGAACATGGAGCGATAGCGCCCGTCCATCTCCACCTCGATCCCTTCCGGCAGGCTGTCTGAAACTCTCCTGACCAGAGCCAGTTCCTGGTCTGCTTCTTGACACCCGTTCGGCGGCTGAAAATAAATTCCGTCCGTATCGATCTCCAGCGGTTCAGCCCCTTCCGCCTTCAGCAGTGTGATCATGTTTTTGATGGTGACCCGCCCCAGCCGGGTCACCTCCGCCGCGGCCTCGGGGTCGGAAAAGTTATGCAGCGGCGCACCAAGGTAGCCGAAGAACGAGTTGATCAGCACCTTGAAAACCTGCTGTAGTCCCTCGAAATAGTGCCGCTCGCCTTCCGTGGCCGCCTCACGCGCCGATTGCTTGGCATTCAGCCGAAACCGCCGCAGTTCTGCCAGCATGGGCAGGAACAGCCCCAGTGGATCTTTAGCCGGCCCCAGGCGGTAGGCCAGCATCAGCGAGGGGTACAGCGAGGCCACATCGCAATGGACAACCGGTCCGAAGACCCCTTCATGGGCAAGTTCGGTATAACCGCCCTCAAAGGGTTCTGTCCCGGCGGTACGGGCCGGGATGGCCTGGCCGCGGTACAGGTATTCACGCAGAAAGAGGGTGTTGATGCGGGTTGCATTGCCCCGCAGCGGACAGTTTTGGAACGAGTACGGAAAGATGCGGGTCTGCAGGAACCAGGGGTAGGCCAGCAGTCGGAAGAGCGCCAGGGTCTCGCGCACATCATCCAGGTTGTAAAGGAAGAGCTGCTGCGGGTCGTTGTGAAAGGTCTCGCTGATGCGGTCACCATCAAGGTAGACCCGCTCAGCGGAGGCGAGGCCGAAGTGGCGGGCAACCGGTTTCAGGCCGTAGCTTTCCAGGCTGCGCAGGCCGATGTCGTAGAGTTGCACCAGAAAATAGGTGTCGATGATCTGGCGGCCATATACATCCCAGCGCGGGTAGTCGATGACCCTTTCAGCCAGACTCCAGCGCGAGTTGGGAGTGACATGCGGCACACTGCCGTTGCGGCCCCAGTCCAGGCGGATGCCGTGCAGTGCGGCGCGTTTGCCGATATAATCCAGGTCGAAACGGAAGATGTTGTGGCCGATGATCACGTCCGGGTCACAGCTATGAATGGCCTTGTTCAAGGCCTGCAGCAGTTCCGCTTCGGAGAGGACGTCGCCGCGCAGCACCGTCTCATCGCCGTGCGAATCCTTGAGGGCGATGGAGATAATGCGGTCATCAGGCCGGTCGGCGTTTGAAAATTCATAGCCGTCGGCGCAGAGGGTTTCTATATCGAGAGACAGGCAGCGCAACTCGGCGAAATCCATGCCCTTGAACAGGGTTGTTCCGCTGGACAACAGATACTGGTGGCACAGGCCGGGGATGAACAGATAGGGGGCATCGCTGGCGCCGGCCGCTTTCCCGGTTTTATGGGCCAGAAAATCCCGCGCAATGAGACAGTCTCCCCAGGAGTCGAACAGCAGCTGGTGACGAAAGGCGGCATCGCCTGCCAGGGCGCGGATGGAGCAGGGAGTCCGGCTGCCGCTCATCAGGGCCGGATCATTGACCAGAATGAAGGGCTGAAATGGTTCGTCGTGAAAATGGACACCCGCATCAGTCCGAAAAAACAGTCTGACAAAGTGCCCGGCTGGCTCGACGGCGACAATGCCGGTCCGTTGGTCGTGACCGAAAAGAAGTGGAATATGTTCAATCTCGCTCATCTGCATAGTTCCAATTTAATTCAGTAACATGCACAGGGCAACAGAAAAGGCGCCTCCGGATTGGATGCGCCTTTTCTGTTGAATCAGGATAACAGAAAATTCTACTTGCCGTGCTTGGACAGGTAGCCTGCAACGCCTTCCGCGGTCGGTTTCATTGCTTCATCACCTTCCTGCCAGTTGGCGGGACAGACCTGGTCGCCGTGTGCTTCAACGAACTGCAGGGCATCTACCATGCGTAGTGCCTCACTGACACTGCGTCCCAACGGG
>JBBQXT010000088.1:0-12686 GCA_038209415.1 Geobacterales bacterium
CCGGTGTACTGAGTGCTTCCGGCAAGGTCGATTGTCAGCCCGTTGGTGGAGAGGGTGGTGGCGCCCGCCACGCCGGCGACGGAAGCCAGAGAACCGTTGGTGTTGAAGGTGACAGGGATGCCTGAACCGGCCGGTGTATAGTTTGTGCCGTCGTAGGTATTGACCTGCCAGGTATTCACGCCGGTATTCCTGAAATATACCGAGAGCGACTTGGCGTTTCCCTGCAAGTCAAAGGCGGTGCTGCTGGTGGAAAAATTGGAGGCGGTGTTCGGGTTGAAGGTGGCCAGGGCCGGGTCCCAGGCCTGCACAGGCGGCTTCTGGCTTGCATCGAGATTGCCCACGACCCCGATAGCGCTGGTTGCCGTGGGGGCCATGTTGGCAAAACCGGTCAGGTTGATCGGCCCGAGTACGCCGTTGGAAATCCCGTTTCTGAGTCCGAAGCCCTGTACTATGTTGCCGTCCGGATTGGTCAGGATCTGGTTCTTGTCGAAGGTGAACGCACCTGCACGAGAGTAATAACGTCCCGCGCCGCTCGCGTCGGAAAGGACGAACATGCCGTTGCCCTGAATGGCCAGGTCGGTTGGACTGCCGGTGCTTTCAAAAGAACCCTGCCGGAAGATATTCTGTACCGCCTGGATCTGCTCGCCGCGGCCGACTTGACCCTGGTTGATGGTGCTGGAAAGCATGTCCGAGAAGATGGTCCGCCCCTCCTTGAAACCGATGGTGTTCACATTGGCAATGTTGTTGCCGATGACCGACATCCCTTCGCCGTTGCTTAATAGTCCGCTGATCCCTGAATACAGTGCTGATTGAACGCTCATTTTACTCTCCTTCCGGCTTGGCGCCGTCTTTTAGGGATACGTCATTCCTTCGGCATCCCCAGGCTTCCTGAGATAGGTCAGGTCCGTTGATCAATGTGGTTGGTGTCCGATGTCAGTTTCATGTCCTTCGCCCGGATTGGATAAATTCCGTGTCGATTATTTTATCGAGGTCACAGCGGCCAGCGATACCGCCAGTCCCCCGGATGTCAGTATGGGAATGCCGTTCACCAGGTTCACTCCGTCCACCTTGGCCCTGATGAAGGGGGTAGCGGCGAAACTGCTGCCGTCTTTTTTCATGCCGGTGACGCTGAAACTGTAATTGCCCGGGGTGAGGGTGCCGTTGTTGTCGTCCTTGCCGTCCCAGGCCACGCTCCCGTCCCCGGCAGCGGTATTTCCCAGCAGTATTGACCTGACCGTGCGGCCGCTCGAGTCCTGGATGCTGACCTGGAGCTGGCTGGCGGCGCCGGCCAGGTTGAAGTTGAGCTGCGGCTGACTGCCCGCAATCAGGTCGACCTGTGACCCTTGCGCCGTGATCGTCTTGCCGATGAACGAAACCGCCGACAGGCTGGATGCGTTGTTTGCCGCACCCAGCAGGCTTTGCAGGTTCTGGTTGGTGTTGTAGGACTGCTCCACCTGAGTCAACTGGGCCATCTGCGCGACCATTGCCGAGCTGTCCTGGGGGGCTAGCGGGTCCTGGTATTGCAGCTGGGTGACGAAGAGTTTCATGAAATCGTCCTTGTTGAGTCCAGTCGACTTCTTCATGTAGGCCGCCGCCGATGGTGCTGTAGACGTATCATTATTGACTGCGTTTACCATGTTCTCTACCTCCTTGTTGTTGTCAAATCGGTTTTTCCCGGATGGATGTTCGTCATAGTCTCAGGTCCACCAGGGAGCTCTCCGTGCCTCCCCAGATCAGGCCCGTTTTGTCCAGGGGCAGATCGGTTGGACCGGTTTCCCGGCCGGAGCGGATACGGGAAGTGTCGTGCCGGTCACCCCTTTGCTCCCTGAAGGGCTGGTTGAAGCCGTTTCCGCTCCCCGTGGATACGGTGAACCCCTCCATGCTCAGATTTTGCTTCGCCAGGGTCTCTTTCAGGGCGTCGAGATTCCCCACCAGGGCTTCCCTGACCGTCCGGTTGTCGCTGATGACCTCCACCTTTACCTGCTGGGCCTCGACCCGCACGTTGATGCGGAGTTCACCCAGTTCCTGCGGGTTGAGCCTCACCGTCATCTGGCCATTGCCCTTGCCGTCATGGCGGACCACACCCTCCCTGACCTGGGACAGGACGCTCTCCTGCAGAGCATTCCGCGCTTCATCCCCGTTGGGCAGGCGCGCCACCCTGGCCGAATCCGGCAGGTCGACGCTGCGCAGCGCCAGAATGCCGGTACCCGGCAGGCCTTCTTCCCTGCCATCTTTCTGTGCTCCGGACTCGCTGTTCTCGCCCTTCTCCCGTGATTCGCCCTTGGAAAAAAGGGAGGCAAAGACCGCTTCCACTGCTGCGCCGGCCGGAGTACCTGCAACGGCATCGGCAGTTTGAGGTACAGGGGGGCGACTCTCCCCGGTCACCGGGAACAATTGTCCGGGGAACATGGGCTGATCTGCCATTGTCCGGACCCGGCTGGCCCTTACAGCAGCCGACTGTGGTGGAATCTCCCCCGTACCGGTTGCGTCTGCACGGTTTTCCGCAACGGCCACCACGGCTGGCACGAGGTTTGTCGAGGCCCCGACCGCTGCGGAGAAGGCTGCACTACTCCATGAGGGTAAAGCGACGAGGCCCACTTGGGCTGTTTGCGTTGCCGGTTGCGCCGCTGCGCCGGTCGGGCCTGCCGGCAGGCGGCTGATGGTTTCCCCGCTGCTGATTGTTTCAGAATACGCAGAGGCTGTTGCTGAATTCTCCGCGCCCGGTTGCTGTCGGTCCGGGTTGGTCAGGAATGTCGGCACTGCCGGCAGTATGCTCACGGCCTCCCTGCTGCTGGCCGGGTCGGAATTAACCTCGGTGTGTGCAGAACGTCCCGCGATCACCAATTGTATGGCATTCCCGATCGGAACCGACGTGGCTGGTGCTCCCTTCGGCGGGTTTGCTTCCGGAAGTGTGGGCAAGGCGACTCCCTGTGCCTGGCCGGCAACCGCCATCGGCTGCGGCAAAACCGTGGGAGATGCTCCTCCGGCTACCGGGAACAGTTGCCCGGGGAACATGGGCTGATCTGCCGTTGTCCTAATCTGGCTGGCCCGGACAGCAGGAGACTGTAGCGGAATATTCCCCGGCCCGGCTGCGTCTGCAGGGTTTTCCGCAGCGACCACTGCGGCTGGCACGAGGTTTGTCGAGGCTCCGAACGCTGCGGAGAAGGCTGCACTGTTCCATGAGGGTAAGGCGACGTGGCCCGCTTGGGCTGTTTGCGTTGCCGGTTGCTCCGCTGCGCCGGTCGGGCCTGCCGCCAGGCGGTTCATGACACCTCCGCTGCTGGCCGGGTCGGAATTAACTTCGGTGTGTGGAGAACGTCCCGCGATCGCCACTTGTACGGCATTCCCGATCGGAACCGACGTGACTGGTACTCCCTTCGGCGGGTTCGCTTCCGGAAGTGTGGGCAAAGCGACTCCCTGTGCCTGGCCGGCAACCGCCATCGGTTGCGGCAAAACCGTGGGAGATGCTTCTCCGGCTGCCTGGCCCGCTGAGACGGGAACTGCACCCGGGGACAGTACTGCTCTTTCCGGATTTGGCCGTGTCTGGAACCGGTCTGCCTGTCCGGCGGCTGCCAGCATCAGGGCCATCAGAGCCCCCGTCTGGACGGATGGTTCTGCATCCGTCCCTGTGGCGGTTTTATCGGCCATGGCTGAGGAAGCGAGATCACCTTTAGCTTTGGCCGGATGAGCTCCCTGCTCGACTGCGGCCTGATTCTCCGTGTCCTTTATCTCGCAGCCAGCCGTTGCCGCCGCCGGCAACAGTATTCCCTGCAGCAGGACCGCAAAGAGGGAAGGGTCGACCGGCGCTGTCTGGGTTCCAGCTGCGGTTGCCTGTCCGGCCATGCCTTGCATGGGAGAAAGCAACACCTGGGGTTGTGTCACACTCTGGATTATTTCCATCATTGACCAGCTTTCTTTTGGCATGGGTTCCCGTTTGAATCCAGCGGGGTCATCTGTCGGCCAGGGTTGCCCGGGTCCACTTCAGTACCCGCGGCTGGTTCAGATAGGGGATCAGTTTTGTCAACGTTCTCTGATCCATGGAATTCATTATTTCCGCGGCAGTATTTTCATCCAGCCGGTCGATCAGGCGGGCGGCCTGCTCGGGTTGGAGCGATTTGTAGATTTTCAGGGTCTTCCTGATACGCTCACCCTGAAGCTTTTTCTGGGCCTCACGAACAGCCAGTTGCTGCCTTGCCTCCAGTGCTGCCGTTTCCGGTGTTTGTGCCGGGACCGGCGCCGCCAGGGCCGGCGGTGACTGCTCGGCGTGGGCAAGCGAAAAGACGACCAGCAGTGAAAACAGCATCACAAACAATTTGATTGTCCTGATCATCTGTGCACCTTCTTCTGCAGCGAAAGCTCTTCGAGAAAGATCCGTTCCTTCTCGCCCAATTCGCGCTTGTGGGCCAGGACTTTTTTATCCTTCAGGGTCGCCAGCACTTTCTTCTCCAGGGCTGCCTGGAGGAGGATCGTCTGTTTATCAGCCATCCTGACGTTGAGGTTGTCGGCCTCCAGCCTCTGTAGCTTTATATCCGCACTCTTTCTCTGAAAAAAGTCGGCATAGAGCTGGAGGTCCATGACGGATATCCCCTCGCGTTGCCGGTCCAGGCATTCGCTGTTGAGATTGTCCACGTTCAGCTCCTCTTGCTTAATGCGTTCACAGGCACCTTCAAATTCCTGTCGGGCCGTCACCAGCTCCAGGGTACGCACCTTTTCCATTTCCGTGCGGTAGCTGAGCACCTGTTCCAGCCTGAATCCCATTTTTGCCATCGCTTATACTCCCTTCCCGCAATCAGTATCACTGCTGCGCTTGTTGAAAATGATCCGCTGCAGCCCGGCAACAGCCTCATCCACGCTGACCCCGTCATGTATGTCCTGTTTTATGAAGGCGTTCATCTGGTCCATCTTGGCTATGGC
The DNA here is from genome assembly GCA_038209415.1 of Geobacterales bacterium. Taxonomy (GTDB): domain Bacteria; phylum Desulfobacterota; class Desulfuromonadia; order Geobacterales; family Pseudopelobacteraceae; genus CAIPTY01. The sequence goes on from JBBQXT010000088.1 coordinate 4,915, forward strand.
CTCATCGATCTTCGGATTGCTGCCGGCCTTGTAGGCCCCGATATTGATCAGATCCTCGGCCTGGCGGTAGGTGCCGAGCAGCTCCTTGTATTGCCGCGCCAGCTGCTGGTGAGGCTGTCCGGTCACGCTCGTCATGACCCTGCTGACGCTGGCCAGGATATCGATGGGCGGGTAGATGGAGCGCGCGGCCAGATCCCGGGAGAGGATGATGTGTCCGTCCAGGATGCTGCGCATGGCATCGGAGATCGGTTCGTTGAAGTCGTCCCCTTCCACCAGCACCGTGTAGAGGCTGGTGATGCTGCCCTGGGCAAAATTGCCGGTTCTCTCCAGCAATTTGGGAAGGGCCGCAAACACCGACGGTGTGTAACCCTTGGTGGTGGGGGGTTCGCCAATTGCCAGCCCCACTTCCCGCATGGCCATGGCAAAGCGGGTCGCAGAATCCATCATCAGCAGTACCTTCTTGCCCTGGGCCTGAAAATATTCGGCGATGGTGGTGGCAATATAGGCGCCCCGCATCCTCACCAGCGGCGGCTGGTCCGAGGTGGCGACCACGACCACGGATTTCTTGAGCCCTTCATCCTGCAGGTCGTTTTCGATGAACTCGCGCAGTTCCCGGCCCCGTTCGCCAATCAGGGCGATGACGTTGACATCAGCCTCCGTGTAACGGGCAATCATGCCGAGCAGGGTCGATTTGCCGACTCCGGAGCCGGCCATGATCCCCACCCGCTGACCCTCGCCGCAGGTCAACAGGCCGTTGATGGCCCGAATCCCCAGGTTGAGCGGTTTTCTGATGGGAACACGCTGCATGGGATTCACCGGCGTGGCGTAGATCGGATACTCCTCGGTGACGGCGATCGCCCCCCGGTCGTCAATGGGGGCGCCCAGGCCGTCGATCACGCGCCCCAGCAGGGCCGGTCCAACCCCCAGTGAAGCGTTCTGCCGCTGTACCGAGATCAGGCTGCCGAGCCCTACGCCGCGCAGTTCTCCCAGCGGCATGAGGAGCGTCTTGTTGTCGCGGAATCCGACCACTTCCGCGGGAATCGGGGGCCCGGTCTGGGGATGGATCTCGCAGAGTGTCCCGACCGTTGTTTCAGGGCAGTAGCCCTCGATGACCAAGCCCACCACCTGGGTCACCTTGCCCTGGAAGCGGATCGGTCTGCTTTTCTCCACGACCGGCAGGTAGCGTTTCAGGTCAATCCTTTGGATAGCCATATTTCTCTACTCCATAGGGTCCCGGCACAAGTGGCTCGGGTATCATCGGAAGATTCTGCGCAGCGTCGCTGGTGCCGGCTCTCTCCTGAATCAGCAGTTTGTACATTTCGGCCAGCTGGGCATCCACTCGGGCGTCCACAAGGCCGGTGGGGGCATCGATGACACAGCCGCCGACCGGGACTGAATCGTCAGGCCGGATGGTTATCTGCCGTTTATCGCCGATCCCCGCCAGGTAGAGATGCCGTTTCTCGGAAACGATCCGGCAGTCCTCCGGATTAAAACAGATGACGATGTCATCCTGGTCCACGATCCCCCGGACCGCCTCGGCCACGAAACACGCCAGGATCTCCCGGTTCTGGGAAAGCTCCTGCTGAATGATCTGTTTCGACACCATCATGGCCAGTTGCAACAGGTCTTCCTCGCTCTCCCGGACTATCCTCCCCTTCAGTCCGCTGACCTCTTCCACGGCAACGGTCAGGGAGCGGAAGGAGGAACTGAAGCGCTCCTCAGCCTGCTGCTGACCATCCGCAAACCCCTTTTCAAAGCTTTCCTTTAGCAACTGCTGCAGCTCCACGGCACTTGGCCCAGCGCTGCCTTCGGTCATCTCCTCAGCCACCAGGGCATCTGTTGTTCCGCCAGCTTCCGCATTTCCGCCCGCAGGGCTGGCACCCGCTGCGAACAGGGGCTGAAAGCCTGGCGTGTCCGGCTTGAAGGGCAGTTCGGACAGCTCCGGCAGGGCCTCGAAGGCGAATTTAACGAGTACAGTGTCCGTCGGCCGGCCGGCCTTGATGATCTTAAACAAGGACATCGTCCCCTCCGCGCCCGGCGATCACGATCTTCCCTTCTTCCTCCAGCCTGCCGGCCAGCTTGACGATCTCGGTCTGCGCCTTCTCCACGTCGGACAGCCGCACCGGCCCCATAACTTCCAGGTCTTCCTTGATCATCTCCGCGGCCCGGCTGGAAATATTGCGGAAGATCTTCTCCTTGATCTCTTCGGCGCAGGTCTTCAGGGCCAGGGTCAGGGTATCGTTGCTGACCTCGCGCATGATGGCCTGGATGCCGCGGTCGTCCAGGTTGAAGATGTCCTCGAAGGTGAACAGATGCTTGCGGATCACTTCCGCCAGGGGTGGATTGATCTCGTCGAGCTTGTCCAGGATCTGCTTTTCCCGGCTTCGGTCCAGATGGCCGAACATCTCTACCACCTTTTCCACGCCGCCCAGCTTGAAGCGCTGGACTCCGCCCAGGGAGGTGAACTCCCTTCTGATGACATCGTCTATCTCGGCCAGTATCTCCGGCGAAACCTGATCCACATCCGCAATGCGCATCACCACTTCCGCTTGCATCTCCTGCGGCAGCAACGCTATTATCTCGCCGGTCTGCTTGGGGCGCAGATTGGCCAGGATCACGGCAACGGTCTGGGGGTGCTCCTGGGACAGGAAATTGGCAATGGTTTTGGCGTCTATGTTGCCGAGCAGCTCGGCCAGGTCTCCGCGCGACGAAGTATAGAGCTCCAGGAGCAGGGCCTCGGCCTTCTGGGGGCCGAGGGCCTGCTCGAGGATCTTTCTGACGAACTCCTCACCCTGGGAATAGAATCCAGTAGCCGGGTCGGTCAGGCGGGTGAACTCACGCACCACCTCCGAGATTGTGGAGCGCGGGACATGGCCGAGGGTTGCCATGCTCTGGCCGATTTTCTTGATCTCGTCGTCTTGCAGGTGTCCAAAGACCTTTTTGGAGGTTTCCGGTCCCAGGAAGAGTAGAAGTATTGCCGCCTTATCAGCACCGTTCATAGCTTGCCCTCGATTTTCGTGCTGCGTGGTGCGGTTTATTCCGTTGCAAACGATCAGCGGCCCTATTGGAAATCAGCGGGAGACGTACCCCGCAACTCTCAGTCAGAAACCCGGAGCTAGTCTTTCTGCTTCAGCCAGTTATTCAGGATCTGGGCCGTCTGGTACGGATCCTTGTCGACGATGCTGACCAGATCCATTTGATTCATGGCGTTCATCTCCAAATTGGCCATTTGAGTCGGGAGTCTCCCCTCAAGCTTGTCACGACCATCCTCGAAGGGCTGCAGCGTATCAAAGGAAATATTCGCCCTTTTCTGAGGCGACTGGAGGATGTTCATCAGCGGCCGGACGACCAGCAGCAGCAGAGCAATGAATCCGATCCCCAGCAGGACGTTTTTGCCCATATCAGCGACAACCGGTTTCTCCCACCAGTTGGCGACATCAACGGCCGCCTCTTCACCGTTTTCCTGAAAGGGGACATTAACCACGGTCAACTGGTCACCCCTTTCTTCGCTGTAACCCACCGAACCTCTCACCAGGGCCTCTATCTTTTTCAGCTCCTCAGGACTGCGGGGGGTGTATTTCAATTTAGGCGTCTGCCCGGCTTTGGCCGCGACGTCTGCCTCATATTTGCCGTCCACGAGTATGGCCACGGACAGCTTGGTCAAATTTCCGACAGGTTCTATTATTTTAGAGGAGGAACGGTTTATCTCGTAATTAAAGGACTCGTCCTTCTTGGTCCCGCCTCCCGCAGTAGCCAAGCTGGCATTCGCCTTGCCCATGTTGGACTGGACTCCCGGTATGCCGCCGGCTGTCGTGGATGTCCCGTCCTTCTGTTCGCTGCGCTTTTCACTGCGCACCACCTGCGCTTCAGGGTCGTAGCGCTCCTCGACCTTCTCCACCTGTTTGAAGTTGAGCACGGCCGTTACCCGGGCTACCGACTTGCCCGCCCCGACCGCCTTGTCTAACAGGCTCTGCAATCGCTCTTCCAGATTTTTCTCGTAGCTGCGCTGGGTTTCCATCATGGTTGAGGTCAGCTTGCCGGTGATGTCCGACGGACCGCTGCGGCTGAGTACCTTGCCCCGGCTGTCGAGCACCGTTACCTGTTCCGAGTCCAGCCCTTCGACAGACGAGGCGACCAGGTGCACGATCCCCTGTACTTCGCTCTCGCGCAGGACCTTGCCGGACTTCATCCGCAGCACCACAGAGGCGGTGGCAATCTTTTCATTTTCCTTGAACAAGGATTTATCCGGCAGGGCCAGGTGGACCCGAGCCTGCTCAATCCCGACCAGTTGCGAGATGGTGCGAGTCAGCTCCCCCTGGAGGGCGCGCTGGTAGTTCAGTTTCTGCACGAATTCGGTCATTCCGAAATTCTTCCGGTCAAAGATCTCGAAACCGACCCCGCCCCCCTGGGGAAGTCCTTCGGAAGCCAGGGAGAGTCTCAGGTCGTAGACCTTCTCGGCGGGGACGAGAACCGCCTTGCCGTCAGCAGCGATCCGGTAGGGGATTTTCTGCTCCTTGAGTTTTTTGACGATTTCACCGGCGTCTTCATTGCTGAGGTTGGCGAAAAGCGGTTTGAATTCGATCCGGTTGGCGATCGTGATCAGGGCGCCGAAAGCCAGCAGGGAAACGGCCATGACCGCCCCCACGACCCAGCGACGTGAGGGAGAGAGGGCCATGAGCGGTGCGGATAGTCTTTTTGCCATTTCATTCATAGAGTTCCTGCTTTATGTGTCTTGTCGACAAGATTGTTAATAATGCCAGCTGCAAAGCGAGCGGACATTCTTTAGTTTCATCAAACCTGCATGCGCATGACTTCCTGATAGGCCTCCATGGCCTTGTTCCGCACCTGGGTCAGGAACTGGAAGGCGATGCCGGACTTCTCAACCGCCAGCATCACCTCGTGCAGCCCCTTGGATTCTCCGGTGGAAAGCTTTTTTATCTCGCTGTCGGCCTGCAGCTGGAGGTCATTGACCTTGGTCACCAACTCGCCGAAAAACTTGTCTGATCCTCCCGCGATCGCCGCAGGTTTTGCTGCCTTGACCCCGGTATCGGGAAATGCCTGGCTGATGCCAAAACCGCTCTGTAATCCTTTAATTACCATCTGGAGTCTCCCGTGCCGCTGCTTTTCTGCCGTTATGCCGCCTGTTCCGGACAACCACCCGGATAGTCTCTATCTTCCCAGCTCCAGGGTTTTCATGGCCATGCTCTTGGCCGCCTGGGCCGCAGTCACATTGGCCTCATAGGCCCTGGTGGCCGAGATCATGTCGGCCATCTCCTCGATGACGTTCACGTTGGGGAGCGCCACATTCCCGTTAAGGTCGGCGTCGGGGTGGCTCGGGTCATACTGTATCCTGGGAGGGGAAGAATCCTCCACGATTGCCGACACCGCGACAGTCGTAAGCCCCTTGCCGGCCCGGTTCAGGGTGTTGTTGAACGACTCGTTCAGCGGCGTGGCCGTGAAAACCGCGTCTTTTCTCTTGTAGGGTCCGCCTTCGGCAGTCCTTGTGGAATTGGCGTTGGCCAGGTTGCCGGAGATCAGGTTCATTCGGGTCCGCTCGGCGCTCATGGCGGAGGAACTTACATCCATTGCGGTAAAAAAATCCATCAGTTAACCCCTTTTATGGCGAGCAAGAGCCCCTGGAATTTCTTCGTAAGCAGTTGCACATCGGCATTAAACATGATCTGGTTTTCCATCATCTTGCTCATCTCGCTCTCCAGTTCTACCCCGTTGCCGTCCCGCCCAAGGGAGCCGGCCGGCGACTCCTGCACCGTCCCCTGCACCAGATCCAGGCTGGTCATTTCCCGCAACATGGCCATGTGATGGGGACTGCTGAACGCCGGCGCCGGTTGATCCTGTTCGCTGAGTGCGTCCTTCAGCTCCTTCTCGAAGGACAGCGTGGTCGGCGTGTAGCCGGGCGTTTCGGCGTTGGCAATATTGGCGGAGATGCGGTTATGGTTCTGGGCCCGCAGGTCAAGGCTTTTTCCGAGCAGGTCGATAGTGGTGCCGAAGATTCCGTTCATGGTCATCTGCTAATCCTCCTTTTCTGACACTCCTTTCAAGCATATGCCATGCCAGTTTAATTTATATTGTAATTGCGGGTAGTTGAACGGCTAAACGGGAGGAATGAACGCAGGGGAGGGCAAGAAGGGAAAAAATGCCATGATTTTGACAGGAGTACACAGGACGCTGTCGCGCTATCGGGAAAACCTGCTGGGAGCAGGCCTTGTTGCGAAGGAGCGGGTCAGGGTCGCCGGTCGCTTTGGCCACAGGGGTGGTGGTGGCTACAGTCAAAAAAGAGTTTGGAGGAGTCGTGATTTTGACACGTGATTCAACAGTCTGTTTTACAGGCGGTTTTTGTCGGAACGCTCACTCGACCGGCGAATTATGCCGTGTTCATCATCCTGAGCACCTTGGTAGTCAGCTCATCCGGCGGGCAGGGCTTGAGCAGGATATCCCGTGCCCCGTTTTTCAGGGCCTTCAGCACTCCAGTGCGGGTCCATTGCCGCGCACAGAGGATAATGGGAATGGATGTCCCCCGGGAATGAGTCTGTATTTCGAGGCAGAGCGCCAGTTCCTGTTCGTCCGCATTGTCCATGCCGACCAGTATGGCCTGCACATCATCCTGAGCCAGCAGCTTCTCCAGGTCCGCGTCAAGGGAGCCCACCACCGGCCTGACTCCAGATTCGGCAAGTATTTCCTGGAACCGTTGGCGTTCCCGGTCGTTATTGTCCAGGATCAAGACCGTGCCGATCGGCTCCGCAGCCGCCTCCGGAGCGTCTGACGTGCTGTCCGCCTCAAGCTCCTTTTCGTCGTGGTTCTCCTGAAGGTCGAACAGATTGGCCAGAGAGAGCGGAATCAGCAGTTCAACCTGTTCCAGGTCGTGTCCGGCCATGCGCAGGGAGGCCTGCAACAGATAGTATTCCCCATCAGCAACCGGGTTTTCAGCATCCTTTCCGGCCGTGCCCGGGATGAATTTATTCGGCGGGTACTGCTTCAGATGCACCTTCCGTGGAAGGCGCTGCTTGAATACCGTGTTGAATGAACCAGTCAACTGGTTGACGATCTCCGAAAAGGCATCCATGTCATCCGCTTCGAGGATGGCCAGCTTCTTCTTTTCCTGGATTCGCGGAGGGGGGACACCGAGCAGGGTGCCGCTCAGTACAATGGCGTCCCTGAAGGCCAGCACCAGGTAGAACGTTCCCTGATATTCGATCTGAGATTCTATCGCAACCACAAAGGAAGCATCCTCCATGCCGCGGAAGTACTCGTCCCTCTTCACTTCCCGGCTGGTGGACTCGCTGATCTCCAAATCCTGCCCGAGCAAGGTGCCGCAATCTTCCGCAGCCTTTGCCAAGGCGGACTTCAGCATGTCGTGTAATTTTGGAAATTCGCTCATTACTTTTCCCTAGTGCTCCTTCCTGAGCGTCAGGCCGACCAAGAATGTCTCGTTCTGCCATGAAAAGGGGATGATGACACAATCCTTGTCCGCCATGCAGTTTACGGAATAATTTTCGCCGGAAATCACCGTGGGAATGGAAAGATTCAGATCAAGCCCACCCTTGGAAAAGACCTGCTTCACATGTCCGCCGAGCATATTGGCAATTTCTCCCAGGGCGTCGCACACATCCTCCCCGACCTCCTCCACCTCCATGCCGAGCATGTTGGAGGTGATGCGCAGGGCAAGCAACTGGGGACAATGGATGGAGAGTATCCCGGTGTAGACCCCCGCCAGTCCCACCATACCGGTGATGCTGCAATGGAGTTTGCTGACC
>JBBQXT010000089.1:0-12308 GCA_038209415.1 Geobacterales bacterium
CGGATATTCCATGAGCTGCGTGAGGCGCGCAAGTCCTGCCACCTGCCGGTGGACAAACTGAGCTTCGAACTGGTGGCCGCTACCATAGAGAAAAGCAAGGCCGCCCTGATCGCCCGACTGGGGACCACCGACCTGGTCTTCCGCGTTGTGGTGGAGGACGGCAAACCCAAGATCAAGGCCAGCCAACGCAAATGACCAGCCATCGCAGCTCCCCTGATTTCCCATGAGCACACCATCCCCCGCCCGTCTGCTGCCGCAGTCGGTTGATATCCTGGCTGCCCTGCGCCGCGGCGACCGCTGCATCACCATCCCCGGCCTGAAGGGTTCAACAGCGGCCTGTGTCGTCACCGAACTGCTGCTGGCGCGGCCCGGGAACCTGTTGGTCCTGGCCGCCGATCAGGACGCCGCCGAGGAATTCCGGCGAGAATTGGCCTTTTTCGGCGGTTCCGATATCTCTCCTCTGGTTTTTCCGGCCTGGGACAGCCAGCCCTGCTCGCCCTCCTCACCCCATCCCGACATTTCCGGTGCCCGGCTGGACACTCTCTTCCGCCTGCAGAACGGCCTGGCCCGGATCGTGATCATGCCGGCTGCCGCGGCCTTGCAGCGGGTTCTGCCGCGACGGGTCTTCAATGAAGCATCCTTTTATCTGGTGGCCGGTGAGGATTTTGAACGCGATGACCTGCTGGCCAGGCTGGTCAGGATGGGCTACGCCAATGTGCCGCTGGTGGAGGATCGCGGCACCTTTGCGGTGCGGGGTGGCATCCTGGACATCTTCCCCCCCAACCTGGCCGCACCGGTGCGGATCGAGTTCTTCGGTGACACCGCCGAAACTATCCGCTCCTTCGACCCGCTCACCCAGCGTTCCCTGCAGCCGCTGGAGGAGCTGGTACTGCTCCCTTCGCGCGAGATCTTGCTGACCGAGGAGGTGCTGGCCGACATCGCCCCGCGCCTGAAACAGTGCTGCGACGACCTGGAGATAGGGGCCGACCGGCGCCGCGGCTGCCTGGGCGACCTGCAGAACTCCGTCTATTTTCGCGGCATCGAATACCTCCAGCCGCTGCTGCACCCCGGTCTGGAAACGATCTTCGACTACGCCCCCGACTGCCCCCTGATCCTCTTGGACCCCGAGGCGATCCGCTCGGCGGTGGCCGGTTTCGCCGATGAGATCACAGCCGGTATGGCCAAGGGGCGGGCCGCCGGACTGCCCCACTCGCCCCCCGCGCAACTGTTCCTGGATCAGGAGGCCTTCAACACCATCATTGCCGGCCGAAGCCTGCTGGAGCTTTCCGGGCTGACCCTGGACCAGGGAGGTGGAGCGGCCTGTATCCCGATCCCCTGCCAGGACAACAGCGATCTGCGGGTAACAGCCTCCAAAGAGACGACCCACGCCCTGGCCCCGCTTTCCCGCAGGCTGCGGGAATGGCTCGACGGTGGGCAGCGGGTGCTGGTCGCCTGCAACCAGCGCCCCCAGGCCGAGCGTCTCAAGGAGCTGCTGGCGCCCTACGGAATTCCCGCCATCATCAGCGAGGCATCTTTCCGGCAGGCGATAACCACCCCCACCACCCCCTTTCATCCCCCCCTGAATCAGGGAGGGAACGAGGGGGGGTATCAGGTGGGGGCTATCACCCTGCTGTCAGGTGACATCTCGCGCGGTTTCCGGCTGCCCGATGCGCGGCTGGTGCTGATTGCCGAGGAAGAGCTTTTCGGCCGGCGTGTCAAGCGCCGTGGTGTGTCCGAGGTGCGCAAGAAGCAGATCCTGGCCTCCCTGGCCGAGCTCAAGCCGGGCGATTTCATGGTGCACATCGACCACGGCATCGGCCGCTACCACGGCCTGCAGCACATCAGTGTGGCCGGTGTGGGGGGCGACTTCCTGCTGCTGGAGTATGCCGGCGGGGACAAGCTCTACCTGCCGGTGGACCGCCTGGGGCTGGTGCAGCGCTATGTCGGGCCGGAGGGAAGCCAGCCCGGCCTGGACAAGCTGGGCGGCAGTGGCTGGGAAAAATCCAAGGGCAAGGCCCGCAAGAATATCGAGGAGCTGGCCGGCGAGCTGCTGGAGATCTACGCCCGCCGTCAGATCAGCGAGGGTTTCTCCTTTTCGCCGCCCGACGAGATGTACCGCGAGTTCGAGGCCTCCTTCGCCTGGGAGGAGACCCCCGACCAGCTCTCGGCCATCCAGGACGTGCTGGCCGATATGCAGCACTCGCGCCCCATGGACCGCCTGGTGTGTGGCGACGTAGGCTACGGCAAGACCGAGGTCGCCCTGCGGGGTGCGGTCAAGGCCGCCCTGGACGGCAAGCAGGTCGGTGTGCTGGTCCCGACCACCATCCTGGCCCAGCAGCACTTCGAGACCTTTCACGAGCGGTTGAAGGATTACCCGATCACCGTGGAGGTGCTTTCACGCTTCCGCAGCCCCAAGGAGCAGAAGGCGATCCTGGAGCGGCTCAAGAAGGGTGATATCGACATCATCATCGGCACCCACCGCATGCTGCAGAAGGACGTAACCTTCAAGGACCTGGGGCTGATGATCATCGACGAGGAACAGCGCTTCGGGGTCAAGGACAAGGAGCGCCTGAAGTCCTTCCGGGCCGTGGTGGACGTCATGACCCTGACCGCCACCCCCATACCGCGCACCCTGTACATGTCCATGATGGGCATCCGCGACCTGTCGATCATCGATACCCCGCCGGTGGACCGCCTGGCGATCAAGACCTTCGTCTCGCGCTTCTCCGAGGATTTGATCCGTGAGGCGGTCATGCGCGAGTTGCGCCGCGGCGGGCAGGTCTTCTTCGTGCACAACCGGGTGCAGACCATCGCCAAACGGGCCGAACTGCTGGCTGCGATCGTCCCCGAGGCCAAGATCGCCGTGGGGCACGGCCAGATGGGCGAGCACGAGCTGGAAAAGGTCATGCTCGGTTTCATGCACGGCGAGACCAACCTGCTGCTCTGCACCACCATCATCGAATCCGGCCTGGACATCCCCAACGCCAACACCCTGATCGTCGATCACGCCGACAAGTTCGGCCTGTCCCAGCTCTACCAGCTGCGCGGCCGGGTCGGCCGCTCCACCCAGCGCGGTTACGCCTACCTGCTGATCCCCGGTGAAAGCTCCATCACCAGCGACGCCCGCGAACGCCTGAGGATACTGCAGGACATCTCCGAACTGGGGGCCGGTTTCCGCATCGCCACCCACGACATGGAGATCCGCGGCGCCGGCGACATGCTCGGCAACCGCCAGTCCGGCACGGTCACCGAGATCGGCTTCGAGCTGTATAACCAGATGCTGGAGGAGACCATCTGCCGCCTGCGGGGCGAGGAGATGACCGAGCGGGTCGAGCCGGAGATCAACCTCAAGGTGCCGGCCTTCATCCCCGAGGCCTACGTCAAGGACACCAACCAGCGACTGGTGATCTACAAGAAACTGACCCAGGCCGAGAGCGAAGAGGACGTGCTGGATATCCAGAACGAGGTCATCGACCGTTTCGGCACGTATCCGCTGGCCACGGCCTACCTGTTCGAGACCATGAAGCTGCGCGTACTGCTGAAAAGGCTGCTGGTGCGGCAGATCGATTTCGACGGCCATAACGTGATCATCTCGTTCCACCCGCGCACCCCGGCCCCACCAGACCTGATTATCGCCATGATGAAAAGTGAACCAAAAAAATACCAGTTCACCCCGGACTACAAGCTGGTCTGTGCCTTGAAGGATACCTCCTTCGAGGGAATCCTGGAGATTTCCAAGGGTGTGCTGCAGAGGCTTCTGCCGGTGGAGGCTTGATGCAGAACATGGCATGCTTCTCCGAACGAGGCATCCCATTGTCTCAGAAATTCAGCGGAGGGAGAATCACCGGTGTCGGGAGAATCACCGGTGTCAGGCTTGCAAAGTTGTAAAGATGACATCCCGCATCACAAAGAGGAAAGCCGCATCAGGCTTGGTCTGAGTGTTTGCAAACTGTATAGGCTGTCGGTACCGAAGTGCACGTTTGCAACCTTACAAGCCTGACACCACAGCATTCGCCTAATTTCAAACGGAGGTAATCACCTATGTTGCAACAATGTATTATTTCTATGGCCCTGCTTATTCTTCTGGGGGGGTGTGTTGCCAACCGTGATGTGAACCGCAAACAGATGTCCGACCTGAAACAAAGTTACTCCCAGTTTGACCTTAAAATAGCATGGGATGTTACAATCAGTAGTTTGGAAACACGTATCGATGGCCTGGTTGAAAATATCCGTACAACTCAAATGGAAGAGATGGAGTTATGGGTTAATTTACGGGATAATAACGATAAATCCGTTTTTCGGAAAGCGTACTATTTCCCCAGTGTCCTTAAAAAGAATGAAGTTGTTCCCTTCAGTCTTATACTGCCTGTGCGAGCCTCGGATGGTTCAAAGATGGTCTTTACTTACCGTTATGTTCCTCTTGATGGCGGGGACACAGAGCGGTGGATGCAAAGTTTTGAAACCAGCATCCCGGTTCAATTGAAAGAATAAAGCGGGACAAAATAAAGCGGGACAGATTTATTGTCCCAAGAGGAAACACGCGTTTCAAACCTACATAGTTAACAGCCACTCAAAATTCAAAGCAAATAATCGAAATTTCCGACAAAGCGCAGCACCGGTCAGCAAAAAAACGCCGCCGGTGTGCTCTCAAGCCGTTCAATAAGAAGATCGTCTTACTACTACGAGGTGTTACTTCATGAACAGATTAACCGTATTCATCCTCATGTTCACGATATCCATACTTGCCGGTCGTGCAGATGCAGCCTCGCCCGCCGGGAAATGCACCCCGACCCCCCAGGACGAGATCGGCCCATTCTACAAACCGAACGCCCCACTACGCGACAGTATCGGCACGGGCTACGTGCTCCAGGGCACCGTCCGCTCGGCTGCCACCTGCCGGCCGATCCCCGGTGCCCGCATCGAGTTCTGGCAGGCCGGACCGGATGGGAAATACGCTGACTCCTGGCGGGCAACGATCATCGCGGACAGCCACGGCCGCTACCGCCTGACAACCTCATTTCCCCCACCCTACGCCCGCCGCCCGTCCCATATCCACATCCTGGTGGACATGCGCGGCTACGCCGGCCTGATCACGCAGCACTACCCCAAGGCCGGAAAACATCAGGCCACATTTGACCTGGTGATCAAAACGGAATAGTGTCCTGTAACATCGTTTATTTCGCATCATGTAGGCTGGTTCAAGCGAAGCGGAACCGGCTTTGTTGCCATAGACACCATTGTTGCCGTATCCGCTTCGCTTGATACGGCCTACGTAGAAGAAAGCGTCACATGCTACTGAGCTAAGCCTTATAGACGGGGATGAAGTTACAACAAAGGAGTACGTCCATGCCCAAGAACAGGTTCATCCTTATTTTGATACTGGTAGCACTGGTAGTCCCGTTTATTTCCTACCTGGTGAATTTCTATGTCGATTGGCTGTTTTTTGTCGAGACCGGTTTCTCCTCGGTCTTCACCACGACCCTGTATGCCAAGACCGGGGCCGGGTTGCTCTTCGGCGGCATGTTATTCATCTGTGTGCAGGTAAATATTTATTTCGCCAACAGGGCGCGATTTCCCCTCTCCGGCATATACCTGGTGGGAGGCGGCAACTTCCGGGTAAACCGGGATGAAGCCGTTCGCCTGGTTAAACCGGTGGGCATGCTGATCAGTGTGGTCCTGGCACTGTTTGCAGCCAACTGGGGCGCCCTGCAATGGGAAGCCCTGCTGCTTTTCACAAATACGCAGGCGGTCGGCACGGTTGATCCGGTCATCGGCAGGGATATCGGCTTCTACCTGTTCAACCTGCCGATTCTGGAGATGCTCAAGGGCTTTGCGAGCTTCACGCTGGTGGCAACGCTGCTCGTGGCCGCGGCGGTATATTATGTCCGGGGCGGCATCGTGCTGACCGAGCGGGGTGTGGCGATTGACGGAAAGGTTCGCCGGCACCTGGCGGTTCTGGTCGGTATCTTCGCCTGTGTGGTCGCGGCTGGTTTCTATCTGGACAGCTTCAGACTGCTGTTTTCCAATAACGGTTCTTTTTATGGCGCAGGCTATGTGGATGTCAACTCGCGACTGCTGACCTACCGGGTGCTGACGTTCCTGACTCCACTGGCGGGGGCCATGCTGGCGGTCGGTATCTGGAAAGGCGCCTGGCGCATGGCGCTGTTGCCGCCGGTGATCGTAATCGCACTGAACGTAATCGGCATCGGGGTTTATCCGGGACTGCTCCAGAAATTCAAGGTGGCGCCCAATGAGCTGGCCCTGGAAACACCCTACATAGAAAACAACCTCAAATTCACCCGCTTCGGTTACGACCTGGACAAGATCGAAACCGTACCCTTCGATGTGGATACGAAACTCACCGCCACCGACATCGCCAACAACGACGCCACCATCAAGAACATCCGCCTCTGGGATCATGCCCCGCTGCTCAAAACATACAGTCAGCTGCAGCAGATCAGAACCTATTACAAGTTTTTCGATGTGGACAACGACCGCTACATGGTGAACGGGCAGTATACCCAGGTCATGCTGTCGCCACGCGAACTTTCCTACGCCGATCTGCCCAGCAAGAACTGGATCAACGAGCGCCTGATCTTCACCCACGGCAACGGCATTACCATGAGTCCGGTCAGCCGGATCAGCAAGGAGGGTCTGCCGGAATTCTTCGTCAAGGACATCCCCCCCGTCAGCCTGGCCAATATCAAGGTCACCAGACCCGAAATCTATTACGGTGAGTTGTCCAACGACTATGTGGTAGTCAAGACAAAGATCCCGGAATTCAGCTATCCGACCGCCACCGGCAATATCAATACGACCTATGCCGGAAAAGGCGGGGTGCCGATCGATTCCATCCTCAAAAAGGCCCTCTTCGCCGCCCGCTTCAAAACGGAAAAGATCCTGCTCTCCTCGGACATCACGGACCAGAGCCGTATCCTCTACAACCGCAACATCATTCAGCGCGTCAGTACCATAGCACCCTTCCTCCGCTTCGACGGCGACCCCTACATGGTGGTTACGGAAAACGGCGGGCTGACCTGGATGGTCGATGCCTACACCTATTCGGACCGTCTGCCCTATTCAAAACCGATCCAGGGTGGCATCAACTACATGCGAAATTCGGTCAAAGCGGTTGTGGATGCCTATGACGGATCAGTCAGCTTCTACATCAGCGACCCGAATGATGTCCTGGCAAAGGCCTATGACCGCATGTTTCCGGGCCTGTTCAAGCCGATGTCCGCCATGCCCGAGGATCTGCGCAAGCACGTCCGTTACCCGCATCAGTTCCTCCAGCTGCAGGCAGCCATGTTTACCGCCTACCATATGACCGACCCGAAGGTTTTCTACAACAAGGAGAACCTCTGGCAGGTTCCGGCTCTGGGCGAAAAGCCGATGGAGCCCTACTACACGATCATGAAACTGCCGGGCGAAAAGGTGGAGGAGTACATCCTGCTGCTGCCGTTTACCCCCTCCAAGCGCGACAACCTGGCGGCCTGGCTGACGGCCCGCTGTGATGGGCCAAATTACGGCAAGATCCGCGCCTACACCTTCCCGCGCGACCGTTTGATCTATGGCCCGAAGCAGATCGATGCCCGCATCAATCAGGACTCCTTCATATCCCAGCAGTTGACGCTCTGGAACCAGCGCGGCTCCGAGGTCATCCGCGGGAGCATGCTCGTGATTCCGATCGAGAAATCGCTGCTCTACGTTCAACCGCTTTTTCTTGCGGCCGACAAAGACGGTCTGCCCGAACTGAAGCGGGTGATTGTCGCCTTCGGGGATCAGGTTGTCATGGAGGAGAACCTGGAACTGGCACTGCAGCGACTCTTCGGTGGCAAGAAAACTGCCGCCGCTGTCACAATGGCGGTTACGGCAGATTCGAAAGCATCATCGAGCACACTGGCCAAGGAAGCCATGAGCATCTATGAGAAGGCGACCACCCTGCAACGGCAAGGCAACTGGGCCGGGTATGGCGAGGAACTGCGCAAGCTGGAGCAGGTTCTGAAACAGATGGCGAAGTAGCGGCAAACCAGAAGACTGAAAACGACTGAATTATACTCTCTAAAAAATACCTGCGGGATTCAGTGTGGGATTGTGCATACGCCGCTTTCCCCCTTGCATTTACACGCCCGTTCTGCTAGTCTCTTTTCCCCTTTTACAACAATCACATACCACCTGCTGCAGCGTACTGACGAAAGGATTTTAGAATAATGCTGAAGATATTTGATTACCTGTTCGGAATGTTTTCCAATGACCTGGCCATTGACCTGGGAACCGCCAACACCCTGGTGTATCTGAAAGGCAAGGGCATCGTGGTGCGCGAACCCTCGGTGGTAGCCGTGCAGAGGATGCCAAACGGCCAGCAGAAGGTGCTCAAGGTCGGCATGGAGGCCAAGCAGATGCTGGGCCGCACCCCCGGTTCCATCACCGCCATCCGGCCCATGAAGGACGGCGTCATCGCTGACTTCGATATCACCGAAGAGATGCTGCGCTACTTCATCCACAAGGTTCACAACCGCAAGACCCTGGTGCGGCCGCGAGTCGTGATCTGCGTTCCTTCCGGTATCACCCAGGTGGAGAAACGCGCCGTCAAGGAATCGGCCGAGTCGGCCGGCGCCCGCGAGGTCTACCTGATCGAGGAACCGATGGCGGCCGCCATCGGTGCCGGTCTGCCGATCACGGAGGCATCCGGCAACATGGTCGTTGATATTGGCGGAGGCACAACCGAAGTCGCCGTAATCTCCCTGGCCGGTATCGTCTATGCCCAGTCTACCCGTATGGGGGGCGACAAGATGGACGAGGCCATCGTCCAGTACATCCGCAAGAAATACAACCTGCAGATCGGCGAACGCATGGCCGAATCGATCAAGATCGACATCGGCGAGGCCTATCCCGGTCCCGATGTGCTGACCAAGCAGGTCAAGGGGCGCGACCTGGTCTCGGGCATCCCCAAGACTATCGAGGTCAATTCTGATGAAATCCGCGACGCACTCAAGGAGGCGGTCAACGCCATCGTCGATACGGTACGCATCTGCCTTGAGAAGACCCCGCCCGAACTGGCGGCCGACATTGTCGACAAGGGTATCTTCCTGGCGGGCGGCGGTGCCTTGTTGCGCAACCTGGACATGTTGCTGCGCGAGGTAACCCAGGTACCGGTGCTGATTGCCGAAAATCCGCTGGATTGTGTCGTGCTCGGTTCCGGCAAGGTTCTGGATGAACTTGACCTGCTGCGCCGCGTTTCGATTACATCGTAACCTAACCGGAATTCTGCGCTGGCGGAACTCGCGGATACACTGACAATACAAAGGCAACGTGTCTGAATTCAGGGGGAATGAACGTGATACACTTCAGCTCCCGTGTGCAGGATGCGTTGCCTTTGCATCAAGATGGTTTATTATATTCTGCTTTCTCCGTGCCCTCTGCGGCCTTCGTGAGAGACGATCCGAACTGTTGAATTTACTATGCCCTCACCGACCGTTGACATAATCATCCCTGTCTGGAACAACCCCTTCGAAACCCGCGCCTGTCTGGCTGCTATCCTTGCATATTCGCCTGATGCCCGCCTGATCATCATTGATAACGGCAGCAGCCGGGAAACCGAGCTGATGCTGGAGGAATTTTCCGAACCGCTCGGGGAGCGGGCCCTGTTTATAACCTCCGAGCGCAATATCGGTCTGGTTCCTGCCATAAACAGGGCGCTGGCCAGCTCAGAGGGTGATTTCGCCGTTATCGTGCGCCCCAACGTGATGGTTGCCGGCGGCTGGTTGAAGGCATTGTTGGATGCGGGCGGGATGCCCGGCACCGGTATCGTTTCACCGGTCTTCCGCGGTAGCGGGGCCCCAGCGTTGACGCGGCCGCTGCCGGGGTGCCCTTTGACAGAGACCTTCACGATCTCATTCGCAACACTCCTGATTAGAGGTGAGCTGCTGAGGCTGGTGGGCGGCTTTGACGAGAACCTGGATGGTGCTGAATGGTGCCAGCGGGATTACCTTCGCCGGGCAGCCGCCAGGGGCTACCACACTTGCGTAAGCGCACAACCGGAACTCCTCTGCAGCCGGGAAACCGTGTTCGGGTCAGCACAGCGCCGCCAGGAGCAGAACCGCATCAGTCGTGACAGGTATCTGGCACGCTGGGGCGTCGCTCAGCACTACTGCCTGTATTTCGGTGCCGATGCGGATGCCGCTGACCTGTCGGAAACACTGGCAGCCATAACGACCGCCGCCCGCAAAGGGCATCGTTTTACCCTGTTGCTGCATCGCAGACAGTTCAAGGAGTTCCGGCGGCGGGGATGGAACGGTTTGCACACCGCCATCGTGATCAACCGGCTGCCGCTTCTGGGTGCCCAACGCAGCATTGCACGCCAGTTTGCAGCCCTGCAGGCCGATGACCCGGATCTGATCCCGGTGCGGGGGACTGAGAATGTAATCTTCCCCGGTGCTGCCGCAGTCATCTGCCTGAGAGATGTTGTAGCCGCTCACCAGAATGGCGGTTCCCACCCCGCACAATGGAATAACACTCTGGAGGTCGTATGATCGAAGATATCAAAAAACAGCTGCAGGACCATCGGGCACTGTTCGATGTGCTGGAACGGGATATGGCCCCGCTCATAGCTGAAATGGGCACCCTGATCACAGATGCCCTCAGAAACGGCGGCAAGCTGCTGGTGATGGGCAATGGCGGGTCGGCTGCCGACAGTCAGCATTTTGCGGCCGAGATCGTGGGGCGTTTCAAGATGGAGCGCAGAGCCCTGCCGGCAATCGCACTTTCTACTGACAGCTCCATCCTGACCGCCATCGGCAACGATTACGGTTTTGATGCGGTGTTCAGCCGCCAGGTGGAGGCGCTAGCCGTCCCCGGAGACGTCGTGGTCGGCCTCTCTACCAGCGGCAATTCGCCCAACGTACTCAAGGCCCTCAACGCGGCCAAAGAGCGCGGCTGCCTGACTATCGGCCTGCTGGGCAGGGATGGCGGCAGCATCAGGGATATCTGTAACCTGGCCCTGGTTGTGCCTTCCACGGATACCCCCCGCATCCAGGAGGGGCATATCACGATCATCCACATCGTCTGCGACTTGGTGGAGAAGGCTCTCTTTCCATGAAAATACAACCCATTGATCTCTCGCGGGTCACGACCTACCCGATTGCCGAGCGCCGGAACAAAGTTTCCCTGGCTCATGACTTTGCCGGTGACATCTCCCCGGGCATGAGCGTTTCCGCCCTCCTGGCGGCCATGCCCAACCAGCTGGGGAGTGAATCCTTAAACGCGGTCATCAATGCCGTGGTCAAGGCCCGCGAAAACGGCAAGCCGGTGGTGATTGCCATGGGCGGGCATGTCATCAAGTGCGGCCTGCAGCCGGTCCTGAAAAAACTGATCGATGCCGACATCATCACCGCCGTGGCCATGAACGGCTCGGCCACCATCCACGACTACGAGATTTCCCTGATCGGCGCGACCAGCGAGGATGTGGGTGCCGTGCTGCACTGCGGCACCTTCGGCATGGCCGAGGAGACCGGCCGGGACATCAACCGGGCGCTCAAGAGCGGCATGGCCCAGGGAATCGGCTACGGAGAAGCGCTGGGACGTTTCATCGTGGAGAGCGGCAATCCTCACCGCGAGTTCAGCCTGCTGGCTACCTGCTACGCGAAAGGCATCCCCGCCACGGTTCATGTGGCCGTGGGCACCGACATCATCCACCAGCATCCCGACTGCGACGGAGCGGTACTGGGGCAGGCTACCTTCACCGACTTCCGCCTGTTCACCTCGGTAGTCTCGACCCTGGGGGGCGGCGGCGTATTCATCAACATCGGCAGTGCCGTGATCATGCCGGAAGTATTCCTCAAGGCACTTTCCATTGCCCAGAACATGGGCTTTCACGTGGATGGTTTCACCACCGCCAATTTCGACATGACCCAGCATTACCGCCCCCTGCAGAACGTTGTCAAGCGCCCCACGGCAGGCGACAGCCGCGGCCTGACAATCACCGGCCACCACGAGATCATGATCCCGCTCCTGGCGGCTGGGATACTGGACCGGATAAAAACGTAGGTTATACAACCGGAATAGCCACCATTTAGGCGAGACAAAACCTCTCGTGGTAATTTCAGGTAGAAGGGAGACTATCCCGTCTGCCGAGCATATCAGCATTGTCGAGAAGCCGATCAAGAGCGCGCCTCCGCTTCTTGAGCTTGACGGCAACGATGCACAAGGGTTGGTCAGGACGGATGGGGAGTGATGAGGTTTGACCGACTGTCTCATGAATCGGAGAGATGTTCGGAATCAAAGTACATTTTCAATAAACTGGTGGTGTC
>JBBQXT010000090.1:0-12298 GCA_038209415.1 Geobacterales bacterium
AACGAGACCGCAGATGATCAGTATTCCCAGCAGCTTCATGCGTTACGCTCCTATGCTTTGGTGTAGGGTTTATTATCAAAGTTGGTGAACCGGATGCAATCCACCATCCAGCTAAAGGCTGAGGGTATGGACTTTCCGCTCGCCTTCCTCAATATACCATCGAACGACTGTGGGAATGATATCTTAAATTACGACGACAGATAATAAGTGTGTGTCTGTATTTGATATCAGTGAGTCATGAAAGGGAGGGAAACCGTTTGCGTAGGTGTTTGCGAAATGGGTATGTCGGCGTTTGTCCTATGACGCCCCTTGGTTGATTGCCAAAGGACATTATTGCAGAAATGTCTCCGGATAATTCAGATTGACTTGACTGTCGTCAATTCTGCACGATAATAACAGACAGCAAGATTACATATATTCAGAAAGGTGTGCTATGTCTGCATCGACTACAATTATTCTGACGGTACTGGCTCTGGTCGTCATGTGCTCGGCACTGCCCGCCGCCTCCAGGCGTCCGGACGCAGCCTGGAATTACTACCATTTTGACGGCCGCAGCTTTGCCGCCGGGCCGTCTTCCGACGGCGGCGCGTTCCTGGCGGTGCGGAATCGCTGCCGGCCGGTCGTATTGACCCGCATGGCCAACATCGAGGCATCGGAGCTGCCCGCCGGTAAAGGCACCCTGGCCGGCATCTGCTATATCCAGAGTTCCGGCGGCAAACTGGCGGGCAACAGCGGTTACCTGCCCTGCCCCGGAGTATCTGTAACCATATCCAGCGGCAGCGGGGTGGTCATGATTGTGCAGACGGATGCGTCCGGTTTTTTTGTGGCCGTTCTCGATGCAGGCAGTTATACTGCAGGAAACGGTGCCTTCAGCAGCAGATTCACGGTAGAGAAGGGCACAACAGTGCTTGTCCCGTTGCGGGCAGGCAAAAGGATGGTGGACTGATGAACATGCGGACTATGAAGTTGACTGCAGTGGCACTCTGGAGCTTGGCGGCACTGGCATTACCCGGTCAGGCCGGCACGCTGGATGATTACTATCTGCAGCAGTTCGGCGAGACGCCCGCTGCTGCCCTGAAATCCGTATCCGTCTCCACAACTGGCCCGCAGGAAGTCCGCTGCGGAATGCCGCTCAAGCATGACCTGCGCCGGGACTGGAACAGCCTGCAACCTGCCACACAAAAAACCTTGGCTAAGCAGCTCGCCGCGCCGGTGCTGGCAAATGAAGCGCTATTACCATCAGCACACTTCGTGATCCACTATGCAACCACAGGGGCCGATGCACCGACGCCGGCATTTCCGTATAACGTAGCGACCTGGGTCCAGCAGATGGCAGACTCTTTCGAGTTCGCCTATACGACCTATACGGGACAGGGGTACAGGGCACCGCCCGCCCCCCCCTACCACATCTACCTGCGCAGCCTGGCAGCGCAGAGCATCTACGGCCAGACCACGACATCGACTGCGGCACCTTCGACCGGTTTTCCCAATGCCTACAGCAGCTACATCGAAATCGACAAGGACTTTACCAACTCGATATACACGAAATCCCCGCCGAATCCTTCACCGCTGTTTACCCCCCTGGAGAGCCTGCAGATAACCTCTGCCCATGAGTTCCACCACGCCATCCAGTACGGCTACAGTTTCTTTTTCGATGTCTGGTACGCTGAGGCCACCTCAACCTGGAACGAGGCAGTGCTGTATCCCAGCATAGGCCAGAATTACGGCTATGTTCCTGCCTGGTTCAAATTCCTTAACAGCACAAAACGCCTGAACCTGGCTGTGGATGCCAACGCTGTCAGTACCGGCGCCGGCTATGGCCGCTGGATCTTCAACCGCTACCTGGCAGAACTGCACAACGCCTCTATCGTGCGGACATTCTGGGAGAATCTGGCGCCGCTCCCCTCCCCTGACGGGGTCAACGACATCCCCATGCTGCCGGTCATCGATGCAACTCTGGGAGGGGGGCTGCCGACGGATTTCCTCAACTTTGCCCGCCGGGTCTACCGTCAGCAGGAATGGTCCCTGGCCGCGGACCGGAACAGCAGACACCTGAACTACATCCCGGTTTCTCCGGCCTACAGCACCTATCCGGTCAACATTTCGTCCACCCCGCAACCGAAAGCGGTCCTGGAGCAGTTCTCCTTTGTTTATTACAAGTTCGTGCCGACCTCGAATCTACCCGGCTTGACCATCTTTGTAAACGGGACCCCGGCCATAGTGGCCAGGGTATTCAGAAAGGATTCCCTGGGAAACATAACCGATGAATTAGCCGTCTCGAATGCTTATCCATCCTCCGTATCCATCCCCAATGCCGGCACAGCTTCCGAGATCGTGCTGCTGTTGGTCAACACCAGCGGCAATACAACCCAGAATGCCAACTTCAGCACGGACGGCAGCCTGCAGAACCCTGATCCGGTTACTGCTACGAGTCAACCTCCTACCACCACCGCATCATCCGGTGGCGGTGGTGGCGGTGGTGGTGGCGGCTGTTTCATCGCCACGGCGGCCTACGGCAGCTATCTGCATCCCCAGGTCCAGGTTCTGCGCGACTTCCGTGACACATGGCTGCTGACCAATACAGCGGGACGGGCCTTTGTGACGCTGTATTACCGCCTGAGCCCGCCTGTTGCGGATGTCATCGCCCGGCATCCTTCCCTCAGGCTGCTGGTACGCCTGCTGCTGACACCACTTGTCGCGGCCATTGCCCATCCGGCGGCTGCGGGAGCCCTGCTGCTGGCAGGTGCCGCCTACCTGGTGGGCCGTGTACGACGAAAACGACTAACCGCGGTTGCTCACCCGAGCCCCGCATTATAATCCCACAAAGTAACGGAGGCAGACATGTTGGAACTCATTGAAAAGGTAGTCATGACCACCATCGGCGTAGCGGCCATCACCCAGAAAAAGGCCGAAGAGCTAGTGGCCGAGATGAAAGACCAGTACAAGCTGAGCGAGGACGAGGGCAAGCAACTGGTGGACAAGATCCAGTCCATGGCCAGGGAAAACAAGGAAAAGGTGCGCGAGATGGCCGAAACCGAGGTTCAGAAGGTGGTTGAGTGCCTGGGGCTGGTTTCGGTGGACGAGTTCGAACAACTGAAAAAGCGGGTGCAGGATCTGGAAGCACGCCTGAACAGCTGACCATGCTCCCCTTTCTAAAATTTAATCGCGGCATCCGCAGCATCCGGCGCTATTGGAACATCGTCCGCGTACTCAGCAAGTACGGCTTTGACCAGGCTCTGGAGATGTTGGGGCTGGCCGATATGGTTGTGCGCAGCCGTCGCCTGCTCCGCGTCAGCCCGCCTGATCTTGCCCGTCTTTCCGCGGCAGAACGCATGCGGCTGGCACTGGAGGAACTCGGTCCGACGTTCATCAAGCTGGGACAGCTCCTTTCCACCCGCCCTGACGTCATTCCGCAGGCTTTTGTGAATGAGTTTGAAAAACTGCAGGACAATGTCCCCAGCTTCCCCTTTGAAGAGGTCACCTCCCAGCTGGTCCGGGAACTGGGCGGCCCGGTTGAGGCCTTCTTTGCATGGATCGATCCGCAGCCCCTGGCGGCGGCCTCCATTGCCCAGGTACACCGCGCCAGGTTGATCAGCGGCGAGGAAGTGGTCATCAAGGTGCGCCGCCCCGGCATCGTTGAAGTGATCGAAGCCGACATCAGCGCCTTGATGTCCTTGGCCAGGCTGACCGAACGCCATGTACCCGGCAGCGAAATCTACGATCCGATCGGCCTGGTGCGCGAATTTGCCCGCACCATCCGCCGTGAGTTGGATTTTACCCGCGAAGGGCATACCATCGAGAAATTCCGTGACAATTTCGCGCGAACGCCCTGGATGGTATTCCCCCGTGTGTACTGGCCGCAAAGTGCCCGCGGCGTATTGACCATGGAGTATGTGGACGGGATCAAGGTTACCGATCAGGAACGGTTTGATCGACAAGGAATAGGACTGGACCGGGCACTGGTCGCCAAGCGCGGTGCGGATGCCTTCTTGGAGATGGTTCTCAGCCACGGTTTCTTTCATGGCGATCTCCATCCCGGAAACGTCTTGATCCTGCCGGACAACGTCATCTGCCTGCTGGATTACGGAATTGTCGGCCGGCTGGACGAAAGCCTGAAGTCCTTTCTGACCGATATCTTGTACGCAATCGTCAACCGCGACATGGATGAAGTCGTTTCACTGCTGCTTTTCGCGGGTGACATCTCCGACAACCTTGACATCCGGGCTCTCAAGCGCGACCTGTCCAACTTCATCGACGGTTACTACGAGATTCCCCTCAAGGAGATCGAAGTCGGACGGATGCTGATGGAGTTCATCGAGATCATCACCCTCTACAACATCCGTATTCAGCCGGACCTGATGCTGCTGGCCAAGTCGCTGGTTCTGGTGGAATCCATGGGCCGCAGTCTCAACCCGGCTTTCGACATGGTTGAGCACCTGCGCCCGTTCATCGGCAAGGCCCTGCGTGATAAATACTCGCCTCACCGTGTTTCCCGCGACCTGAACAAGGTCATTATCTCCTACCTGAACCTGGCCCGCAACCTGCCCCGCGACCTGAAGGAATTCATCAACCGCGTTAACCGCAACAAGTTTAAGATCGACCTGGAACATCGCGGCCTGGACAAATTCACGGCCGACTTCGACCGATCCGCCAACCGCCTTTCCATCAGCCTGATCCTGGCGGCCATGATCATCGGCTCCTCGATCATCATGCATGCGGACAAGGGGCCGCAGCTTTATGGCTTCCCGGTGCTGGCCTTTACCGGCTACACGGTGGCGGCGATCATCGGCCTCTGGTTGGTATACGCCATCATCCGCTCCGGGAGAATGTGACCCCCCCGTCATTTTCCTCTTCATCACACTATGTGGACCGGCATCGCCTTCAGATGCCAGATATCGTCGTTATAATCGCGGATGGTCCGGTCCGTCGAGAACTTGCCGCTGCAGGCCGTGTTCATGACGCTCATGTGGGTCCAGCGCTCACGGTCCTGGTCGCCGGTCGCCACCTGCTTCAGGGATGGCGTCATTGGGTTGAGAACAATTTACCTGACTTTAATTTTGAAGAAACAGCGGGTCAAATATTCATATCTGCATCGCTGCAGACGGCATGATGTGCGCGAACATGAAATCTTGTAATTAAACTAAATCGTGTTATTGTTGGAAAAAACTTAATGTAAATCACTATTTTGACATAATCATCAGCCGTAAACCAGGTTCAGGAAATCAGGCCGCCGACAACATGTTCATTACTAGTTTGTATCATAAACTCCTTCCCGACAATTCACCGGACAGATTCAAGATCATGTATCTGATGCTTGCTGCTGCCAGTCTGGGAACCATCCTTATCGTCTCGGTGTTTGTCATCAGGTGGCACTCCAGCAACGATCTCAAGGATACGGTCATCTCCAACTCGGAAAAAATTGTTGATGCGATTTATTACACTGAAGTTGAGTCCATCCTGATTCGTGAAGACAAGAACGGCCCCACGATCAGCCTGGCCACATCGGCCCGTGACACGCTTGATGTAAAGATCCGTGACATGTATGACCCTCTGAATATCGTCAGTGTCCTGATTTTCAGCAGGGATAGAACTGCCATCTACGGCAATGAAAAAAAACTTCCGAAAGAGTGCGTGGATGAAAAACACCTTGAGGAGGTCTTCACACAAGGCAAGATAGTCTATCACCTGCATAAAGGGCAGACGATCATTGACCTGGTAGGGGAAAAACGGGAACAAACGGATTTGGCGCAGGTGTATGTGCCGATCAGGCACAAGGACGGACAGATCATGGGTGTCTTTTCGGTCTATTCGGATGTTTCCCGACTTACCAAAAAGTACAACCGCCAAATGATTAGCTCTGTACTGGCCCAGACCTTCATGCTGCTACTACTGTCGATAATTTCGTATTTCTTCATCATCCGCGAATCCAACGAGTTGAAGCTGGCCTACCAGAAACTCGAAACCATGGCCACAACCGACCCCCTGACAGGGATTAGCAATCGCCGGCAGCTGCTGGAGCGCGTTGAGCAGCACTTTGCCATGATGCAGCGCTCCAGTGAAACAATGACAAACAGCGTCGGACTGGGATTCATCATGATTGACGTGGATTTTTTCAAACAGGTAAACGACACTTATGGCCATCTGGCTGGTGACAGTGTCCTGCAGGAACTGGCAACGAAAATTAATCAGATATTGCGCCAGTATGATGTTTTCGGGCGCTATGGCGGCGAGGAGTTCATGATCGTGCTCCCCAACACGCTTCCGGCGGAGTCTCACCGGATAGCAAGTCGGCTGGTCGCTGTCGTCCGTGAGCACACATTTTTCTGGGACAACGACCCGATCCGCATCACCTTGAGTGCCGGTGTGACCTGGACTGACGCCGCCAATGAGACACTGGATGAGGTTCTCAACAAAGTTGACACGCTCCTGTATGAAGCAAAAGAGCAGGGAAGAAACCAGGTCGTTTTCAGCCTGTAACGCCCCGTGGAAGCGGAAACCCGCTAGCCGGTAAAAAACGGCAGGCCCTGAAGATGATCTCGGGCAGATCCAGTTCATACATGCGCAAGGGCTCGGCGTAGCCGTCGAAGGATGTTGGTTCATTGCCGCGTCCGGTCGACCGCTTTGCAAAGAAAAAGATCTGCGGTTGTGCCGGCGTGCAGTGCTCGACAGTCAGCTGCGGGTTACGGCAGGCGTCCCTCGCGGCGAAGTTTTGCCAGAAGCTCGTTGATCCTGGGCATGGCGGCCAGGGCCGCCTTTTCTCCCTCCATGATCGCCTCGTTGCGGTGACTGAAATCCGCTGACCCGACGATGCCCACGTTGGGTCTGATAACCACGTCGGCTTGGCTGATCGGAATCTGGGACATGATGTTATACATGATCTGGATCGATTTCATGATGGTTTCCATCGTCGAGGTGGGGACAACCGAGTCGATACCGGAAGAGATATCAACCGCGATCACCACATCCGCACCATTGCGTCTGGCCACATCGACCGCCAGCGGCTTGGCCACGCCCCCATCCACATAGCTGGTTCCCGAGAACCTGGCCGGCTGGAACACGCCGGGGATGGCGCAGCTGGCCTGGACCGCCATGCCGGCATTGCCGGACTTGAACACGACACTCTCGCCGTTTTTGATATCCGTGGCCACGGCATAAAAGGGAATCTTGAATTTCTCGATCGGGGCATTGCGTATCTTTGTGTTGATGAAATCCCGCAGGCGCTCCCCTTTAACGAAACCGTTGTCCGGTATGGTCAATTCGGCGATGTCGCTTTTCTCCAGCGACAGGCTGATTTTCTGCAGCGCGTAGGCATCATAGCCATAGGCATACAAGCTTCCGACAAAGCTGCCCACACTCGTGCCAACGATCATCTGAATCGGGACGCGGTTGTTTTCGAGAATTTTAAGCACACCCACATGGGCAAAGCCCTTGGAGGCGCCCGCACCGAGCACCAGGGCAATCGTAGCGGGACGCTGCGGCGGGATCCGCGATGGACCGCTTGTAGCACAGCCGGCAAAGATCAGGCAGCAACAGACGAATACGGACAGCTTCATGGAACGGACAGGATTCATAATGACCTCGATGCTACAAGTGTGATGGGAGTTTCTTCGTGGCCTTGTTTTTTCAAGAATTTGCAGATGCCCGCGGCCACAGCACGGGAGAAGAGCATGCCCATGTGCGACGCGCGCACCAGGATCGGGCTGGCGCCGGGAACCTGCGTTTCGACTGCTGCCACGGTACCGTCATTCGGGACGGCCACCCCGAAGAGGCCGGCAAAGCCGAAGGAAAGCGTGCCGGCGATAACCAGCGGCTCCCTTCCCGCAAGGCTGGCCGGTCTGTTGCGAACGATGCCCTCGCCGGCCACAGGGCCGAGCAGGAACCGGCCGGCGCGGCAACGCTCCAGGACGGCTGCCAGCGCACTCCCCTGCTGGGGCGAGCCGAGCAGGACGATGCGCCCCAGACCAGCCGGATCACCACGCTCCAGCATCCTGGCGATCACGATCCCCCCCAGACTGTGCCCGAGCAGATGGAAGAGCCCCTCGCCCTGCCGCTCGACAAACCTGCGCAGCTGTGCGGCGGCGCGGTCAAGTGAGCCGCTCCAGGAACGGTAGCGGAAATAACGCACCCGAAACCCGCCGCGCTCAAGCTGCCGCCCCAGCCAGCGCAGCTCCAGCCCGGTCATCCAGAGGCCATGCACGAGAATAACCGTTGCGGGTGAAGATTTCTGCTCCATGGGGATGCTCCAAAACTGACAGTTCACAAAACATTTTAAGCCTCTCATACTGGCGGTCAGGCCGGGGCAACAGGCAGCTCCGCCAGTTTTTGGGCGATCTCTCGCCATTGTCCCTCCACCTTGAGAAAGGCTTCCACCACATCGGGGTCGAACAGTCTCCCTTTCTCCATGACGATGATGCGCACCGCCTCCTCATGGGAAACCGGCGTGTTGTAGACCCGCTGGGTGACCATGGCATCGTAGGCGTCCACCAACGCCATGACCCGCCCCACCCACGGTATCTCATCGCCCCGCAAGCCTTCCGGATAGCCCGTGCCGTCCCAGCGCTCGTGATGAGAATAGGTGATGTCCTTGGCGTACTGAATCAGCTCGTCATCGTGGGCGCCCACGCGCGCCGCGGCCCTGGCGATGGCGTCCCTTCCGTAACAGGTGTGTTTCTTGACTTGCTCGTATTCCTCTGCCGTGAAGCCCTCGGTCTTGTGCAGCAGATGGTCGGGAAGGCCCACCTTGCCGATGTCGTGCAGAGGGGCCAATTTTGATACCAGCTCAATGGTCTCGTCATCAAGAAAAGAGTGGAAGCGGGAGCAGTGGGAGAGCTCCCGACACAGGATCATGAGGTAACGCTGGCAGCGCAGCACATGAGCTCCGGTCTCGTTGTCACGTATCTCGGTAAGGGAGGCCAGAGAGGACATGATCAGGTCGCGAGCCTTGGCCAGGTCGCGTTTCTGGCGTTTAGCCCCTTTCTCCAGATAAAAAGAACGCAGCAGGGTCAGCAGGGTGAAGTTTGAGGTCAGCACCAGCAGGGGAAATACCGGCGAAAGGAGCAGCCCCTGGGAGCGAAAGAGCCAGCCGGCCCCCAGCCAGGCCGCAACACCGGTCAGGCTCAGCAGCAGCCCCCCCTGCAGGGCGGGCAGTACCAGGCAGGCCAGGGTCGCGGCAGCTCCCAGTGTCAGTACGGCAACAAGCCGGTACAGCCAAGAGCTGCGCCGGGCAAAATCGCCCCGCAGCATGTTGTCCGCGACAATGGAATGGACCTGGACCCCCGATAGCTGGGCACCCAGCGGAGTCGCCACCGCTTCACCCATGCCGGTTGCCGTAGCGCCCAGAAAGACGACCCGTCCCCGCAGCGCATCGGCAGGCAGGCGACCCTCAAGAAGCGCTGCGGCGGAGAGCGGTTTGCCGGCCGCGTGCCATTCCCGATAACGCAACAGAAGCCGCCCCCGCTCGTCCAGGGGAATGCTCAGATTGGCGACCCGCAGGACACGCTCTCCGGACCAGGTCGAGCGCAGCTGTGCCTGGTGAGTCCCCAGCGTCCTCAGCACGGTAGCTAGGGCGAAGCTCGGGTAAAGCTGGCCGTCCTGCTCCATCAGCACCGGCATGCGCCGCAAAATGCCGTCATGCTCCATGGCTGCGTTGACGAAACCGGACAGGGTGACACAGTCGGCAAATTCCGGCAGGCTGCTGACCACGCCGGAGGGATGCCAAAAGAGTTCCTTCGGGTCAGCGTCATTCTTTTCTCGCAACGAGACCGTCTGCAGCGGGTGAAGCAGGTGCCGCCCGGAGTGGTCTTTTCCCGAAAAGGTAAATTCGTACCCCAGCACGAAGGGAGCGCTGCCGAGGGCTCTGGCAAGCTCACGGTCTCCGGCTGAGAGCGTGCCGGCGGCAGCGGGATCTTTGCCGATATCCGGTGCACGTTCCGGTTCGGCGAAAATGGCGTCAATTCCAACGCTGGCGGGGTGCTGTGCGGCAATGGCCGTCAAGAGCCGCGCTATTACGCTTCGCGGCCAGGGCCAGCGGCCGATGCGGGCCAGGGACTCGTCGTCAACCGCCACCACCAGCGGGGGGGAGTATTCCCTGGGTGGCGGGTCATTCGGTATCTGGCTATCGAAAAAACGGGCTTCGAGGTGGACAATAAAGGGCGGTTGATAGAGAGACAGGGCTCCTGACGCAAGGGTAAGGAGCAAGCCGCAAGCCAGGATCAGAGGCTTACGGGCGCGGGCCGGGTGTCGTTGTTTGTTGCTGGCAAGCTCAGGCAGGGCCGGTCACCGTCCCTCTCCGCAGATACATCGGGGCCATTGCGCGCTTTCAGCAACCGTCAGATTCGTCACCAAATCGTGACCTCCGCCCGCCGGTTACGGGGCTCCAACGACTGGTCCGGGGTTCTCACCAACGGCTCGCTCTTCCCCCTGGAGTCCGTGTCCACCAGGACCGGGGCTGCTCCAAGGGACTTGAGCTGGGCCAGCGCCGCCTCGGCCCGCAACCGGCCAAGCTGGTAGTTGTAAGCCTCGGTCCCCGCACTATCGGTATGCCCCGCGATGGAGAGCCGGGCCGGGCGACGCTGCTGCACGCTCTTCACGATTTCGGGAAGCAGACGCCTGGAATCCGGCATCAACTCCGCCGAATTCAGTCGGAAATAAAGCAGGAAGTGCAACGCCGGCGCAGGCAGAGCTGCCAGCACCTTTGAAAACTCCGCTTGCACGGCCTTCTCGTCCACCTGCAGCGGGGCGCCGGGGCGCGAATCCGCCCCCGCGATCTCCGTTTTCTGCCAGGAGCGGTTCAGCACCTGGCTTCCCTGGGCATTGGTGACAGTGACTTCGCCGGAGACCTGGCCATCTTTAGGGAGCAGGACAACGTAACTCCTTGGTCCGGCACACCCCGAAACCACAACAGCCAGGAAAAGACAGCAGCAAAGCGACAGGTGGCAGAGGTGGGTATGAATCATTGCACGATCCTGGCGACGAAATAGGTTCCCCTGACTCCCAGGGTGGCAACCGGTGTTTCGATGCGAACCGAGCCCGGCGCAAGTTTTGCGATCCGGCCGGAGAGATAGCAGAAATAACCCCGCGCCACCCGCAAAACCATGCCCAGCTTGTTTTCGCTCGGCTCGAAAGCAAATTGCTCGATACTCGTGTCCGTGGAGGCCCCCAGCGACAGGGCCGTTTCATCGTGCAGCAGGATACCCATGCTGCCGTTGCTGCCGGTTGTAATCCGGTCCCCCTGGACCAGCTCAAAACCCGCTGTGGCGGCTATACTCCTGCCATCCCGTACCACATGGGCAATGCCGGTGACACTTTTGACCATGCCGACGGGACTGCGCGCCTCTTGGGCCCGTACGCTGCCGGAGACACAGGCGAGCAGGATAACTGTAATGAGAAGTGCACGTGCCATGATTCCTCCTTCGGGTAAGAAACACCTGGAAACACTCTAAAGACTCCATTTAAGGCTCTTCTGCGTTACATAGTAGCACAGTACCATCCGGAACCAGCAAAAAATCAGATTCATTCATTCAGGCCTGACCCGGCGCCCCTTCCAGACCATGGTCTAATCTGCGCAAAATTTTTAGCGATCATGCTGTTTCGCGAATGTCAACCTTCTAGGTTGTACGGAATCAGTCCCTGCCAAGCTTCCTTTCGAGCCGTTCGATGACCTCGGCAACGGTGCCTTCGATATCGTCGCCATACACGGTAAAATACAGATATTGACCCGAGTGGTGGGACCAGTCCAGGTTTTCAACCCTCAGCGGCGCAAGCAGGGCTTCGATCTTCTCATAGGAGATGAACGGGTCGCCGTCAGGCCACTTTCTGTCGAGCCTGGCCTGCTGGGCATCCGACAAGGGAATCCGGTATGTTATCGAATAGACTTCAGCTTTCATATTAATCCCTGTTTTCCCCTAATGCGCGCTCGATCCGGCGATCGGGCGCCAGCCACATCAACGCAACGAACACGAAGATACTGCCGGCGATCCAGGGTTTGTAGAATGCCGCGGGTATCGCCGTCGCATGGTTGTGACCGACCCAGCCGGTAGTATAGGGAAACAGCGACAGCCAGAAGAGCAGATGCAGGTTTGCCCAGAGGATCGACCCGGTCACGCGGTGTATGGTGTGCAGCATGTGATGGTGGTTGTTCCAGTAGATGCCTATGTATACGAAACTGAGGACGTAGCTCACAAGGGGTTAGGGGTGGTCAGGTGTCATCTTGAAATTACAAGGTGAAGAAGAAGGTCGCCCCCTTACCGGGCTCCCCTTCGGCCCACACCTTGCCGCCGTGGTGTCGGATGATCCGTTC
>JBBQXT010000091.1:0-12234 GCA_038209415.1 Geobacterales bacterium
TATTGCCACCTTTGAGCTGAAGAACAGCCTGACCAAGCAGACGGTGGAGGATGCCGTCGAGCAGTATCGCCGCGACCGCGACCCGAAGGAACGCTTGTTCAACTTTGGACGCTGCATGGTTCATTTTGCCGTGGATGATTGCGAAGTGCGCATGTGTTCGGATCTAAAGGGCAAGGCATCGTGGTTCCTGCCGTTCAACCAGGGGTGGAAGGATGGTGCCGGTAACCCACCCAATCCGGACGGACTCAAGACCGACTACCTCTGGAAGCTCATCCTGACGCCACAGGGGATCACGGACATCATCGAGAACTATGCGCAGATTGTCGAAGAGATTCATCCAAAGACCCGCAAGAAGATTCGCAGGCAAGTATTTCCCCGCTATCACCAGCTTGATGTGGTGCGGCGGTTGCTGGAAAACGTACTGCACAACGGAGCTGGCAAGCGCTACCTGATCCAGCACTCGGCAGGGAGCGGCAAGTCCAACTCCATCGCCTGGCTGGCCCACCAGTTAATCGGGCTGCGCAAGGATGATAAAAACATCTTCGACTCGGTCATTGTCATTACCGACCGGCGCATACTGGATGACCAGATCAAGAACACCATCAAGGGTTTCATGCAGGTGGGTTCAACGGTAGGGCATGCCGACAAGTCCGGCGACCTGAGGAAGTTCATCGAGGGCGGCAAGAAGATCATCATCAGTACGGTGCAAAAGTTTCCGTACATTCTGGATGAGATTGGCGATGAACATCGTGGCCAAAACTTTGCCATTATTATCGACGAAGCCCACTCCAGCCAGGGGGGCAAAACATCCGCTGCTTTGAGCGAATCACTCTACGACCCGGAAGACGAAATAAACGACGCCCTGGAAAAGCGGATGGCAGCCCGCAAGATGCTGACCAACGCCAGCTATTTCGCCTTCACCGCCACCCCAAAAAACAAGACGCTGGAGATGTTCGGCGAACCGTTTCCTGGCGAAGAGGGGAAGGTCAAGCATCGTCCGTTCGACAACTACACCATGAAACAGGCAATTCAGGAGAGATTCATTCTGGATGTGCTCAAGAGCTACACCCCGGTCAGCAGTCACTACAAGCTGGTAAAGAAGGTTGAGGACGACCCGGAGTTCGATAAGAACAAAGCCCAGAAAAAGCTGCGGAGATATGTAGAGAGCCACGACCATGCCATCCGGTTGAAGGCTGAGATCATGGTGGACCACTTCCACGAGCAAGTAATGGCCAAAAACAAGATCGGCGGCAAGGCACGCGCAATGGTGGTTTGCAGCGGTGTCGAGCGGGCCATCCAATACTATTATGCGTTCAAGGCATACCTGCAGGAACGGAAAAGTCCGTATCAAGCCATCATCGCCTTTTCTGGAGAACATGAATACAAGGGGAACAAGGTCACCGAGGCATCACTGAATGGTTTCCCGAGTAATGATATTGCCGACAAGATTCAGGAAGAGCCGTATCGCTTCCTGATCTGCGCCGACAAGTTCCAGACCGGTTACGACGAACCGCTGCTGCATTCCATGTATGTGGACAAGGTGCTGTCCGGGATCAAGGCCGTCCAAACCCTGTCGCGCCTCAACCGCGCCCACCCGCAGAAGTATGACGTGTTCGTGCTGGACTTCACCAACGACACCGACACCATCCAGATGGCGTTCGCTGATTATTACCGTACCACGATACTGAGCGAGGAGACTGATCCGAACAAGCTGCATGATCTGAAGGCGGCTCTGGATGGCCGCCAAGTCTACACTGCTGAGGATGTTGACCAGTTTGTTCAGCTCTATCTGGATGGTGCACAGCGGGAACAACTTGACCCGATTCTGGATGCCTGTGTCGCTGTGTATCTGGAGCAGCTTGATGAAGACGGTCAAGTTGACTTCAAGGGGAAGGGAAAGGGAAAGGCGTTCACCCGCACATACGACTTCCTGGCGTCAATTTTGACGTTCAACAATGCGGCAAGCGATTCGTGTCGGATATGGTGTTCCAGATGACGTATGAGAAGAGCTATACGCCGATGGAGGCAAAAGGGATGGGGCTGTGACAGAACATCCCAAAGAGAGCAGTGGAGGCAGCGCATTGCCTGACAAGGGCGCGGAACAGTGGCTTTTTGCAGAGGCCCGAAAAATCCGCGGACTCCTGCTGTATATCGTTTCACTGGCTACCGCTATCGGACTGTTGGTGGTTTTTCAGGCCCGCCTGCTGGCTTCGGCCTGTGATCGTGTCGTTATGCAGGGTGAAAGTGTGGCGGCGATTGTGCCGCTGGCTTTCGCACTTGTTCTGCTGGCCGCGGGACGAAGCCTGTTCTCATATATTCTGGAAATCAAGTCGGCGGCAGCCGCTGCCAGGGTCAAACAGGCGGTCCGCAGCAAGCTCTACCGCAAGCTTCAGGCCCTGGGACCGGCCGGTCTGGCAGGAGATGAAGCCGGGCCGTTGATAGAAACCGTCACCAAGGGTGTTGATGAACTGGAACCCTACTTTACCCGTTTTCTCCCCCAACTTTTCCTGGCGGCGATCCTGCCGCTCATGTTTCTGATAGTCATTGTCCCCTCCGAATGGCGCGCAGGTTTAGTGTTGCTCCTGTCAGCCCCCTGTATCCCCCTGTTTATGATCCTCATCGGCCGCGGTTCCGAAAAGCTCCATCGACGTCAGTGGGAGCGTCTCTCCCGCATGGCCGGGCATCTGCTTGATCTGGTTCAGGGCTTGCCCGATCTGATTATCTTCGGTGCCGCAAAACGGGAAGCGACGGTCGTGGCTCGCGTTTCGGAAGAGTATCGCACGGCAACCATGTCAGTATTGCGTCTGGCGTTTTTGTCAGCGTTCACCCTGGAATTTTTTGCCACGGTCGGGACCGCGCTGGTTGCCGTTATCATTGGGTTCAGACTGCTGTGGGGCGCTCTTTCGCTGCGGGAAGGTCTCTTTGTGTTGCTCATGGCCCCGGAATTTTACCTGCCGCTGCGCAACCTGGGACTCTCGTACCACGCCAGGATGCAGGGGGTTGCTGCCGCTGAACGGATAGCGCCACTGTTGGCCAAACCATTACCCACAGGATTTGCCGGGGCGCTGTTACCCCCAACCGGGCCACCGGCCGTGCTCTTTGAGGGGGTCTCTTTCCGCTATGGCTGCAACAGGGGAGGGGTAAGCGGAGTTGACCTGGAGCTGCCGTCCGGCAGCATCACCGCCCTGGCGGGAGTGAGCGGGGCGGGCAAGACCACCCTGGCGCGGCTGCTGGTGGGCTTGGCCAGACCTGAAGCGGGTCGTATCCTGATCAATGGCCAGGATCTGACCACCCTTGCAACGGACTCTTGGAGGTCCGGACTGGCCTGGGTCCCCCAGGCTCCTTACTTTACCGCGGGAACCATACGCGAAAATCTCCTTCTGGGGCGACCGGACGCCGATGAAAACGAGATCAGTACGGCCCTTGAAGCTGCCGCCGCCGGCACTGTCATCAGCCGTCTTCCCGATGGTCTGGACACTCTCCTGGGAGATCGCGGCGCCGGATTATCCGGAGGTGAATTGCGGCGTCTGGCGCTTGCCAGGGCCTATGTATGTCAGGCGACCCTGATTGTGCTGGACGAGCCGACGGCGGGGCTTGATTCCGAGAACGAACGCTTGGTGTGCGTGGCTCTGGAACGGCTGGCCCGGGGGCGTACGGTTCTGGTTATCAGCCATCGTGAGCAGACCCTGGCCTGTGCCGATAGAGTGGCGGAAATGATCGATGGCCGCATTGAGCGGGTTGTTTCGTCTGTGGATTTTCTGTCGTCTGGTGAGGTTGCGGAGTGACCCATTTGATACGTTTTCTGAAAATATCCCGCAAGCAATGGCCCTGGATGGTGGCCGGGATTGTACTGGGTGTGGCCGTAATCGCCGCAAACAGCCTGCTGATGGCCATCTCCGGCTGGTTTATCGCATCCATGGCCGTTTCCGGCAGCAGCGGGGTCGCTTTCAATTATTTCATCCCTTCGGCAAGTATACGTTTTCTGGCCATAGCCAGAACCGTGGGGCGCTACGCAGAGCGGCTGGTAACCCACGAAGCGACCTTCAGAATTCTTGCGGAACTGCGGGTGTGGTTGTTCAAGCGCTTCGAACCGCTGGCTCCCGCTTGCCTGGAGCGTTATGCAAGCGGAGATGTGGCGGGCAGGTTGCGGGCCGATGTGGACGCCCTGGAAACGCTCTACCTGAGAATCATTGCGCCGCTTGCGGTGGGAGCACTATCCATTGTGGCCGCACTGGTTTTCCTGTTTTGGTTCAGCCCGCCATCCGCCGTGGCAATGCTGCTGTTTCTTCTGCTTGCCGGGTTTGGGCTTCCTTTGCTGGTGCGCAGTTTTTCCGAAGAACCGGGCAGAAGATCCGCGCTATTGGCTGCCGAACTGCGCAACAAGGTGACGGAAGGGCTGCAAGGGGTGGAAGAGCTGATACTGCTGGGAGCGGTGGAACGCCAGGCCGCCGTGGTAGATAACTTGTCGGCAAACGTGATCGCGGAGCAGGAGCGCTTGGGTCGGATCAATGGCATTGCTCTGGGCGGAATGGCGCTCTTTGCCGGTTCCGGTGTCGCCGCCGTGCTGGTGACCGGCAGTATGCAGGTTGTCTCCCAGCAAATATCGCCCCCCAATCTGGTGATGCTGCTGCTGTTTTCCGCCGCTATTTTCGAAGCCGCGGGTCAGCTTCCCGCAGCCCTGCATCTTTTGCCGGCTGCCAGAGAGTCGGCATCCCGCATCTTCGAGTTGGCGGATGCTCCCATTCCAGTACCCGACACACCTGTTTCGTGTCACCTGCCGCTTGATAATGAAATCTGCTTCAAAAACGTTTCCGCCGAGTACCTTCCGGGCCAGCCGGTTTTACGCGACATCTCACTCACGGTGCCGGCCGGCGGCAGCGTCGTGCTGACCGGCCCCAGCGGTGTCGGCAAAAGTCTGCTGATTGAAGTATTGCTCCGCTTCCGCGACTACGAGGGCAGTATTACCGTGGGTGGAATTGAAATCCGCGATCTGCCAAAGGAGACGTTAATGAGCATGATCGCGGCAGTTCCGCAACATCCCCATCTGTTCAACGGTACCATTCGCGAGAATCTTCAGCTGGGCAATCCATCCGCCGATGACGAACAACTTCAACAGGCACTCAGGGACAGCGGTCTGGATACATGGGTGGCCGGGCTTCCGCTGGGACTGGCAACAGCGGTGGGAATTAATGGTTCTGCGGTTTCCGGTGGAGAGGCGCGCCGCATTGCGCTTGGACGTGCTCTGCTCAAGGGTGCGCCGATACTCTTGTTGGACGAGCCTACCGAAGGTCTGGATGCTGGAACTGAACGCGAGGTGGTGTCGCGCTTGAACGAACGCAGGAGCGGCGCTGGAGGTATGACAATGCTGATAGTCAGCCATCGTCCGGCCTGCTTGAAGCTGGGCGACTCTGTTGTCCGTCTGGAATGTATCTGAGAAAACTGTATGCAGTATACTTTTTAAGTTGACTTTTTATTGAAAAAAAGATAAAAAGGCTCTTGTTGGTATGTATTCAGAAAAAACTCAGTGTAAACAACCCGTCAAATAATCAACCTGCCTACGGATCGCAAAGGAGGAAGTATGAATGTAGTCACGCTCAGTCAGTTGCAGTTTGCGGCAACCTGCATGTTTCACTGGATCTTTGTTCCGCTCACGCTCGGGTTGTCGATAATGACTGCCTGGATGGAGACCAAGTATGTGACGACCGGTGACGAGACCTGGTTGCGCATGACCAAATTCTGGGGCAAGCTGTTTCTGATCAACTTCGCCCTGGGTGTTGTCACCGGTATTACCATGGAGTTTCAGTTCGGGCTGAACTGGGCCGAATATTCCCGCTACGTAGGTGATATTTTCGGCGCGCCACTGGCAATTGAAGCAACATTGACCTTCTTCCTTGAGTCGGTTTTTATCGGAGTGTGGATCTTCGGCTGGCAAAAGATTTCAAAAAAGGCGCATGCGGTCTCTATCTGGCTTGCAGCTATTGCAACCAATCTTTCGGCCCTTTTCATTCTGCTTGCCAATGCCTGGATGCAGAATCCGGTTGGTTTTGTCATTCGTAACGGCAGAGCGGAAATGGCTGATTTCCTCGCTGTCGTCACCAATCCCTATGGCTGGATAAAGTTCTCGCACACTCTTTTGTCCGGATATGCCCTGGCTGCGTTTGTCATCATGGGGATTTCCGCCTGGCATCTGCTCCGCAAGAATGAAGTCGATTTCTTTACACGTTCATTCAGGATGGCAGCCGTCTGGGCCTTTGTTGCTTCGGTGATCGTTGGAATAAGCGGTGACTTTCATGCTGTGGAGATCGCCAGAACACAGCCGACAAAGTTTGCCGCCATGGAATCGCAGTGGGAAACGAAGCGCGGTGTCGGCATGAATCTGCTGCTGCTGCCGGATGTCGCCCGTGAGTGTAACTCCGTCGAACAGGTCTGTGTGCCCAACGCCCTCAGTCTGTTGGCCTTTCATGATGCCAACGCAGAAATCAAGGGGCTGAAGGAGTTTCCCCCCGAACTTCGCCCGCCGGTTACTCCCGTCTTTCTCAGTTTCAGGCTGATGGTCGGCATTGGCACCTTTATGATTCTGGCGAGCCTGGCGGGTATTTTCCTGTCGCGCAGACAGAAATTTGTCGAGTACCGTGCCTTTCTGACCCTGATGGTATGTGCTATCCCGGCACCGTATATTGCCGAACAACTTGGTTGGCTTGTGGCGGAACTGGGACGTCAGCCCTGGATCGTCTATGGGGTTATGAAAACCAGCGATGCGGTATCGAAATCAATTACCGCTACCCAGGTCGGTCTGTCACTGCTTGGATTCACCGTACTTTACGGACTTCTCGGCGCGGTTGATATCTTTCTGCTGGTTAAATATGCCAAAAAAGGTCCCAGTAAAGATCTATCCAACATCATTGATGTTCAGGGGAGGGCATAACTCATGGATCTATCCGTATTCCAAGTTATCTGGTTCGTACTGTGGGGTGTTTTGTGGGCGGTTTATTTCATGCTGGATGGCTTTGTCCTGGGAACCGGTTTCCTGTCGGGCGTACTGGCCAAAAATGATACCGAAAAACGGGTGTTGATCAACACGCTCGGCCCGGTGTGGGACGGCAACGAGGTCTGGCTTCTGACCGCCGGTGGCGCCACCTTTGCCGCCTTTCCGACCACCTATGCCCTGATGTTCAGTAATCTCTATTCGGCCCTGATCCTTCTGCTCTTCGCCTTGATCGTGCGCGGCGTCTCTTTTGAATTCAGAGGCAAACTGGACAACGCTGTCTGGAAAAAAACCTGGGATGTCGCCATCATTGTATCCAGCTTTCTGCCGGCTCTGCTGTTCGGTGTCGCCTTTGGCAATATCTTCAAGGGCATCCCGATGAACAATAACTTTGCCACCCTCAACTTCAGCTATGACGGCTCCCTGATCGGTCTGCTCAACCCTTATGGTCTGGTGACCGGCGTACTGTTCGTACTTCTGTTTGCTGTTCACGGTGCGCTCTACGCAGCCATCAAAACCACCGGCGATCTCAGCATCCGTTCCGCTAACCTGGCCAACAAGCTCTGGCTGCCGCTTCTGGTTGTTGCCGTGATCTTTCTAGGATTCACATATCCGGCTACGAAACTGTACGACAACTATCTCAAGGCTCCGGTCCTGCTGATTGTTCCGGTGATTGCGGTAGCATCGCTGCTGCTGGTCAAGGTCTTTGCCGTCAAGGGGGCTTTCCACAAATCATTTCTCTTCTCGTGTCTGACCATACTTTTTGTGGTATTCACCGGCGTGACCGGCTTATTCCCCAACCTGATCCCCTCCAGCCTCGACCCGGCTTCCAACCTGACCATCTTCAACTCTTCCTCCAGCCTGTTGACACTCAAGATCATGACCGTCGTGGCGGCAATCTGCGTACCGACCGTTATATGCTACAAGATCTGGGCTTATCGTATCTTCCGGGCGCGGGTAACGAACGAAGATGTTCTTGGAAACCCGGACGCTTATTAAATACTTTCTACTACCGTGTGCCGCTGACGAGATGTTATTATCCAGAAGCGGCACAGCTGTCTTATGAAGGTGGTGAAATGAACGATATCCTGGATAGATATGGAAGCCTGCTGGGAGAAGTGGACCAATGGTTCGATGCCTGCCTGTCACGGCATCCTGAATCGATCGCCTGCCATCACGGTTGCTCGGAATGCTGCCGGGGGTTGTTCGATATCACCCTGCTGGATGCCCTGTATCTGAAGCGCGGTTTTGACCTGCTGGCACCTTCCGTGCGGCAGGCGGCGCAGGAGAAGGCGGCTCTTCGGCTTGCAGTTCTCGCTGGTGCCTGGCCGGATTATAAACGCCCCTGGACCCTCAACCATATCCCGGAGGAGCTTTGGGACGCCATGATGCCGGAGGAGGACGAAACCCCCTGTCCGCTGCTGTCCGATGCGGGTGCCTGTCTGGTCTACGCCCACCGCCCCATGACCTGCCGATTGAACGGGATTCCCCTGATCGATACGAACGGCGAGCCGTTTTTTGATGAATGGTGCACCCTGAATTTTGTGGAGAATGATCCGACGGGACTTGAGGATATCCGCCATCCTTTCAACGACCTGTTCACCAGGGAACTGTTGATGTTCCGGGAGTTGACCCGCAAACTTTTTGGAAAAGCGGTCAACGAGCTGGATACGGTCATACCAGCGGCGCCGTTTCTGGATGCCGACACGGTTCGTCTGATCCGGGTCTGAATCAGGGCAGGGGAGGGTGGCACAGAGTCGGAAGGTTTCGAAGCGGATACTTTGACAGGGGAGCGATGGCGGGATAGTATGAGAAACATTTTAGTAAGTTAACGCACTTATCCTGTTTATCAGGGATATGTTATGGGTGTGGGGATGAGATGGGACTGAGGAAAAGAGCGATACATTGAAAGCCGCTCAACCGGGATGCATGACGGTTGAGCGGCTTTTTGTACTTTAAACAGAAGTAAACCTTGGAATTCCGGCAGTCGCAGTTTAATCATTCCCGGTTTGACGACCGATGCTTGATTGTGTATACTCTTGCAACTTTTTATATTTTAATGAAATATTAAATATGGGGGGAATGTGGGCGACCAGCTTTATAAAGGTGAATAAAGTCCGCTTGTGCCGGTATTTTACTGGGACAGCGGGCTTTTTGTTTATAGACAGTGTAACTCTATTTTTCAAAGGAGCCGTTTATGCCTGATACAACACCAATCACCTACGAAAAAGGCAAGCTGTACGACCTCAATATTGCCGATGTACAGCCCGATCCGGAGCAGCCGCGCAAGTATTTTGATGAACAGGCGTTGGCGGAACTGAAGGCATCGATTGAGAAGCATGGCGTATTGCAGCCGGTTCTTGTGCGTCAGGGGGCGGACGGCACTTTGTTGTTGGTATCCGGCGAACGCCGCTATCAAGCTTCAAAGCTGGCTGGGTGCGCGACCATTCCGGCGTTTTTTAGACCTGTATTGTTGTTTATCAGCATGTTAGCTTAAAATTCCGCACGTGCGGAATTTAAGGGGTTGGTGATTTGTGGGAAGAGGAGTCGCTAGGGTTGGAACGGGCGGGGTAGCGGTGTTTGTTAGCGGTTGATTTTAATGCCGAAGCGGCAGCGGTTGATATTGCCGTGCGATAACTACTTTTTTATGGAGTCAAAAAATGCCAATTCAACCTGCTATTTTTGAAACATACGAAATTCGACGTGTCTATGACGAGAAAACCGAAATCTGGTGGTTCTCGGTGATTGACATCATTCAGGTGCTGACTCAGCCGTCTGACTACCAATCGTCCAGAAAATACTGGAAGGTATTGAAAGGCCGCTTGGGCAAGGAAGGCAGTCAACTGGTAACAAACTGTTACCAGTTGAAACTGCCTGCCGAAGATGGCAAACAGCGACTTACCGATGTCGCCACCGCAGAAACCCTGCTGCGACTGGTTCAGTCAGTCCCAAGCCCAAAAGCGGAACCAATCAAGCTCTGGCTTGCCAAGGTTGGCTATGAGCGGATGCAGGAAATGTCTGATCCGGCGTTGTCACTGGATCGCGCTCGTGAAACCTGGCAGCAGCATGGACGCAGCGAAAAATGGATTCAGCAGCGGATGACCGGACAGGAGACACGCAACAAACTGACGGATTATTGCGCGGATCATGACATCAAGAAGGGCGAGGGGTTTGCTGTTCTTACCAACATTATTCATCAGGAATGGTCTGGGGTAACGGTAAAGACGCATAAGACCATAAAAGGTTTAAAGCATCAAAATCTGCGTGACCATATAGAACGAAGCACATGTCCTGTGGGTGCGGGGAATGTACCTGACCCGACGGGTTATTTTCCGGGTCGCAACTTAATTGGGGAGTGTCCCGAATGGCTATTGAAAAGCGAGCTGGTAAGCCGGTAGTAACGAGTGAGAATTTTAAAGAGTTGACCAGCAAGGAAAAGAAGAAAGTGAAATAAATTGACATTTATCGACCTGGTCTGCAGGTACGGAGGTTTTACGCTGGGGTTGGGGAGTCTGGCTGCGAGTTTCTGCTTGACATGAATTGAATATACTGTCCCCGGAATTATCTGATTATCTGCGGAATTATCTGATGAAAATAAAGTTATGAAGTGATAAAAGTCTTTGTTTCAGGTGTGTTACCGGAAATTAAGTGCTAATATGACATCGGCAAAAATATCGGCACTTTTTTGATGTGATTTGTTGTAAATCATGTAGTTAGAGCGGAATTCCGGCATGCCGGAATTCTGAGGTTTTTGAACATTTACGGGAGAATCAAAACATGACGAAAGAACAAGAACGTACTGAGCTGCACCGCGCTATTTGGCAGATTGCCACGGACTTGCGCGGAAGTGTGGATGGCTGGGATTTCAAGCAGTACGTGCTGGGGATGCTCTTTTATCGTTTCATCAGTGAAAATCTTACCAACTACATCAACGCCGACGAGCGTCGTTCAGGCAATAAAGAGTTTGACTATGCCAAACTTTTAGATAAAGAAGCCGAGTTTGGTCGCGCCGATACGGTAAAAGAAAAAGGTTTTTATATTCTCCCCAGCGAACTTTTTATCAATGTTCGCAAAAACGCTCGTACTGACGCCAACCTCAACGAAACACTTACCAATATTTTTCGTGATATCGAAAACTCCGCCAAAGGTTCCAGCAGTGAAGACGACCTCAAGGGGTTGTTTGATGATATTGATGTAAACTCCAACAAGCTGGGCGGCACGGTAGAAAAAAGAAATCAGCAACTCGTTAAACTCTTGGAAGCTATCGGCGACCTGCGCCTGGGCAATTATTCAGACAACACCATCGACGCCTTCGGAGATGCTTATGAGTTTTTGATGACCATGTACGCCTCAAACGCCGGTAAGTCTGGTGGTGAATTCTATACACCGCAGGAAGTCAGTGAGCTGCTTGCTGAAATCACCACTGTTGGCAAGAAAGAGGTGAACAAGGTCTATGATCCAGCGTGCGGTTCTGGCTCGCTGCTCCTTAAATTCGCCAAGGTTCTCGGCAAAGAAAATGTGCGGCAAGGTTTCTACGGGCAGGAAATCAATCTCACCACTTACAATCTCTGCCGTATCAATATGTTTTTGCACGACATCAACTACAATCATTTTGATGTGGCGCACGGTGATACGCTTATCGACCCGAAACATTGGGACGATGAACCCTTTGACGCGATAGTTTCCAATCCGCCCTATTC
Organism: Geobacterales bacterium; assembly: GCA_038209415.1. GTDB lineage: Bacteria > Desulfobacterota > Desulfuromonadia > Geobacterales > Pseudopelobacteraceae > CAIPTY01. The sequence continues at coordinate 11,686 of JBBQXT010000091.1, forward strand.
CATTCATTGGGAGGGCGATGCTAATCCGCTCCTTATCAACGATCCCCGATTTTCACCAGCCGGAGTGCTGGCACCAAAAAGTAAAGCTGATCTTGCTTTTACCATGCATATCCTTGCCTGGCTCTCGACCAGCGGCACGGCGGCGATTGTTGAATTCCCCGGTGTGCTCTATCGCGGCGGTGCGGAGCAGAAAATTCGCAAATATCTGGTAGATAACAACTACGTTGATGCGGTGATCCAGCTCCCGCCTGATCTGTTTTTTGGTACGACCATCGCCACCTGCATCATCGTGCTCAAAAAGAGCAAGAAGCTCAACAAAACACTCTTTATTGATGCCTCAGCCGAGTTTGTCCGTGGCGGCAATAAAAACAAACTCTCCGAGACAAACCGTCTCAAGATTTTGGAGACATTTACTGCCCGTCAAGACGCCGAGTATTTTGCCAAGCTGGTGGACAACAAAACCATCGCCGAGAATGATTACAACATTGCCGTATCAAGCTATGTCGTGGGTGAAGACACTCGCGAGGTGGTGGATATTACCGAGCTCAA
>JBBQXT010000092.1:0-12202 GCA_038209415.1 Geobacterales bacterium
ACCTGTCTGATCGTCTGACGGCCGTCGGCTACGGCACGCTTCTGACCCGTGAGCCGGGGGGCTGCCCGATTGCCGACAAGATCCGCGCGATCCTGCTGGACGCCGACAATCAGGGCATGGTGCCGCTGACGGAACTGCTGCTGTATGCGGCGGCCCGCGCCCAGCATGTGGCCGAAGTGATCATGCCGGCCATGCAGTCCGGAAAGGTCGTCCTCTGCGACCGCTTCACCGACGCCACGCTTGCCTACCAGCATAGCGGCAGGGGCATCGAGCGTGCCACAATAGACGTACTCAACACCCTGGCCTGCCAGTCCCTGCGTCCCGACCTGACCGTGCTGATGGATTGCGATGTCGCCATTGGTCTGGCACGGGCAAAAAGCCGCATCGAAGCCGCCAGCGGTCCGCGCGAGGAGCGTTTCGAGCTGGAGGCCGGCACCTTTCACCAGCGCGTCCGGGATGGCTACCTGCGGCTGGCTGGCGATGAGCCGGCCCGCTTTCTGACGATCAATGCCAGCGGCACGATTGATGCGATCGCCGACAGGATCGCTGAGCAGGTGCTGGAGCGACTTAAGGAAAGTGACCGTGCCATTCGCTGATATTCTGGGACATGAACGTATCGTGGAGGTTTTCCGGCGTTCCGTCCGTTCCGGCAAGACTCCCCATTCATACATTTTCGAGGGCAAACCGGGCTGCGGGCGCAGAAAAACGGCCCTGACGCTGATCCAGGCCCTGTTCTGCGCGGCCGTCGCCGACGATGCCTGCGGAGTCTGCCCCTCCTGCCGCAAGGTTGCCGGCGGCAATCACGGCGATATTCACTTTGTCGAACCGTTGCCCGACAAGCGCGACATCTCCATCGACCAGCTCAGGGAAATCCAGCGCGAACTGGCTCTGCGGCCCTACGAAGCGCCACGCAAGGCCTGCATTATCGAGCCGGCCGAACGTATGAGCGTGAATGCCGCCAATTCCCTGCTGAAGACACTGGAAGAACCGCCCGGCAATGCGATCATCATCCTGCTGACCGAGAACGCCGACATGCTGCTGCCGACCATCCGCTCCCGTTGTCAGCTGATCCGCTTTTCATCGCTCTCGCCGGAAAATGTCCGCCTGCTGCTGGAGAAAAGCGGTGTTGCAGCCGATCTGGCCGAACTGCTGGCGCCTCTGTCGGAAGGGAGCATGCAGCGCGCCGGCGAACTGGACAATAACAACCTGGCCGAACGCCGGGCAACGCTGCTCAGCCATCTGACCGCCCTGGATCTGGGCCGGATCAGCACGATCTTTGATACGGCCGAGGAGCTGGCCGGCAACCGCGACGAGACCCTCGAATCCCTGGACCTGCTGCTCTCGGTTGCCCGGGATGCCGTGTATCTGAATGCCGGCTGCACGGACATCGTCAACACCGCCATCCGGCCGGCCCTGGAAAAATTCGCCGCAGGCTGCACACTGGAACGCGCCCTGCAGATGCTGGGCGATATCATGGAAACACGGCGGGCGGTCCAGCGCAACGCCAACAACAAACTGGCCCTTGAGTGCCTGTTCATGAAGATGGCCGAGGCCATTGCCTGAAATTAACCCTGATTAACAAGATAAGTACGTTAACGAAATTATTAGTCAAAATCGCTAGAAATAATTTCTAACGTACTGAGGAGGATTGTTTGCCACGAATTATTTCTATTCAGTTTTCTACAGCCAGCAAGCTGTATGATTTTAATGCCGCGGAGATAGCCGTTGTCGCCGGTGACCGGGTCGTGGTTGAAACCGAGCGAGGCCTCAGTATCGGCCAGGTCATGCGCGGGCCGCTGGAGCGCGAACCGGACCCGGCCGGGAAGCTGGCCACCATTAAACGCAAGGCCACCTCCGATGACCTGGCTACCCTGGAACGCAACACGCAGAAGGAACACGAAGCCTTCGACTTCTGCCTGCGCCGGATTGTCGAGCGCACCATGCAGATGAAGCTGGTGCGGGTCGAATATCAGTTCGACGGCAGCAAAGCGGTCTTTTTCTTCACCGCCGACGGGCGGGTGGATTTCCGCGATCTGGTCAAAGATCTGGCCCACACCTTTCATACCCGCATCGAGATGCGCCAGATCGGCGTGCGTGACGAATCCAAGATTACCGGCGGCCTCGGCATCTGCGGACGCGAACTCTGCTGCAGTTCCTGGCTGCGAGATTTCCAGCCGGTCTCGGTCAAGATGGCCAAGGAGCAGAACCTGGCCCTCAATCCCAACAAGATCTCGGGACAGTGCGGACGCCTGCTGTGCTGCCTGGATTATGAATACGAGACCTACTGCAGTCTGCGCAAGACCTTTCCCAAGTGCGGAAAGCGGGTGCGCACCGCTTCAGCCAACGGCGTCATCGACAAGCTGAATATCCTGACCGGCACGCTCACCCTGCGCATGGATGACGGCAAACATATCGTCGTCCGACGAGAAGAGGTCCTGGGGGATGCCACAACCGAGGCGGCGCCACCGGTGGCAACCGTAAAACCGGACCCACGCAAGGAGCAGCGCGATCGCCAGCGTGCACAGCGCCCCGCACCCCGCCCCGCAGAAAAGAAGGCCGAATCCATCGAGGCCCTGGCCGCCAAGACCGAAGCCACCACCACCAAAGAGCAGAAGCCGCCGGAGGAAGGCAGCCAGCCGCGAACGGGCAAGCGCAAGAGCCGCAACCGCCGGCACAACCATCGCAAACCCGGAGAAAATGCCGCTCCGGCGCCGGGCGGACCTGGCGCGGATCCCAAGAGGAGTGAACCATGAAACCGACTTTCTACGTCACCACCCCGATCTATTACGTCAACGACGTGCCGCACATCGGCCACGCCTATACCACGGTGGCAGCCGACGTACTGGCTCGCTACAAACGGCTGATGGGATTCGATGTCTTTTTTCTGACCGGCAGTGATGAGCATGGCCAGAAGGTGGAAAAGGCGGCCACCACCGCCGGAGAAACCCCGCTGGAACTGGCCGACCGGGTGGTCAAGCGCTTCCAGGCCCTCTGGGAACGGCTGGGTATCTCCCACAACGATTTCATCCGCACCACCCAGGAACGCCACAAAAAAGGCGTCGCCCGCATCTTCAAGGATATCCTCGACACGGGCGACATCTACCTGGGGGAATACGAAGACTGGTACTGCACCCCCTGCGAAACCTTCTGGACCGAAACCCAGTTAATCGAAGGTCGCTGCCCCGACTGCAACCGGCCGGTGGAAAAACTCAAGGAGGAATCCTATTTCTTCCGCATGAGCAAATACCAGGAGCAACTGCTGGCCCACATCGATGCCCATCCGGATTTCATCCAGCCCAAGAGCAAACGCAACGAGATCATCTCCTTCGTCAAGGAAGGGCTGCGCGACCTGTCCGTGTCACGCACAACCTTTTCCTGGGGCATACCGGTTCCCGGCAACGAGAAGCATATCATCTACGTCTGGTTTGATGCCCTGACCAACTACATCACCGCCTTGGGCTATCCGGACGAATCCGGCAACTACGGACGCTACTGGCCGGTCAACGTGCACCTGATCGGCAAGGACATCCTGCGCTTCCACGCCGTGTACTGGCCAACTTTCCTGATGGCCGCCGGCCTGCCCCTGCCGGAAAAGGTCTTTGCACACGGCTGGTGGACGGTAGAAGGCCAGAAGATGAGCAAGAGCCTGCAGAACGTGGTCGAACCGAATATGCTGATCGACAAATACGGTGTCGATGCCGTCCGCTATTTCTTGCTGCGCGAGGTGCCCTTCGGCCTGGACGGAGACTTCTCCCACACCGCCCTGGTTCAGCGGATCAATTCCGACCTGGCCAACGATATCGGCAATCTGCTCAGCCGCTCCACCGCCATGGCCGTCAAATATTTCGAGGGCGTATTGCCGGCGCCGGCAGCCCTGAACGAGATGGACAACGCCCTCAAAACGAAGACCGAAGAGATGATTTCAACAGTGGCACGGCTGATGGATGAAATGGCCTTCAGCAAGGCGCTGCAGGCCATCTGGGAGGTTATCTCGGCCGGCAACAAATACATCGATGATTCGGCACCCTGGACCCTGGCCAAGGATCCGGCCAATAAAGAGCGTCTGGAAACGGTCATGTACTGCCTGCTGGAATCGCAACGCGTTACACACTGTATCTTGTCGGCCTTCATGCCGGCCACGGCCGCCAAGGCGCTTGTTTCTCTGGGATGGCAGGAAGAGATTACCCAGGATGGTCTCGTGTGGGGAGGATTGAAGGCGGGGACCGTGATAACCAAGGCAGAAGCGCTGTTTCCGAGGATCGAGGGGTAATCCCGGGGCCCTTACCAGACACCAAGATCGCGAAATTCTTTCCATAACGCCCGCCCTTCCGGCGTTCCAAAAAATGTACGAACTAATCGTGCCGCCCGGGAACCTTTCGGAAGGGTGTCGATCTGCTGCTGATCGGCGGCGAGCAGCGCATCCAGAGACGGAAACTGACGGGCCAGTCGCTGTGCGGCAACCGGGCCGACGCCGGAAATACCGAGGGCGGCGACCAGACGGAAAGGCGGCGGATGACGCCGGGACTGGATCGAACCTGTCACGTTGACGGCCGTTTTCGCTCCCAGCACGGATGCCACGGCAATCTCAGCGGTGGGAAGACGGAAGATCGTGGGAAGGTCAAGGATCAAACCGGTTTCAATCAGGGTTTTTAAACGACCCCGGCCAAGTCCGGTGATATTGAGTCCCGCTTTCGACGTAAAATAGGCCGCCCGCGAAAGAAACCTGTCCCGGCAACCGGGGCTGTCCCGAAAGCATGAATCACTCCCTGACACCACGCTCTCTCCCAAAACCGTACCCTCGTCCCTACCTGCAGCGCCCCGCTCAACCACCTCGACAATTTGTGGAATCACGTCCCCGACCAAGGCAACAACCACCCGGTCACCGGCCTGGATGCCGAGTCGGGCAACCTCTCTGCTGTTATGCAGCGACACTTTGCGAACCCGGATACCACCAAGGTCAACCGGAACAACGTCAGCCAACGGGGTACGACGGCCGCTGCGTCCCACCTGCCACCTGATTTCCCGTACCACGGTTGTGGCTGTTGCCGGGGGGAACTTCCAGGCTGCAGCCCAAAACGGCGCTCGACTACCTTCTCCAAGACGTTGCCGGAGAAGCAAGTCATCAACCTTGACCACGATCCCGTCCGCGGCGAACGGCAACTGCCCGCGCTTCGCCAGAAAAGAGCGGTACAGGGCACGAACACCATCAAAGGTCGTTACCGCCTGGGTCTGCTCCGTTTTCACCGGAAAGCCCCACTGCCCAAGCAGACGCAACGCCTCGCGATCGGAATGGACCTCACAGCATGCTATGGCATTCACCAGTTCAAAAGGAAAGAACCGCAGCGCCGCCAGTGATTGCGGATCCGGATCACCAGACAGCAAAGTACCGGCAGCACGGTGGCGCATCGTGGCGTACTTTACAGTTTTGTCGCCACCCGCTGCCGCCACCGCCGGTAAATCTGCATAGATCTCGCCCCGCACCACAACCCGAGCCGGAAAAGAACCCACAAGATTCAGAGGAATCCCCTGGATCATCCTGACACGCTCCGTCACCGCCTCACCGAAGCGGCCGTCACCCCGCGTGGCAGCCGAAACTAGCCGGCCGGCCACATAGACCAGTTCCACCGGCAGTCCGTCAACCTTAGGCTGGACCAGCAGGGTCGTCACTCCGCCCTCCAAGGCAACTTTACGCAGCAGCGTTTCAACCGCCTCCGGACCGATGGAGGACGAAAGGCTGAGCATGGGCTTATCATGCCGGGCTTTTGTTCTCGAAACCTCGCCCACCTCTCCCACGGTCCGGGTCGGCGAGTCCGCAGTGGCCTGTTTCGGGAAGCATTTCTCCAGCAGGCTCAGTTCAGAGAATAGCCGGTCATACTCCGCGTCACTTATTTCGGGGCTGTTCTTCTGATAATAGAGGGTGTTATGATGCTTAATCTCCTCACTCAGTCCGGTCATCCGCGCAGTGGCCGAATCGGCGGACAGCTTTGGGCAACCACCAGCCCAGGCAGGTATCGAGATCAGTTGGCTCAGCACCAGAACGTGCAAAATTAATGAGTTGATTAGCATTACTTTCATCAAGTGGTATTCCGGCTTAAGAACACGAGGGCGTCATCAACACATAAAGCGCGGTATTCAACGCTGTAACCTTGAAATTCCATGCACAGGTTTTTAGCCTTTTTCTCAAGTTCCGTTAAACTGATCCTGGACTTGTTGACCTTGATCTCTGCGATGACGAGTTCTTTCTTGAGGTCATTAACTGCCACCAGATCTATCTCGTTTTTGTTGCCACGCTCCCAATAGGAACCGATGCGGTTGTACGTGCCGCTTTCCGCACACAGCTCATGAAAGAACCGCTCCAGTATTCTGCCTGACCAGGTGGAATAATCACGTTCGACAATCTCACGGAGATAGGTAAAGTTGCCGGTTTCGACAGCTGACAGGTTGCGATAAATGAACCTGAACCAAAAATTCAGAAAGTTGTCCCGGATATAATACTTCTGCAGCCTGCCGCCAGGCGTGGCGTTTATGGGTTTGTGACGGTCAATAAGAGCGTATTCGCCTTCAAGCTTCGCGAGATACGCGCCGGTATGGATCTCCAGGATTGATTCGATTTCGCTCCGGGCGGTCTTGCCGGACGCTATCAACTCCAGGATAGAAAAGTATGTACCGTACTCCTTACCGAATTCCTCAATAAGCAGGCTCTTCCCTTCGTTCAGAAACGGAGAAAATTGCCTGAACATGAAATCCATCATCTGCTGCCTGGGTAGGGCATTGTTTTCAGCCAGCATCTCAAGATACTTGGGGAGGCCTCCGGTGACGGCATAGGCATCAAAGAGTGTCTGCATGTCACGATGGCCGTAGTCGCTGTTTACCGCATAAATTGATTTTATGCTAAAGGGTTTCAGGAACATGATTCGGTCGGCTCTACCGAAAAGAGGTTCTTTTTGATCCTGAAAGATCCGGTGCATCAAGGAATGCACCGATCCGATAAAGATAACGTTCAGCTTGCAGGTAGCTTTGTTAAGGTCCCAGATTTTCTGGAGCTCCGAATAGACCGCAGGGTTTATGCTGAAGAACTCCTGGAACTCGTCAATGATCAGCGTAAATCGTTCTGTGCGTGAAAGTTCGATCAGCAGGGTGAATACATCTCTGAAGTGGCGAATTTCGCCGATGATGGGTAGGGTGAAGTTGCGCCGGATCTCTTCTATATATTCCTGACAGAGGAGCGTCTCGGCTTTTTTTGATACGAACAGATAGAGGCGTTTGTGGCCTTTTGCAGATTCCAGAGCCAACAATGTTTTGCCAACACGACGACGCCCGGTCAAGACGGTCATCCGTCCTGTAGAGTCGGCCTGTGTATAAAGCGTGGCCAGTTCAGCAAGCTCATTTTCTCTGTTGTAGAATTTCATGTCAACCACCCGCTGACTATAGTAACAGTGGTTACTGTAATTTATGTGGGTGCTGTTTGCAACATTTTAGATGCCCTCCTTACTGCCACCAGTATATATCTGCCTCCAATATCACTTCCACATATCTTCATCGACAGCCTCTAGCGATTGTGTAGCGCTTCTGAATGCAGCTTCATCTGTTTCGCTCCAAGTACCGGCAAGGCTGTCAAGATCATGGTGGAAAATGGTTCCCTTTCGCTTATCAACACCTGTTGCCTCGCGAATCAGGCGTAAGTATCGGTGATTCATCTACGCTGCCAGTCGCAACGGTTCAATATGCAGTTCCGTCGTGCGCCTGGCAATCCTCAAATCATAGTCAGTTTGCAGATTCAGCCATATTTCTGGAGATACATTAAAATACATACCCAGACGCAAGGAAGTGTCCGCCGATATTGCCCGCTTTCCATTGACAATGGTGCTAATTCTGCCAGGCGGCACGCCAATATCCCGTGCCAGACGATTGATACTGATTGCCATCGGCTTCATAAATTCTTCCAGAAGAATTTCGCCGGGATGAATAGGGTCAAGAATGGTTTTCATGGTCATTTTTCCTCTCAATGATAATCTACAATCTCAACTTCGCAGGCATCCCCATTATCCCACCGGAAACAGATGCGCCACTGATCGTTGATACGGATGCTGTATTGTCCTTTACGGTCACCATGTAATAATTCCAGCATATTTCCGGGTGGTACCAGCAAGTCATTCAGCGTACGTGCCCGGTGCAAATAATACAACTTTCTTCGCGACGGTCGTTCTATGGAACTGAAGCGTTTAACAAACACATCGTTAAAGATGGCCTCAGTCTGCTTGTCACGGAAGCTTTTTATCATATTGTGAGTCTAATCTTTAGAAACTATTACGTCAAGCGTACTAGTAGACACGATTTACAAAAGTGGTACCGGAGGAGCAAGGCAATCCCTTGTCGGTCAACCGTTTGCTATGGTCATGACGATTGCTTGTTCGAATCATTCGCGTCACGCACTGCATCCTGTCGGCCTTTCATACTGGCAACAGCCGCGAAGGCGCTTGATTAATTGGGATGGCCTGAATAGTTTTCCAGAGTTGGTCTTTTGTGAGGCGGTTTGAAGAGTGGGTCAGCGACAACCAAGGCTGAGACTTTGTTTCCGCGGATTGAGGGGTATTATGTGCAATCACGCTGTTTCAATCCAATCCCGTTTGCAACAGTGTGATGGCATGGCTCCTACGCTGGTTAACAGCATGGTGACGGCATTGACCACTTCATCAACGCTGATGTCCCGCATGCAGCGGGCGTCGATCGGACAGGGCGGCGTGGTCCCGAAGGTGGTACAGGGGGAGCAGGGCAACTCCCTGTTGATCACGATATGACGCTCACCCCGCGGAGCCCACTTCTTTGCCCTTCCGGGCCCGAACAGGGATACCGTCGGCACACCAAGGCCGACAGCAATGTGCAGCACTCCGGAGTCGCCGCTCAGCAGCAGAGCACTCCTCTGAATAACAGCCGCGGTTTCGGCCAACGAGGTTAGACCCGCCAGATTCAGTCCTGCCCCGCCGCCTACAATCACCTCACTCTGTTGGCGGTCTTCTTTCCCTCCCACAACAACGGTCTTTATTCCAAAGCCTGACAACATGTCCGCCACGCGCCGGAAACGCTCCGCACCCCAGCGCCGCTCCGGAATACTGGCTCCGGGAAAGACCGCCACAAACGGCTGGTTATGGAGCGCTTTCAGCAGACCGGCAGCTTTGCCGGAAGCCGTATCCGGGATGGAAAGAAACGGAGCGCCCATCTCCACCCTACCCGCTTCGATCCCCAGCGGTTCCAGAAGGTGTGCAAAACTGAGCGCCTCATAGTCCTCATGGGAATAGGGAATGGAATTGGTGAACATCCTTCGACGTTCATTTGTATCAAATCCGATCTTGACCGGTGCAGACACCAATCGGGCGACCACCGCCGACAGGCGATGGCTCTGTTCGGTATCGATGACGACATCATAGCTACCTTGCAATGCCTGAACAAACTCACCTGGACGGTCATAACAAAGCAATCTGTTTATTCCGGATATTAGCGGGAAAACACCTGCATTTCGCTTCTCGGCCAGTATGGTGATATGAATGTTGGGATGGTGTTTTTTTATGGAACGAATTGCAGGGGCCAGCAATACCGCATCACCGATGCCGCCGGGGCGGATGAGGAGGAGGGAATTGATTGTGTCTAGTTTATGATTGATCTCTGGGACGGGCATCAGATATCCAGCCAAACGCCCGATAGTTCCATCCAGAACCTTCATCAATTGGATATTCATCCGGAAATACCTTGCAGCGTGACTTCGACTTTGCCGAGCAGTAAACGGTCGACTAATTCGACGCCCTGCATGAAAGAGTGGTCCATGTTGCCCGCTTCATATTTCCAGGCACCAAAACGGCCGCGGGAATACACGTCCCTCTCCTCAAAAAAAGGCTGTATGGTCCGCAATGCCCTGTCGCGTCCAAGCGAAGGCACCGGATATGAGTAGGGAATATCGATCAGATAGCGGCTGACAATGCTGTCCCGTTCCGACTTATCAATCAGGCTGCTGTTGATCAGCCCCTGTATGGTTGATTCGACACTGGTGCTGCTATGCTCCGGTTTATGGGGTGAATAGGTTGTCTCGCACATCAGGGAAAAATATCGGCTCGAATCCCCATCAGGTACGTTAAAAGGTGAATAGTTGTGAAAATTGGTCACCCGGTAGAACGGGCAATTGTTTTCCGGGAAGTACATCCAGCATTTGGGATCTGCTCGCTTCCCTTTAAAACCTAACCCCACGATAAGCCCGCCATTGTGAACCAGATTATCCGCAGCCATACGCACCGTGTCCGGCACACCTCTGCATGACTTCACCAGCAGATCAAGAGGACTGGTGTTGATCAGCAGGTCATATGACTCTACCCTGCCATTACTGAAAGTCACCTGTTTCAGTTCAAGATCTACCGAGAGCATCTCATGGTTCAGATTGATCCGCTCCCTGAACTTGTCCGCAATACCTTCATAAATCGCCCCGGTACCGCCATGCTTGGGGAATCTGAAGGTATTGTTGGGCCCCCAACTGAGATCATCACGCTTTTCGGCAATGTTTCGTTCGATGCGTGCAAGGTCAACCACACTGACCCGCTCGGCGATCCAATCCTTGCTCATGGACACGAGCGGCACACCCCATACCTTGCGGTTGTATGGCTCCATAAAGTATTTAACGATGCCGCTGCCAAAAACCGTATCCATCCATTCCCTGAAGTTACCAGCCGCAGCAGGAGAACCTGCCAGCTTGCGCAAGCCTGCCACACACTTTTCAAGCGCATCATCAGGCAGATAGCGCACGTTATTCTGAAAGGGATACGGCACCCAGGTCTGGAGGATACGAATCCAGCTCTCGCGCTGGTGTTCGTAATATGCGTCCCCCAGCGCTTCTGACATGGCTTTGTCGAAGTACGGGTAATGTGAAAAGAGCACGTGCCCACCAATGTCCCAGGTAAATCCCTTGCCATCAAGAAACGATGCAGACAGGCCGCCGACATGGGCATTGCGTTCAAAGAGTTGCCAATTGGTATGGCCAAGTTTATTGAGGTGGTAGGCGGCGCCGAGGCCTGCGGGGCCAGCGCCGAGGATGAGGATTTTCATGAATGAGGTTCACTCCCGTATTTGCCACCTGCAATCAGCTCATGACTTTCTCGAATACGGATAGATAGCTTGCGGCAACGGTATTTATATCATGCTCAGGCTCCAGCACCCAACATTGCTTCCCGTCAGCCAGAGCACCCTCAACTGCTAATACATAGCGCTGTCGCTCTTGCATGCCGGCATTGCCTAACGGTATAAGTCGGCATTTATCGTCGACATATTCACGCACTGCCCCAACATCAGACGCTACGACAGACGTACCAACCGCCAACGCTTCAAGAATTGTCAGCGGCGCCCCTTCATACAACGAAGGCAGCAGCAATACATCTGTTTCTTGTAGTATCGAGACTATATCACTTTGTGCAGGTAATAGACTCATTTGACCGTTCAATCCATGGTGTTCAATTAACCTGGATATCTCTTCAGAAAGTGGCCCGTTCCCAACCATGTAAAATTTTAGATCCGGATTTTTTTTAGTAAGATCATGTGCAATGTTGACAAATAACAGCGGACGTTTCTGTTCAGTAAAACGTCCAATAAACCCAACTACCTTGCATGAAGACTGTGACGCAGAAAGAATCCTGTTCTCTACTTTGCAACCGGTATCTGGTTTGAAATTAGTGACATCTATTCCATTGTGAACCACAAATAGCTTCCTACAATCAACTGAGTAATTATTAAGAAGATAATTTTCCATATTTTGCGAAATCAAGATGCTTGCATCAAGATATGGATGCACAAAGCGATTGGCACTTATGTCCGGAAACCCTCCCCGAAAGCAGTATGGTTCCAGAACATGGAGTGAATCGACCATTTTGATGGCTGGCAGATCCCGTTTGAGACGGGCAATATTTTCATAAAGCCACAATGAATGAGTAATGTAAATGAGATCGATTTCATGCTGCACGAGATAGTCAATAAAGGCATGGTAACGCTTGCGAGCCGGAATGCGCCAGAGCTTAAACGGCTCATGAAAAGCGCTTGCAAAAAGATCGTCCCAGTTGGTTGAAAGAAAATCATCACGTTTTGTAACGCAGACATGGACAGTAATGTCTTTCGTCATTCCTTTTAAAATGTCGTAATTAATCTTTGTAACGCCACTGACATCTAGAAAGCA